>JAOADM010000219.1 GCA_026417315.1 Limisphaera sp.
CCGCCACAACGGCAAAGCAGCCACGGGCATCTGGCGGCTCGGATCCAACCACCCGGCAAGCAGCGTGGCCACCAGTGTCTCGGCCGGGTGACGGGGACAGTCCCCCGGCGCGTACGACTGGACCATGGCGCGCAAGGGCCCATTCTGCCAAACTCCTTTCAACGGTGGTGCGCGCAGTCGTTCCACTGGGTGCGCCCGGAGCAAGGCCGTTTCTGCCTCCAAACGGGCGTGGGCTGCAGGGTGATCTCCGGCCTTGATGATCGCATCAGGCAGGTTATCGGACCCGAAGCGCAGAAAAACAATCCGCCGACCTTCCGCCCGAGGGTTGCCACAAAAGATGCCGAAGCGGACCTGATCAGGCGATTGTCCGGACCCCGCCAGCAACGGGAGGAACGCGGCGTCCGCCGCCACGGAGAGGGTCAGTCGCCGGAGGCCTGGTGCGCCCGGCAAGCCCACGGCCCAGGAAACCAGACGCCGCGCCCACCGTGCGCGCCGGGTTTGGGCCGGGTACAATCGGAGTGTCTGCCGGGCCAGCGCGGCCTCTGCCGGAATCCATAACAACGGCTCTCCATGCTTGGTCAGCAGCCAGCCGCGAAAGTTCACTGCAGGGGTACCCGGCTGCGGTGCGGGCAACAGCTTCTGCCAGGGCAGCGTACCCTCCGCATTCATCGGTTTCCGGTCGGTTCCCCTCGACGCACCAGGTGTTCCAGAATGGTGCGCCGCATCGTTTCCACCACGGTGGAGAGGGGCTGACTTGCGTCCACCAGATGCGCCCGGGGCAGCCGCGTCGCCAGTGCACGATAGGCGGCTTGTTGTCGTCGAGTTTCCTCTTCCGACACTTCCGTCTTCCGCTGTCGCAGGACCTCTGTGGGCGCGTCCAACACGAATACCAGATCCGGCTGGGGCAAACACCGGAACCATCGTTGAACCCGCTCGGGATCCACATCCAGTCGGTACCGCCGCGGATCCACCTCGAAGTCGTAGTGGTAGCGGTCCATGAGCACAAGGCCGTTGCGGAACAGCACGGGACGGAACCGGACCCAGTAGCCCAGTCCGTACTCCAACCAGTGCAGGGCCAGCACGATCAGCGACATCCACCGACTCCGAGGCGGTCGGGCGTGCGGGGTGGTTGTCGGACCGCGACCGGCCCGATGGGGCAGGGGAAAGATCATCGGTTTCCAATGGCCCAGCAGACTTTTGTCCGGCTGGAAGGTCGGTGGCAACGAGGCAAACAACTCGCGCGCCGCCGCGGATTTCCCGCTGCCGTCCGGGCCCAACAAGACCACCCACAGTCCCGGCGGCCGGCGCCAGCGGCGCAACAGTCGCCGCAGGTCGTGCCCCACCGTGGCCAACGTCGGCCTGGGCCGCGTTTGGAGGGAATGGGCCAGTAATGCGAGTCGCCAGAGCCACGTCCGGGATTCGATCGCCTGCCAGTCGCGGGCCAACACCCAACCGGTCATCTGGGCCGCAGCCGATGCGCCCAAAACCTCTGCCAGCCGGCGAACGAACGTCGCCGCATCCGTTTGTGCGGCCCGATGAATGCCCTCGCGGTACTTCTCTCGTATGCGGCCCTGATAGAGCAGGCGCACCAACAGGTTCAGCACCGCTTCGTCCCACGGATCCGGAATGGCGAACTCGCCGCGCGACTGTCGGCGCCGCAAAACGGCTTCTGCATCCAGCAGCGGAACGCCGCGCCAGGCCAGTCGCCCAAACAAATCCACCTGCACCTGGTGCCATGTTTCTGCGTGGTGGAAAAAGAGGGACACCGGGTCGAACTCGGCGCGATGATGGAGCCGATAGCCCACGGCAGTGGCCGCTCGGACCAAAAGCCTCTCGGCCTCCAAGAGACGGTCCGGCCCCACCAGCACGTCCACATCGTTGCTGGTGAAATCCGGCAACCGCTCGTAGTTGCGAAGCACGACAAACGGGATGCCCGCTTCGTTCCATGCACGAAACGCTTCCTCCAGGAAGGGACGCAAAGAGGCGGAGTTTTGGAGCAACTCCACGTTCATGAACGGAGATGCTTCACCCGCAGAAGAGGCTCGGGCATGTCCAAGGTGTTCCCTCCCGGGCATTCCGGAAGGCATGATGAACAGCCGGGCTGCCTCCACGAGGCCGCCGGCCATCCAAAGAGCGGCATGTCCCCGGCTCCCGGGCGCAAGGCGCGATCGCAAGACCGCGGCGGATCTCCCGGGCCAGAGCGGAGAAATGCAGCGCAACCGCCACCATGGCGTGTAAGGGTGGCTGCAGATTTCCCCTCTGCCAATCTCAAAGGCGCGAGTGCGTCCTGACCGGCCCGGGGCGGAGCGTCGCGAGGCCACTGGAATGGCTTGCTCCCAGGCCTCCGGGCGTTCCCTTTTTCCTGCTGGACCGGCTTTCGCCTTGACCCGTCATTTGCTGCCCGCGCAGATTGCTCAAGAGACGGCGTCAGAAATGAACAGGCGCACGGGCGGGAGGCCGGTGCGGTTCGTGGGTGGGGTTTGCAGGGGTTCCATGGAAATGAACGCTTCGAGTTTCGTCCTCCTGGCCGCAATCGCGGGCTTTCTGGTCGCCGGTTGTGTTGCGCCTTCGCCGCTGCTGAACGTCAGCCGGCTCCTGCCCGGTTCGCTGGCAGAGTGGCAACCTGCCGGAGCCCCGCGAGAGTACAACGCCGATACGCTCTACGACTACATCGACGGCGCCGCCGAGGTGTACCTGCGGTTTTCCTTCCGCCGTGTGGCAGTGCAGGAATACCAACACCCCGAGCTTCCACCGATCACAGTCGAGGTCTTCGACATGAGCCACCCGTGGGCGGCCTACGGGATGTTCACCTTTTCCCGCGAAGGCCCCGGGGTGGGCATAGGTACGGACTCGGAGTACGTCCCTTGTGTGCTGCGGTTCTGGAAGGGGAGGTTCCTCGTGGTCATTTACGCCGACCATGAAACGCCGGGAGGGAAGGCAGCCATTTGGGAATTCGGGCGCCGGATTGCTGACGCAATTCGTGAAGAGTCGCCCCGGCCCGCACTGGTGCGGTGCTTGCCCCCGGCCGGCCTCCTTTCTGCAAGTCTCCGCTACTTCCGCGATCCGTTCTGCCTGAGTTACCACTTTCCCCTGGGCGGGGAGAATGTATTCCAGATCACGGCTGACACCGAAGCCGTGTTGGCGACCTACGAGCGCGACGGTACCCGCAGCCGGCTGTTACTGGTCGCGTATCCCAGTGTGGCCCGAGCTGCTGCAGCTTGGGAAAGCGTGGCTGCGCATTTCCAATTCAATCCCGAGGGTTTTTCGTGGGTCAATGACCGGCAGCCGTGGACCGGAGGCCGGCAGGTGGGGCGCTACCTGGTGGCGGTTTTCCAAGCCCCTTCGGCCGCAGCGGCCCGGCTTTTGCTCGACGAGGCAACCCGAAACCTTCCGGCAACTACGGAGACCACGCCATGAGAAACGATGCCGACATCAGCTATGCGGGGATGACCCGACGAGAATTCATCGTGCGTCTTTCGGCTCTGGCGGCCGGGGCCGGGGCAGCCAACCGGTTGCTGGCCCGGGACGACCGGCGTGCCAGAGTGGTCCTGGTCCGTCACGAAAAGGTCCTGGACGACGAGGGCCGCATCCAGCCGCAGATCCTGCAGGAAATGTTGGACCAGGGGATCTGCGCTCTGTTCGGGACCCGTACCGCTGCGGAGGCATGGCGCCAACTGGTTCGTCCGGCTGATCAGGTCGGCATCAAATCCAACGTTTGGCGGCCGCTTCGCACACCGGTGGAACTGGAGGAAGCCCTCCAGCGAAGGATTCAAGAAGCAGGCGTGGCATCCGAACGGATCCGAGTCGACGACCGCGGTGCGCGGCAAACCCTGGCGGATTGCACCGTGTTGATCAACGCCCGCCCCCTGCGGACGCACGCCTGGTCGGGGGTGGGGGGGTGCATCAAGAACCTGATCATGTTCGTCGAGAAACCCTCCGCGTACCACCCCGACATGTGCGCCGACCTGGCCACCATCTGGCAGCTCCCGCAGGTCCGGGGCAAGGTCAAGCTGAATGTGCTGGTGGTCCTGACCCCGCAGTTCTACACCGCCGGCCCGCATCACTACGAGCGCCAGTACACCTGGGCCTACAAGGGGCTGTTGCTCTCGACGGATCCGGTTGCCGTGGACGCCGTCGGTGTGAAACTGCTGGAGCAAAAGCGCAGGGCCTTCTTCGGGGAGGAGCGGTCCTTGCAGGAATTGGCGCGGCATGTCCGCATCGCCGACGAAAAACACAAACTGGGCGTGGCGGACCTGGGTCGGATCGACCTGGTCAAGATTGGCTGGGAGCATGAGATCCTCCTTTGAGCGGGCCCCCGCTCGGGCTGCGTCTCCGGGCGCCGGCACGGCGCCATCGAAAGCGGCCGGGGCACCTGCGGCGCTGAAAGTGCATGTAACACCCCAAGAGCAGGCCGGGCATTTCCCGGGTGCACGCTGAAAGATGTGTCCCTGGCACCGCCGCCGCATCTGATCAGGTTTTGATGGACGACTCCTCCCCGACCAACCGAGGCAGGGGCCTCTCTCTCGGGGTCCCGGTCGTGTGGTCTCGTCAAAAGTGAGTGTTTCGGCCCATGGCCGCCCCTGCGGGAGCGCCGGGCCAGGTTGGCGGACTGCAGGGTACGAGTCCCCCGCCGCCTGAGGAAAAATGGGTGCGGTTCCTGCTCAGCCCCGGTCGGGCCCGTCCGGCAGGACGATCGAGCAGCCCGAAAGTGTTTCCTCTTGGTGCCGGCGGATGGCTGCCCCGAGGGTCACGCGCCAGGTGGGAGCGTGGTGAACACTCCGCCATGCCTCGCCATGTCCGGACAGGCGCAACCCTCGCCCGGGCTGCGACACGATTCGAAACCCGAAATCTCCAACCACCGACGGGAGACCCGTACACGGGCTTCTTCCTCTCCCACAGATTCGGATTGCCGTGTGAAAACCGCTCACTATGTTACCAGCGCATGAAAGGCATTATCCTGGCTGGCGGAGCCGGCTCGCGCCTGTACCCGTTGACGCTGGTGGCCAGCAAGCAGCTGCAGCCGGTGTACGACAAGCCGATGGTTTATTACCCCCTGACCACCCTGATCGAAGGGGGTATTCGCGAGATCTGCCTGATCTCCACACCGCAGGACCTGCCGCGCTTTCGGCAGTTATTCGGGGACGGGCGGCAATGGGGCCTGCAGATGGAATATCGCGAGCAACCCCGGCCAGAAGGCATTGCCCAGGCGTTTTTGATCGCCGAATCGTTCATCGGGAAAGACTCCGTGGCCCTCATTCTGGGCGACAACATTTTCTATGGTGGCGACAGTTTCCAGCGGGCGTTCAACGAGTTTCAGGGCGGTGCGGTGATCTTCGGGTACCACGTGAACGATCCCCAGCGATATGGCGTCGTGGAGTTCGATGCCGCGGGCCGGGCCATCTCCATCGAGGAAAAACCCAAACACCCGCGCAGCAACTACGCGGTTCCCGGACTGTACATCTACGACAACCAGGTGATCGAAATCGCCCGGAACCTCAAACCGTCGGCTCGCGGCGAGCTGGAAATCACCGACGTGAACGTGGAATACCTCCGGCGGGGACAGCTGCGCGTTTACCGGCTGAGCCGCGGTTTTGCCTGGTTGGACGCGGGCACCAGCAGCAGCCTGCACGACGCCTCCGCTTACGTCCAGACCATCGAGAAACGACAGGGCATCAAAATCGGGTGCCCCGAAGAGGCGGCCTTCCGCCAGGGCTTCATCAGCCTGGAACAGCTCGAAGCCCTGGTGGCGCGAATGCCCCGCTGCGAGTACCGCGACTATCTCGAGCAAGAGGTTATTGCCGAGGCACGGCGGCTGAAATGAACGTCATCCCCTGCGAACTGGAAGGCGTGTTGTTGATCGAGCCTCGCGTGTACGGCGATGCGCGCGGGTACTTCCTCGAAACGTGGAAC
Organism: Limisphaera sp.; assembly: GCA_026417315.1. Classification (GTDB taxonomy): domain Bacteria; phylum Verrucomicrobiota; class Verrucomicrobiia; order Limisphaerales; family Limisphaeraceae; genus Limisphaera. The sequence continues at coordinate 5,911 of JAOADM010000219.1, forward strand.
GAGCGG
>JAOADM010000220.1 GCA_026417315.1 Limisphaera sp.
GCACTGGCCATGCACAGCCGCGCGTTCGGATCCACGTGATTGTTGCTCAGCCCCCCTTCATGAACTTCATCACCGCGTAGCCCTCGCAAATCGTCCACTGCCCCGATCCGTAAAAGGCAAACGTGGACGGGCTCCGCAGGATTTCCCGCGCGATGCGGTCGATGGCCTCCTCCCATGTGGTCGGCTCCAGCTTTCCGTTGCGCCGGAGGAGTGGCGTGGTCAGGCGGTCCCTGCCGTACAGGGCCAGGCCCACATGATAACCCTTGGCACACAACAGCCCGCGGTTGACGGGACTCTCCACATCGCCCTGCACCGCCACCACCCGGCCGTCCTTCACCCCCACCAACACGCCGCAACCCGTGCCACAAAAGCGGCAAGGGGCCTTCTGCCAGGTCAGTCCCTCGGGGCCCGCCGAGGCCGACGCGGCCACCGGAATCCGGCCGCCGGTCAGGACGCTGCCGGCCACCGCCAGCGCCATCTGCTTCAAAAACTCCCGCCGGCTGGAAGCCCCCTGCTTGTCGTCACGAAACGTCTTCATGGGCTTGAATGAACCTCTTCACGCGCACTGGAACTCCCGAGATCCTCGAAATGGTGATACACCAGAACCGCCTCGCGGACGCCGGGAAGCGCCGCCAGTTGACGTCCCATGGCCTCCGCCGCGGTCTCGTCCGGTGTCTCCACCGCCACGGCCAGGCCCCGTTCATGTGCCGCTCCCACCTCGACCCCCGGCAAGCGGGCCAGCGCTTCCCGCAACGCCGGTTGAGCGGCCACGGGACACAACAGGATGTACGCCGAGACGGGCATGGCAGAATCCCCCGCCTGGGCCGGCGCGGCCGGACCCGCGTTTACTTGCTGTATCGTTTCTGGAACTCCCGAATCTGGGCCTCGCGTCGGGCCTTTTCCTCGGGATCCATCTTCCCGAGGTACCATTTGTGGTTGTCGTGGTTGAGAACCTCGTCCAGCAGCTTCTGGAGTTTCTCGGCCGCGGCCCGCCGCTCCGGATCCGGGGAGTGCAGGTTCTTTTCCGCCAGTTCGCGGAGCTCCGGGATGTACTCGGAATAGAAGTGCTTCGCCACCTCGTAGGTCCCGTGCCAGTGCGTGTAGTCGGGGCCCATCATGGAGGCCCCGTGACGGGCCCGGCGGCCCTCGTGATGCCAGATCTCGTACCAGATGAAGTCGATCTTGTGCGAGAACTGCGGCCCGGGAAGCAGGGGTTTGGCGGCCTGATACAAGGCCAGCCCGGGCCTGGCGAACTTTTCATGGTACAGCTCGATCAGCGCATCGTACTGCTGATAGAACGCGTTCACGTAATTCGCGTTGTGGCAGTTGAGACAGACATTCATCATGTTGGCCCGCCGTTTTTCCCACGGGACATCCTTGCCCGGCAATCCCAGCTTGGCATCGGCCACTTCCGGCCGCACCGAGATCTCGGGCCGGTTGTTCCAGGAGATGCGCATCCCCACGTCGTGCGTGATCGGTTGATCGCGCGTGGCGCTCATGTGACACGTGGCACACGTGGGCGCCGCCGAATAGTCCTCGCCCACCACCCACTTGGGATTGTTCAAGGCCATCTTGTCCACGTTCGCCCGGTAGGCAATGCCGTGCTTGGACTCGTTGTAGATCTCGATCTGCGGATGGTCGGGCCCCATGTGGCACTTGCCACAGGTGTCCGGGGTGCGCGCCTGGGCGGCACTGAATGCGTGACGCGAATGGCATGCGGTGCAGGAGCCCTCCGACCCGTCGGGGTTGATGCGCCCGATTCCCGTGTTCGGCCAAGTGGCCGGATCGGGTCGGCCGTTGGGCAACAGCTTCACCTCGCTGCCATGGCACTGCCAGCAACCCAACACGGCCGCCGCACTGTTGCCGTGGGGAAACGCCGGCGTCCGAAAGCCGTTGTTGCCCTCCACCACCTCCGCCAGGATGTTGTCGAGTGAACCCAGGATGCGTGCACCCTTCGCATGGTGCGAATCACTGAATTCCTGGACCTCCTTCTCGTGACAGCGGGCGCAGTCCCTGGGCGTCACGATCGTCGCGATGAGCTGGCCGTAGTGCTCATAGGCGTCCGGATCCTTCTCCGTGGCCATGTGGCATTCGTAACAGCCCACATTGGCCCGGAAATGCTTCGAACTGCCCCATTGCTCATAGATCACGGGGCTCTCCTTCTTGTGACACGCCACGCACGCCGCGCTCTGCGGCGACAGTTCCTTCAAGGTGAATCCCGCCTGCGCCCCCGCGCCGGCCAGCAGAGCCGCCAGCGCCACCCACCATGAACCACAACGCGTTCTCATAATCCGGTCTCTCCTGTTTCGATACGGCCTCTTTGCGTTTTCCTGCCCGGCATTCGCGTCTGCCCCGTTGCCTCACGCCGCCGCCACGGAAGCGGCATCTCCCGGAAGCGACGCGGCGTCCGCCGGGCGTGCCCGCAGCGATCCGTTCATGATCGGCACCGCCACGTGCAACATCCACGAGTACAGCAAAGCCCCCAACGCCCAGATGCCCACACACACCAGCGTCTCATTCCAGGTCGGCAGATACTCCACCACCTGCCCCAGCGGCGTCGGCACAAACCCCGGCACGATCAACCCCATCCCCTTCTCGATCCAAATGCCCATAAAACACGTGACACAGGCGAGGTTCAGCCACCCAATGCGACGGCTGGCCGGAGTGATCAGCAGCAGCAGTCCGACGGTATCGAGGGCAATCGCCGTCCAGATCCACGGCACCAACCCCCGGTGACCGTGCAGGCCGAAATACAGATACTGCGCCGCCGCCGCATGCTGCGTGGGAAAATAGAACTCGGTGAACAACTCGCAGCCCAGCAGGAACATGTTGATGATCATGGCCACCGTCATGATCATGCGCAGCGTGTACAACGGCTTGTCGCCGATGAAATACTCCGTGACCCGCCGAATGATTTGGAAGGTCAGGATCATCAACGCGGGACCCGCGACGAACGCCGAGGCCAGGAAGCGCGAGGGCACCAGCGGATGGTGCCAGTAGCTGCGCCCGGCCAGGCCCACGTACAAAAAGGCCGTCACGGTGTGGATGCTGATGGCCCAGGCAATCGAGATGAACACGAAGGGAATGTAAAACGGCCGGGCCGGCTTGCGCCCCCGGTAGCGGCAGTAGAGCAGATAGCCGGCAATGTGCAGGTTCAGCAGCAAATAGCCGTTCAGCACAATCACGTCCCAGGAAAGGATCGACCCGGGAAAGTTGAAGATGCCGAACGGCGGGATCATGTGATGGAAGCGCTCCGGGTGTCCGAGGTCGACCATGACGAAACAAAGACACATGACGATGACCGCAATCGCCATCAGCTCGCCGAAGACCACGACCTCGTGCATGTGTTCCTGCCGGTACACATAGGCGGGGATCACCAGCATGACCGCCGCGGCCGCCACCCCCACCAGAAAGGTGAAATTCGCAATGTAGGCCCCCCAGCTCACCTGGTTGGTCAGCCCGGTGACCTGCAAGCCCTCGACAAACTGACGGGCCCAGGCATGCAGTCCCAACAACACCAGCACCGTCAGAAACCCCATCCAGGCATAAAACCGCGCGCTCCCGTAAAAGGAGAGCCGGGCCACCCGATAGAGAAAAACGAGGTACTCCTTCATTTCTCGAAGAAATAGTAGAAGCGGGGCAGCGTCCCCACCTCCTCTTTGAGGATGTACACCCGCTTGTTCCGGAGCACGTAACTGATCTCGCTGTCGGGATCCAGCAGGTTCCCGAACACCCGGGCCCCCGTGGGACAAACCTCCAAACAGGCGGGGTACCGGCCCTCCCGCGTTCGATGCAAACAGAAGGTGCACTTCTCCACCACGCCCTTCGGTCGGATCCGGTTGCTCAGATAACTCTGGTTGGGGTTGACGGCCTCCGGGGGCAGCGTCGGTTTCTTGTAATTGAACCGACGGGCGTCGTAGGGACATGCCGCCATGCAGTAACGGCAGCCGATGCACCAGTTGTAATCCACCACCACAATCCCGTCGGCTTCCTGCCAGGTCGCCTGTACGGGGCAGACTTTCGTGCAGGGGGACTGCCGGCACTGCTGACACTGGACCGGCATGTAGTATTTGTCGGGCTGCGGCACCCGCTCGGGGTCGTAGTAAAGGTTCGACGTCTCCAGGTTGATGGCCCCTTTCTGCAGCTCCAGCACGCGGATGTAGGACATCTCGATGTCGTCCGGCGTTTCCCTCGACTGGTTGTTTTCCCGCAGGCAGGCATGCGCACATTTGCGGCAACCGATGCACCGGGTCAGGTTCAGGGCGTAGGCAAACTCCACGCCGGGCTGCGGTCGAATGTCGCGAATGTGGGGACGGACCCCGTACTCCCGGGCGGTCTTTTCCTCCAGCGCACGCAGGATGCGCTCGAGCTCCTGCGGGGTCAGCTCGCGGTAGTGCCGCTGCAACAACTCGTCCACGGTGATCTCGCCCCGTTCCAGCTCCAGCAGCGGGCGGAGCGCCGCCATCAGACCGGTCATGCCCACCAGGGACGCCGCGGCACCCTTGAGAAAGGTGCGGCGGGTTATCGGCCGGTACACCTCCTCGAGCGACCGGGCTGTGGCCGGGGTTGGACCTGGATCGTTCATGGCGCCTCAATGACCGGAACCGCCCCCTGCAGAGGCCGAGGGCCGCGCGGCCCGGGGCGGATACCGCAACGGGGGCAGCGGACGCATGGACGGAAAGGCCGGCCGGTGGGGATCATGACACTGGATGCAACGCAGTTTCGTCCGCGGCCCGCGCCGCGTGTCCCAATATCCGTTGTGCCGACCGTGCACCCCNGCCTGCCAGTCCCGATAAATCGTGCCATGACACTTGGCACACAAGAGCACCACGTCCGACTCGGCAATTTCCGACCCGTCGTAGTCGACAAAGGCGTTTCGGTTGGTCGGGTGATGACAATTGAGACAAAAGCGATTGTTGCCGTGCTCCAGCCGGATGTCCTGGTGTTCCACCATCGGCCGGTCGTAATGCCACCGGGCCGGCAGCAGCTTGTGACACTCCATGCAGTTGTACGTCCAGCCCAGCTTCACCAGGTCCAACCCCTTCGTGGCCCGCGGCGGGGTTTTATCCAGATGCGCATCGTCCGGCAGCCCCACCGGGGGTTGGGAGGCCAGGGGTCGCGAGACCGCGGGCAGCTTGGGAAGGCCCCCCGAAGCCGGGCTGCTCGCGGTGGAAGCCTCGGGCTGACGCGCGGGTTCCGCGGCCCGGACGGCCCCGGCCGAGCCCGTGTTGTCCCCGCGGCAAACCAACAACATGAGCCCGCAGACCCACGCGAGGCACCAGCGGCGTTGGCGGGTCATGCGAGGACAGCCCCGAGCCGGCCGCTCCGGCTCTTGTTGCATCCCCGTCCTCATTCGCCCCCACCATGCATCGAATCTGCGCATGCCGTCCTTGACGCAAGTCAAAGAGATCCCCGGTCGAGCCGAACCCGGAGAAGCCGCACTGCGAAGCCTCGATGAAGGGCCTTGCGCCGGAGAATCCTGCCCGGGATTGAGGCACCCCCCGGAGGAATGGTGAATCGCAACCGCTCCCCTGCCACTCCAGCGGCTCGCCCCGGCCACCACGGCCACCCCCGGTCCATGCCCGGTGTGTTCGCAAACGAAGAGGGCAGCAGATGGCGGCCTTGGGAAGGTTTCAGTCGCGCAGGCCCTTTTTCGGGATCGCGCCTTGCAGGCATTCTGGAGACAACGGACAACTCCCCGGCTTCGGGCGCCACTCCCCCGGATGAGAAGTCCGGAACCCGGGATTGCCCGGCCGAGCCCAAAGGTGCGGGTTCAGGGTGCACCGTGGCCGCTCCTGCCACCCGGCCTCACGCTGGAGACTTGTCAGTGATCCCGGAGGAATCGACACTCAAGGGTCGTGCAGCAACGCCAAGCAGTCCAGGGTCCACAGGCTGTCTCTTATACACATCTGAC
>JAOADM010000021.1 GCA_026417315.1 Limisphaera sp.
AGGCCCCGCTCCCCGCCGTCGACCAGGCGTGTCAGGGTGGCGAGGGTTTGCTCCACGTCCGTCAAGGTACGGGGGTTGGTCACATGGACGGTGCAACCGCACCGGATGAGGCGCGCGGCGAGATCCGCCTGCACGTCCGAGAACAGTATGACCAGGTCCGGTCGCAGCGCCAGCACCGCCTCCACATTTGCCGAGCTGAACCCTCCGACGCGCGGCTTCGGGGGGAGACCATCCGGGCACTGGAAAAACGCGCTTACACCAACGACACGGTCCCATGCCCCGATGCGGGCAAGCCAGTCCGCAGCCTCGGCACTGAGGCACACAATCCGTTCCGGTCGGTGTCGGTTCATCTCGGCGAAGTCATTTGTCCGGGATTCTCATCCACTCTGCCTTCCTGATGATTGCGGGGCGCTTCGAGTGCGAAAGAACGTTTACGTCTCATTCCAGGTCGTACAGGGAATTGTCAGGGGACAAAAAGCCCGTGCCCGGTGCCACCATGAGGGCTCCGTCCTGGTTCTCGATAAAACGTCGCTGCAGGCTTTCCACATGTCCGTCCACAAATGCGGTGTTGCTTCGGTTCGCGTGTCGGTAGCCCTGGGTGCCCGCCCAGCGCCCGCGGAATTCCGCATCGCCGGGGTTGGGCCAGGGGGCGCGCATGAATTTGTTGGCTCCTCCGGCGTATTGTCCGTCGCCGAACATCGCCGTGGCCGCCGGCTGCTTCACGGCGGCCAATCGGGCCGGTTCGGGCACGGATTCGAATTGGCCATGACCGAGATAGCTGGTGTTGTAGTTGTAACCTGTGTAAGGGTCCACGGCCCAATTGGCGGGGCCGCGATACTCAGGGCATTGTTGGATCTGCGGGTTGCCCTGGCCCTCCCACAGGGTGCCCGGGACCACGCGCGGTGGATCACTCATGACCGTGGTCAAGTCCCATGCCACCGCACAGGGGAGACCCTCGCGGACTTCATAAGAGTAGGCAGGCGGAAAAAAGCCGGCATAGGTATCGGTGTACATTTGTGCGGCCACGGCCAATTGCCGCAGCTGGCTCAGACATTGCGTGCGCTTGCCCAGCTGCCGGCTGCGAGCCAGGGCGGGCAGCAGAATCCCCGCCAGGATCCCCAAAATGACCATCACGACCAGGAGCTCGACGAGGGAGAACCCCGCTGACGAAGGCTGCCGCGCTTGCGAACGAATGCAGCGCCCGGGCCCATCGGGCTTGGTTTCGCCCGGCCCCCTCTGCATGCTGGGTCGCGGATCGCGGGGCGGGTAGAGAGGTCTCAAATCCGGTTCGCGGGAAGAGATCGCACCGTGAGCCCCAGCCACGGGGACGCGGCCTGGGATCTTATCGGGTTCAGGACCTGGCGAGCATTTCGGCACCGGGCGCAGCGTGGTCGGGGCCTTCGAGCCCGTTCGGAACACGGCCCGGTCTCGGCCCTCTTCGTGCTGGCAGACGTCGGAATCGCTGCGTGGGCGACTGATCCCGCAACGGAACTTCGGCACACCGGTGCTGGCCGTTCCCATCGGCTGCGACGGCTTTCGCGCGATTGAGTGTCCCTGGTACCCGCGACCTACCACGACTGGGAAAGTAGCGCAATCGACGAGCTTCAACACCTCGAATTGGCCGGGCCGACACGAACCCTCAAGATCCTGCCCGGGCCCTCGTGCGGCGTTTGCCTGCCGGCAGCGTGTGAAGCGCGCGTGGTCTCCCTGCAGGCCAGCCAAGAAAACGCATCGCTGTGGACGAAATCCTCTACTGGTCATCCGTGCCTCTCGCAAGTCCACGATGGCTCGAGCCCTCGGATTTCGCAAAGCCTGGCAGGTCGCCCAGCCGTGCGGACACGCGCTGGAAGGTCCGCGGAAGACTTTCCGCCGGTCCCGGGGCGGCCACGGATTTGAGGTCGGTTGGCCCCTGCAAGGTGGCGGACCGGGAATCTGGAATCGGGCTCGGACCTTCTGTGATGAACGGCAAGGCAGCGGGATGGACAGTGGGCAAGTCCGAGGACCTCTGTCTGCGGCCGCTCTCAGGAGATCCGCCGACTTCCGTCGGCGGCTACGGATTGAGGGTTGGCAGCCGCTACCGCGAGGTGGCGGAGCCGGAATCGGAATACGGTCCGTGTCCCGGAACGTGACCACGCGGCCACCCGGTCGATCGTGGGCTGGCCGACCAAGTTCCTGCAGGCGCTGCTGCATGGAAATTCAGCGATTTTCGTCGGCGGCTACTTGATATTGAGCTCGCGATCCCCGTGTAGCCAGGGTCGGGGCGGTATCGTGGGCTCGCGACTTTCGCCCGCAAGGGAAGCTGCCAGGGTTGGACCGGCCTCTTTCAGAGATCTGCTGGGGAGTGAAGTACCTGGGGGCAGCTTTCTCGGAGACTACACAGCTTGCACTCACAACTTGCTGCCCGGGGCCCCTTGTCCCAGGGGCGCCTGGGACAAAGCTTTGATCTGCCCGGTGCCTTTTCGAAGGGACAACGTCGTCAGTGCCCTCGTCAGAGATCCCCGACTAAGCCGCCTGCGTCAGAGCCTGCAGCCGGAGATGGACGCAATCTCGCTGTTTAGGTGGCCCGGGTGCGTGCCCGCATGGCCGGGTGAAGATTTGAAGAGGCGGCGGGATGTTACCGGTCGGGAGCCGGGTCAGGCCCGGCAATCAGCAGCCGCACGGGTCCGAAGAGGCCGGAGCGCATCAGCGGGGTTTCGGGGGTGAACTTTCGGATGTTTGTTCGGGTTCGCCGTTGTTCGGGCGGCAGGGCGCTGTCCCCGATCAATCGATTGGGCCAGAAATTGACCACCTCGATCTCCAGGTGATTTTCCCCTGCGCGAAGCGCCGGATCCACCTGTACCCGGAAAGGCGGTGTCCAGACAATGCCGCAGGCCCGGCCGTTGAGGCGGACTTCGGCCAGTTCCCTCAGATCGCCTAGGTCCAGCCAGATCTCGGTGGCGGGCGGCCGTCGATCCGGTGTCCAGACGAAACGGGTCTCGTAGCGTGCCGTGCCCGAGTAATATCGGATGTCTGGATGGGGATGCTCGGTCCAGCATATCAGATTGGTTAGAACGAGGTTCGAGACCGAGGACCACGCAGGGTCGAAATGAACCGTCCACGGTCCCTCGATGGCGAGAACGGGATGAAACTCCGGCTCGTTCGGCTGGCCTGTCGGGGGATGCAGCTTTGCCGGATGTCGGAACACGATGAACCAGGAGCCGCAGGGGGCAAAGGACAGGGGCAGGGTTGTGCGGCCGTCGCCGATGTGATAGTCCGTGGCACGGCGGCGCTCCCCCGTGACCGGATCCCAAAGCTCGGGAACCTTCCCCGCCACACGGAAGGTGGCCAGAACGCGAGTCGCATTGGTGCCCCGGTGCGCGACAAAGTAGATGTCGGCCTGCTCGGTCTGGCGATGGATGTAGTCCAGATCGGCGACGTTGTTGGTGTCGAGGGGCTTCCACTCGAAGTCCGGGGGCACCCCGAGGGCGGCGAGCACCGCCCGGGCTCCCCGGTCTGCGATGACGCGGCGCGGGACCGTCCCCCGGGGGGTGATCTCGGGCGGCGGCGCGTCTGCAGGGCCCCAGAGTTCTTCCACCAGACGGCCGAATTCCTCGTCGCAAGCGGGGTAATCCGTGAGTGTACCGGGGCTGACAGGACGGCGTCCAACGACAATGCCGCCGGCCCGGACGAAGTCGCGCAACCGCCGCAGGACCGGAGGGGAGATCACGCCGAGATCCCGCAGGACGAGGACACGATAACTCATCCCATCCGGCAGCACGAATCGGCCGTCACGGACCTCCATGCGCTGCAACAGGACTTCCGCGGTCACGACGTCGTAGTCGTATCCCGGCAGGATACCGGCGGGATCGCTGCTCTTGAGTTGGGCAAAGTTGGGCACGTGATCCCCGTAATAAAAGGCAACGTCGGCCACGAACCACCCCTGCTGGAGCAGGAACTGGCAGCGGTTGATATAGTCGAAAAACGGCCGGGATTTGGACCACCACGTTACCAGGGGGTTGAGGTGGGTGCCGGCGAAGTATTGCTGGCCCGGGATACCCTCGCTCTCCGGTGAACAAACGAAGGCATGCCAGACCAGGAGGTTGAGTCCCTCCGTACAAGCCTTGTCGAAGGTCGGTTTGAGGTTGTCCCACAGGGTTTCCTGCCAGTGCGGACCGATGGTGGTGAACCCTTCGGCCATGACGAGTTTGCGACCGTAGGTGTGGGCGGCGGAGGCGGGCTGCTTGACGAAGAAGCGGTTGGCGTCGCCCACGCGATGGCGCCACGACCGGGCCCAGAACTCGTTCATGGGAGTGTCGTTGAAACCCAGGCATTGTTGGGCGTCGATGGGCACCGCATGGGGGCCGCCGCTTTCGGGGTGAATCAGGAGTCCGTGGCGATGAGCGCGGTCACGGAACAGACGGTAGTGGTGGTCGATGGCCAGGTCCCCGAAGGTCCGTCGGAAGTCATGCAGGAAGCGGTTGCTTTCTTCGCGGCTGTTGACGATCCGGCCCGCGAGGACGGGCAGCCACGGTTTTGGATCGTAGCCGCGGCGGCGTTGAAACTCCTGCGGCAGCGTCGGGGTCCAATTGGCGACCTCCACTTCCCAGCTGTCGGTATGAAGATACTTGAGGGTCCGGCCCTTGTGGGGCCCGGCATGCTCGAGGAGCTTCTCCACCACCAGGTCCCAGTAACGCTGGAAGGCACCCGCGTCGAAGGGGTCGAGAGCGTAACCCTCCCAACCTTCACTGCAGGTGGAGACATAACAGTGGTCGTTCAGGGTACAGCCGAGGCGAAGGATTTCCCATGGACCGGGCGGCACCTCCCAGTGGAGACGCCCCTGGGAGTCGAGGGCTGAAGTAAGGTCGCGGACATCGGCTGTGCGCAGATCTGCTTCGTCCGGGCGGGCGGGCCATTCTTCGAAGAGGGGACGGGATTCGGGAGCGGAGAAAGGCTCCAGAGTACGGTGCATGGCTTTCTGGGCCCAGTTTCGCAAGGGGCGCGAGATGCGGTTCAAGGCGGGCCACTCCCCCTGCGCGCCGGCCAATTTGATCTCGGCCACTTGTACGTTGCGCGCCGCTCCGGGGAAGCGGGGGTCCCGCGATCGATAGAAGGTGACGCGATACACCCTGCCGGTGACAGAGGGGAAACGCAGGGTGGTTTCACGGGTGCCGGAGACGGGGGCGCGATGCACGGGGCGAAATTGGGTGCCATCGTCCGAAACCGACAGCTCGAGTTCGGCGGGTCCGTAACGCGGACGAGGCCGGAGGGCCAGTTGTTGCACGTCCACGGGGCGGTCGAATTCCAACTCGATCCATTCCGGGCGGTCGGGCCGCGGGCCGTCGCCCGGGCTCTCCCCGCCCGAGACCCAGAAGGTTTCGGGGTCGTCGTCCACGGCGAGGCTCGGGGGATGGTCGGCCTGGGCCGAGCTGCTGCGGACGGTGTGCAGGATGGGCAAGTGGGGCGGGGGCGGTCGGACCGGATAAGCCAGGACGTAGAGATCCCGGTAGTAACCATCACGGGCCTCGGGTCGAGGCAGGGCAAAGATGCCATTCGTGGGTCCGGTGAGCCGCGTGAAGGTCCAAACGACTTTCTTTGGGGCATCGTCAGGTGGCACCATGGGACCTCCGAGGTTCCAACCGCTCTGGATGTTGAGGCTGATTTCGAGTCCGAGCCGGGCGGCTTCGTCCAGCGTATGTCGGTATAATTCCAGCCACGCGGGGGAAAGAAAGGTAGGTCCATGCGGCACGCGGGCGTTGCCGTCCTGATTGGAACCGTCGGCGTCGCAAAGGATTGCACCGCCGAACCCCTTGGCTTTCATTTCCTCCAGGTCGCGGGTGATGGCTTCTTTGGTGACATTGCCGTTCAGCCACCACCAGTAGGCACGGAGGCGCGCTTCCGGAGGTGGCGCGTCGAACCCGGCCTCGAGGGGATCGGGTAGATCATGCCCGGCGGCAAAGGGCCGCAACAGGCTACAGAAAAGCAGCGCCAGTCCGAGCCGAACCGCGATGCGACCCAATCTCAACCCGGGCCCTCGGTGCGGAGGGCGCTGTTCTCTGGCGTGTGCAGACAGCGTCGGGCGAAGGACACAGCGTCCCCGGGAGTCCCGACGCGGGCAGCGGCCCGCCTCAGCGTTCCTCGGTAAGTTCATACTGCAGGCGGAAGTATCTCGGGCTTGTTTCCACGGGAAAAGTCGCTTCCCAAAGGTCCAGGCCATTTGTGCGTTGCAGGAGGCGGATCGAAGTCGGCTCCACCGGGGACCAGGCGTGCAGATCAGGGGACGACTCAAAGCGGCGGAAGACTCCTGCCAGAGCGGAAGATTCCCGGAGCAACCAGCGGACATGAGTGGATGAGAGATCCCCGACGACCGGGCTCGCCGGAGGCGGTTCCGGGACCCGGGGATCCGTGCCCAAGATGAACTCCAAGAGGTTGACGGCTCCATCCCGGTCCGGATCTGCGGTGGGGGCGAGCGCGTCGGCTGCCGGTTCCGGCGCCGCTGAGAAGTTGCGCAGGGCCCAGTCGGCGTAGGTTCCCGGACGGGCGCGTTCCCGGAAGATGAGCTCACTGATCTGGACGTTCCGCGGGGCGTTGGTGCTGCCCCGGTCGTAAGCACCGAGAATCAGCCAGAGTGCGTTGGTGGCGGTCAGCGGGGAGGGGAGGCGAAGATACAGCTCGCTGGTGGGTGGCACCGGACCCTCGTAGGCGATTTCTCCCGTCGGGGGCGGACTGCCCGGAGAAGGCAGTTGAGACACGTTCAACAGCAATCGGACCTGGCTGGGACCATATCCGCCATTGTCGGGTCGGGGCACGAGCGTGATGTCCGACAATGCAACGGGTCGGGACCAGGCCACCCAGATCCACTCGATCCGGTTGGTGGGACCGTAGAGCGAAACCCAAAAACTGCCGGGATCACCGTCCAACACCCGTTCGACCGAATAGACTCCCTGCGTAGAAGAGGCCCGGATCCAGTCAGGTCGAACCGAATACGGCGGGTAGCGCGGGGCTTGTGGCACGGCAAGTTCAAGATGGTGTCGGGAGCCATCCGGCGCCGGCCATGCGAGACGGGCCGTGCCATTGCTCAGCGACCATTCGACCTGCGCGGCCAGAACTTGCAACTCGGCGGTTGTGCGAGCGGGGAACCAGATGGCATAGCGCGCGCCGAGGGGATCAGCGGGAAAAAACCGCAACTGATCCTCGGCGGCCCCGAGGATGTTGTAATTCGAGGCGGCCTGGTACTCGAACCAACCTTCCGGGCCCGCGATCAGCCCGTACCAATCCGACACACTGATCCAGGCATTCGTCGCCCGGACTAGGAGGCCGGACCGGTTCGTCACCAAGCCGGTGCCGGAAGCCCAGTTCAACAATCGCACGCCTCCGGTCAGCGGGTCGTTTTCGATGCCACAGATGAAACTGGGGGCCGGAGGGGCGCCAGCGCCACTGGTCGGGTGCGGTACCTCGAGGACGGCGAAGCTTTCACCATCGCAACGCACCCGTACGTGGGTCCAGCCCATGCTTCCGTTGGTCAGGGCAAGTTCGGCGTCGAATCCGTGTTCCGGTTGGCTCAGTGACAGCAGTCGCGCCGCGGTGGGCGGCCCCAGTGCACCCAGGCCGATCAGGCCGGGCAGCCGCGGGGTGGCCACGAAGGCGTTGGTGGGAACGTCCCGGGCGGCGGGCTCCACCACCGCCATGATGCGTCCCGACTTGTAGCTGATGGAGAAAGAACCGCGCGCCGAGCGCAGATGGATGACCTGGACATCCGGGTTGTGAAGGAACGCTTCCCCGGGAGGCACTGCCGCCCCGCTGGGATCCTCGTCGAATTGTGCGTGGAGCCACGCGATGGCGGTCCGCCGAGCCTCGACCGCTTCGCGATAGAACCCCCCGCCGCTGGGCCCCACGAATTGACCGTCCCCGTTGATGATCTGGCGGTACCGGACCAGTCGCGCCACGCGTTCGTGGGCCCACCGGGCCAGCGGATCGCGAAAGTGGGCGGCCAGCCAGGCCAGATAGCTGTTGTGCTCGAAATCATGCAGCTCCCAGTCCAAACCGGCCGGATATGCAAAATCTCCCGAGTGGAGCAGCAGGGGCGCCAGGATATTGGTCCAGACGGCCCTGACATTATGTTCGGCGAAGGGTTGAAGCTCGCGGGCGATCGCGGGATCCGCCAGTCGGGCCATCAAGAGGGAATCGCCCAGGGACATGCCGCCGACCATTTGATAGGTGGGGTGGAAGAAGCCGTGGTTTTCCAGGGCGTAACTCGGGTAGAGCGTAACGGTGGTAATCCAGGGGCTTAGCGGATTGTTGTTGGTATCGGCGATGGTGTACGTGTTGACCAGATACCGACGGGCTGCTTCCAGCCAAACGGGGGCATTGCTGTGTTCGCTCAGCCAGGCCGCCCCGAGGGCAAGGATGTTACTGTTCCACCCGTTCTCCTCCGATTTGGTGTCGCTGATGTAACCGGTGGCGGGGGGAATTCCGGCACGGTAATCGGCCTCATCGGCCACGACCCGCTGCACGGCTGCCACGGTATCGCCGGGCAGGCGAGCCTGGACCAACAGGCAGGCCAGGCCCATCGACGCGGCCCACTCTGCGGTCTGCCAACCACGACCCCAGCGACGTCCGTCGCGGGCGACATAACCGCCGGTCAGATGGGTGTTCGCGGCGTAATTGAGGGCGCGGCGGAGTTTGTCCAGGCGGTTGCTGTTTTGCGGGGCCGAGGGTTGGGCATGGACCAGGGTGGCGTAGGCCACGGCGATGCCACAAGAACCGCGAATCCCGCCGTTGCCGGTGCTGTTCCCATCGCCCCAGTAGCCCGAGTCCGGTGGGCGGCCCGTGTGCGTTGCATTCCGCCAAAGGGTCTCGGCGTGCCGTTCGAAATCTTCAAGAGCCTCCAGGTACAGCGGATGCGCATTCAGCAGGGTCAGGAGGGGGAGATACACCAACGCAGTGGTCAGGGACCTGCGGGTGGGAGAAACCGTGGACAAACAACCCGGCATGTGGCTGCGGAGCGGTGTGGGGAATGGAAGCGGCCAGGGACTTGCCGGCGGGGTTGAGACCCCGGGGCGAGGTGTCTGCGCGAGGTGAGATCGGCTGACCTGAACGGAGGCGGACAGGGAGCCCGGCCGTGGTGCGCGGGGAGCGGAGCCCGAGCCAGAAATGCCGGAGTGAACTACACGGGATTCCCACACAGAGCCGCGGCGGACAAGCGGCTCTCGAGAATTGCCGCAGTGCCCGGGTCTCTTGTCGCCCTGAATCAACAAAGCACCGGCCGCCAAGGGCCCGCCGCAGGAGGCTCCGCCGCCGACTTCATGAGTGCGGGGAGCCAAAGAACCGTTGGAATCTGGCGGGGCGCCTTGACGGCCGTCTTCACGCCTCCAGAGGGCGACGATCCGGGGGATCACGCCTCGCGCCGACGGATCAGCCAGAATCCCAGCAAGCCGGTGAGCAAGAGAGCGCCCGTGGCCGGTTCGGGGACGACGGTCAGGCTGAACGATTGGATCTGGCCGCCGGGGTTGTCCGTGGCGTTGCGCTCCCGACTGAAGCCGATGCCGCCGATGGCCGTTTTCGCGGCATCAGGCACGTTGACGACCTGGCGCGACACGCCGTTGAGGAAAAACTCCGCGGTCCACGTGGGCGCAGTGGTGTCGAGGACGATTTTGATCTCCACCGGCTGGGTGGAGTCGACCAAATCGCCGTTGAAGTTGCTCAGTCCCCCCGTGGTGTTGGGACCGACGAAGGCTTGTTGGTCGGGCTGAGTGGGATTGTTGCGCGTCAACCCCCACAGATAGGCGCCGTTATTGGAGTGGCGCACTTGGAAGCTCGTATCCGACCAGCTCAGGCCTGCCGGGGGTGTGGCCGGCATGAAGCCGAAGGCGATCCAGTTGGGCTGGGGATTCAAGATGGTGGCCGTGGCAGTGTAGATGAGGCCGTCCGCGGGACTGAACGGGAGCCATGCGGCCTGACCGTTGGCCGAGCCTGCCACCAGGGTTAGAACCACGCCGTTGTCGAGGAACAGGTTGCCCGCCTGCCACGGCGTACCGCTGACGGTCTCCGGCGTTCCATGCAAGGGCCCTCCGGAGCCGCTGAAGGAATGGTTGTAGATGACCGTCTGGGCGCAGGCGGTTGCCAGGCCCGCACCCAACACGGTGGTGAGGAGGATTCGTTTCATGTGTATCTTCGCTGTTCCGGGTTGCCTTCGTGGGTTGCTCTGCTGTGCCGGCTGCGTCAAGGCACCCGCAGCCGGAAATAGCGTTGCGACGGCTCGGGCTGCACGGGCAGGACAATTTCGAACGAACCGTCGCGGCCAAACTGTCCGGTGGTCACCGGGGTCCATTGGAACAACGGCAGGGCGAGGTTGGTCGTGGCAAGCAACGTATAAGGGGCCTCGGGAGGACCCTGCTGGCCGCGCAGGAACAGTTGCGCCCCGCCGAATTCCACACGCGAGATCGTGGGCACGCGGAGCTCTGTGGCCACGACGCGCAGCGAGCCGTTGACGCCAAGGCTTTCCAAATCCCAGGCCAGGCCGGGGCCGGGCGCGGGCGGTTCGATGGTTTGGAAGGCGCCGGTCAGGGTTCGGGCTTCGAACAACGGAAGAACGTCGCCCGGGGCCAGGGGATCCCCGGAGAGCACCAGCCGCAACGTTCCACCCAGCTGGAGATGCTGCAGACCGGCCAGGCGGTCGTGGGCAAGGGCGGCTCCCGCCTTGTGGATGCGCAGTTCAATGGTGCCGAGGTTCGTCAGGGAGCCAACGACGAAGAAGCGACCCTCACCGCGCAGGGTTTGGCGCGGAGAGAGGACGAAGGCGACGTCGGTGCGCGTGCTCACATCGAGGACAGCGTTGGAACCGATCCACAGGGACGCAGTGTTGGGCAGGTCGGCTGCGCCCGTGAGGATCAGGCGGCCGGCCTCGATGCGGGTCGGACCGCTGTAGGGATTGGTTGCGCTGAGAGTGAGTGCGGCGTTGGCGCTGCCGCGAAAGGTCAGTCCGACGGTGCGGGTGCCACCGGCAGTGCTGTCGGCGATCTGGCCGTCGAAGATCCAGGACCGGTCCGTGGTGATCGTCAGGACGGAATCGCGGTTGGTGCTGCTGTTGGCGATCAGACGGACGCCGGAGGTCTCGTTGCTGAGACCGGACACGGTTTGGTTGAACCCGGCGAGATCGAAGACCCCGTTTCCGAGACGCAGGTAGGCGTTGGGATTCAAGGCGTTGTCGTTTCCGAGGGCAAGGCGGCCGCCCACGATCAGTGTGTAGAGGTAGGTGCTGGCACTGCCGTCCCCGGCCACGGTCCACACGCCGCCATCGGTTTTGGCCAGGGCACCCTGGGGCAACGTCACCACGCTCCGCAGGAGTCCTTGTCCGTTGCCGCGCATGGCGAACTGGTAGGTAAAGTCCGGGCCGCTGACCGGGCCGTCCACTTCCAGCCAGGCGCCGGCCTCCGCGGCGAGGAAGATGGCACTGTTGCCGCTCAGGCGGAGATGGGCGTGGACGATGTTCGAGCCGGCCTCGGCAAAGATGCTGGAGCGCCAATCGTAGGTGCTGATGCCGTCGCTCCAGTTGGTCGAGGCAAGATGAATGGTGACGTTGGATCCCACCACGGCGCCTCCGGTGAGGGCGAATTGCGTGCCCAACAGGGGCCCGAAGGGACGGGCGACAATGTTGGTCACCGAGCCCAGGGCGGCGGGGCCGAACACGATGGCTCCGCGATCGATCACCACGTGGGCCTCGGGCGTCAGACCGTTCGTGCCCAGCAGACGAATCGTTCCGGTGTTGCTGTTGATCAGGTGGCCGGGTCCCCAGATGGAGTCAGGGAGGTTGAGGGTCCCGGTGCGGTTGAACACGAGGGTCGCTTGATTCGTAACGGGACCGCGGCCGAGGCTGCCGCGGCTGCTGCCGGCGCCGATTTGCAGGGTGCCCTCTGCCACGAGGGTGGGCCCGCTCCAGCTGCCGTCCACGTCCAACGTCAGCGTTCCGGGGCCGGCCTTCACCAGGGTGAGTTTGTTCACCAACGCCGCGGAGCCCAGCATGGTGAACTGATACTCGGAGGAGGTTTGCACGGTGATGCGGCTCGGGTTGAGCACTCCCTCGAGGTACACGACGGGGGCGTGGGCACCCGTGTCATCGAACGTCACGCGGTCGCCTCCGGTGAAGGTCGTGTCGGCCTGGCGATCGCCGTTGCTGTCCCAGTTGGGGTCCGTGGAATTCCACGTCCAGCTTACCGCCGGTGCCCAGACGAGGTCTGCCGGTGTCCGGACCTGGACGCGCACGGGATCGCTGTAGGCGACGCCGGCCACGTTGGTGACCCGGAGCCGGTAGAGACCGTCGTCTGCGAGCGTGGCGCTGTCGACGTGGAGCACCTCCTGCGTGGCGCCGGGGATGGGCTGTCCGTTGCGTTCCCACTGATAAGCCAGGGGCAACTGACCGCTGGCTGCCGCGGCCAGCGTGAAGGATTGACCGACGGCCAGGGTTTGGGGCTGCGGCTGGCTGACGACAATCGGCGGCGCGGGTGCGAACATCATGCCATTGGCCGGTCGGGCGATGCTGCTGATGCGGACCTCGTCGATCAGCCCCACAAAATTGTTCTGGGAAGGGTTGCGTCCGATGTTGCCCACCACGAAATCGGTCGCGGCCACGGGCAGGTCGTTTTGCATGGCCCAGGTACCGATGAGGTTGGCCTCGGTGCGATTTGGGTCCATGCGAGTCCAGTAGAACTTGAGGTTGTCCGGGGTGTTCTCGTTGCCGTCATACGTGACGGCCACGTGGTACCACTGGCCCTGTTGGATGGCGTCGGGCCCTTCCGTGGGGATGGGTACGGTGATGTTCTCGATCGGGGGAGCGACCTGGTGGACGTTGATGAACTCGAGGTACACGTAAGGGTTGTTGTTGATCACGCCAATGGGGACGATCCGGAACTGAAAGACACGGCCGGCGTTGGCTTCGTCTTCGGCCGTGACGATTTGCATGGGCGCGGCGCGCCCGTTGCCGCCGCTGGCGACCGGTCCGTAATTGACGGAGGGATCGAAGTCGATGCGCACCAGCGCTTCGAGGGTGAACGCCCCGCTTGCCGGATCGGCGTAGGTGAGCGAGACATTGTCGGCGGTGCCATTGACCAGCGTGCGCGGGGCGGCGTAGGCGTCCCGGTCGGTCCCCGCCGTGGCGTTCGGTCCGCCATCGAAGGTGTTGAGGGAACCCCCGAAGCCCGGGTACGAAAGGTTGGTGAGCACGGCGCCGCCCCCGAGAACGGTGAGCTCCAGGCCGCCCGCCACGGCGTTGGTGATGGGTGGAGCCGGCTCGTCGAAGTGCCAGAGATGCAACGTATGCGCATCCGGGGAGTAGGGACCGACAATGACGGCCGGAACCATCGAGGTCCCCGCGATCAACGCGGCCAGTGAGGCTGGCCACCCAAAATTGTAGCGCTTCATGCCCATGGGTTCACTGCCTGGGAGCGCCACCTGCCTGCGTCCCTCGCCGCGCCCTCTGGGGCCGGCCAACGCAGTCGTCGCTCCTCTCGACGTCCCATTCGCTCTTTCGCGGTGCCACTCTAATGTCCGCCAGCGGGACTGCCCATCCCCCAATCGGGTGAGGCTATCCGGGCGGCGCGGGCTGCGAGGCACCGGCTGGGTGAGGTTCTGGACGAGTCCCCGGCGTTGGCGCTCACGGTGCCCCAAAGACCGAGCAAGGTTCCGGAATCCGTCGATGTCCGCGAGCCGGCAAGTTCGCGTCAAGTGCCCGGCACGGCTCAGAGGCAAAGTTCCGGGATTTCAAGCGGGACGGGAACAGCGGCTCCGGGGTCCCATTCGCGGTTTCGGGGCGACCGGATCAATTTCGAGGTTCGACCAGAAACTCCAGCAGATCGGCCATTTGAGACGCGGTCAGACCGGATTCCAACCCTTCGGGCATGGCGGAGCGGCCCAAGGGACTCAGCGAGCGCACGGTTGCACGCGGCAGGGCCAGGGTTTCGCCGTCGGAGGTCAAGACCCAAAGGCCGGCAGGGTTTTCGTCGAGGACAGTGCCGAGAAGGAATCCCTGCTCGCGCGTTTCGATCCACCGCAGTTCTGCCCGCGGAGAAATGGATCGGTTGGGGTCGAGGATTCGGACCAACAGGGCCTGGCGCCCCCGGGGCAGGGATGCCTCCAGATCCGGTCCGAATGCGCTGCCCATTCCTTGGAATCGATGGCAGCGGGCGCATCGTTGTTGAAACAAGGCGCGACCGCGTTCCGCAACGCCCGCGGGCAGTAGATTCGTAAGCCACCCGCTCACCTGTTCGGTGCGGTTGGTGGAGCCGGGTGGGCCGAGCAGTTTCTGGGCGGCTTCTGCCACCTGGGCGGCCGGGTAACGTCGCAGCCCTTCCACTTCCCACGGCCCGAGGACGTGGTGTGGGAGGCGACCCTGATCGATGGCCCCGAGCAGGGCCAGGGCGGTCTCCGGGCGGGCCATGAGCACGCGGAGCGCGGTGGCCCGCGCGGCCGGGGCGAGGTTGGGCCAGCGTTCCACAAGGGTGGCGACGGCGTCTGTGCCGGCGTAGGATCCGAGGGTGAGCAAGGCGGCCTGTTGCAGTTCCGGAGGCTCGGAGGCCATCAGGCGCGGGAGCAGAACGTCCCGGGTTGTCAGGTACGGGAGTGCTGAGAGCAGGCGCGCGGCCTCGACCCGCGTGGGCAGGGGCAGGGAACGGTCTTCCACGGCCAGCAGGGTTTTTTGCCAGGCGGTTTCGAAAGGCTCCCACTCTGCGAAGCGCGCCACGGTGTCGCCACGCATGCGCAGACCCTCCTGGAGACCGGTCATCAGGCTCAAGCCCAGTTCTGCATCCGGAAGCCGTTGCACGGCTGTCAGGATGTTTTGAATCCCGGGGCCGTGTTCGAGCAGGCCGGTCAGACGAGCAAGCTCTCGAAGGAACAGTCGTCCTCCCGGGCTTCGGGTCAACGTCGGGTCGAGCATCGCCAGAGCCAGGCTGTCCCCGGGATCGCGGGAAAGGCCCACGAGAACGGCCGCGCGTGTGTACGGGCTGTCCGGTTGGCGGCGCAGCACTTCGAGCAATGCGATTTCGCGCTGGGGCGCCTGGTAACGATTCAGCGTCAAGGCCAGTTCGTAGCGGACCAGGGGCGAGGGATCCGCACTGAGCCGGCGCAAAACGACCCAAAGCCCATCCGGGATTCGGGCTCCGGTCTCCGCCAGCGTGCCCATCCACCGCACGGCCTGCAAGCGGACGGCCGCGTTGGTGTCCTGCAGGGCGCGGGAGAGAATCGCCGGATGCAGCGCGTTCAGGCCCCCCAGGGCATCCAGGGCGTGTTGACGGGCCAGGGGGCTTCGTGCCGTCGCCACCATGTTGCTCAGCAACGGGACCGCAGCGGGATCCTGTCGCTGGCAGATCAGGCGCAACGCGGTCTCTCGGTGCCACGGATTGGGATGAGCCAGAGTTCGGAGCACTTCGAGCAGCGGCGCGTTCTCCAGGCGGGGGGGCGAGGGTTGCTGGAATTTGACCGGCACGATGCGATAAATCCGGCCGCGGTCCGCACCCCGTCGAAGTCGGGCCCGTTCCTGCTGGTCTGGGGGGAGTGCTTCCGGGAGGTCGACGAATTCCCTGTGCAAGTCCACGACGTACAACGCCCCTTCGGGGCCCACCGTCAATTGCACGGGGCGGAACCAGGGATGGGTGCTGGAAAGAAACTCGCCAGCCGGATCGGGCGCACGGAGGACAGTGCGTTCCGGAGCGGCATCCGCCAGTTTGAAACGTCGGACGACTCCGGCCCTGGCGTCTGCTACAAAGACATCGTTGCTGTACTGGGGCGGAAACAACGGAGCCCGGTACACGGTGAGCGAAGTGATTTGAGAGAACCAACGCAGGGTCCGGGAGGGTGTGGGCTGCACTCGATTGGTGGCAGGATCCCGACCGGAGGATAGAGGCCATGCAGAAAGTGGGCCGGTCAGCTCCAGGGCCGCGGGGGGCGGGACCCACGGGCCGGCCAAATCCACGTGGAACGCGCGCCACATCACCTCGGCCACGGGCAGGTCCGGGCGCGCGATGAGCTTGCGGCCTGCGGCGTCGAACGCCACGGCGACCGAACCGTGGGTGCTTTCGACGGCGGCCATGCCCGTGCGGGGATCGAACACCAGGTCATGATCGTTGAGCCCGGCGCTCAACGGGTCCTCGGCAGGGGGAGGCAGCAATTGAAGTCCCAACCCGCGCGCACCCGCATGCAACCGATGGTCCCAGCCCCATGCCCAACCACGGATGGCCATACCGCCGAAGGCGCGCCGGGGCGACACGTCGGGCCCGGTGTAGAGCACCTCCTGCACATCCGCGCGGCCGTCCCGGTTGGTGTCCTGGCAAAGCAGGATCTGGTTGGCTGCCGCGACCAGTACCCCGTTGCTCCAACAGAACACCGCAGATGGAGCCGCGAGATTTTCCGCGAAGTCATGGCTGACGTCCATGCGGCCATCGCCGTCGGTATCGGTGAGGAGCCGAATCCGGCCCAACCGGGGCGGCGCGGCGTCCATGCCGGGGAAATCACGATGCTCCGCGACGAACAGCCGGCCGTCCCCATCGAAGGCCATCGCCACCGGATCGAAGACCAGCGGTTCGGCGGCCACCAACTCCACGCGGAACCCGGGTGCGACCCGCAATTCCCCGGCGGAGGGCGATGTCTCCGGTGCCGCCGCGGCAGTTGTGGCCCAACCCCACGCACTCAGCAGGAGCACCAGCAGCGTTCGGACTCCTTGCATGCACCTCACCATGGGCCTCTGCCCCTCGCGATACAAGTCATCCTCCGGCAACCATGCGACGTTCCACCTCCCGAACGTGCCTTGATTGGAAGACCTGGCCCCTGCATCGGGGACCGGCTCGTGCCTGGAATTCCGAGGCGACATGCATCTGGAACCTCCTCTGCGCCTCTCATGCAGTTCGAATCCCTGCATGGCTTCGGCCGGCGAAAAAGTTGAAGCCTTTTACAGCAAGAGCCCCGGCCGTGCGGATTTCATGAATCCGATCTCGGGCTTTGGAGGCTCCGAAGAACCCGGCCAGGCCAGGACCGGGAAACCATTGCAAGCACTGTCTCTGAGGGCGCGCCAGCGCTCGATTTCCCGCAGCAAGTCATGTCCTCATGACGGTTGCCGGGAAACACGGACCCGGCCGGTGGGGCTCACGGCCACGGGATTGACCAGCCATTGACGCCGCGCGGGAAGCGTTTTCATCCAGGTTGCGGAGAGGACACCTCCGTAGAGTTCGATGGATCGGTTCTCCGCGGCGCGGGATCTGCGGCGCTGGCCTCAGGTGAGTTCTGGAGAGCCTGCCGGTCAGCGGGCAAAGCCGCGTTGGCGCAACCAATGGGCGCAGGCCACTGTCCAGGGATGTCGCTTGTCCGGATCCCACTCGCGCGTGCCCAGTCCGATGCCGTGGCCGCCGTGTTCGAAGACGTGCAGTTCGAAGGGCACGCCGGCCTCGCGCAGCGCACGGGCAAAGGCCAGGCTGTTTTCGATCGGGACCCCTTTGTCCTGCCAGGTGTGCCACAGGAAACACGGCGGAGTGTTGGAGGTAACATTGCGTTCGTTGGAGAGCGCTACGGCCAGGTCCTCCGGGGCGTCCTTGCCGAGCAACTGATCGCGCGATCCCCGATGCGCGAAAGGGCCGGACAAACTGATCACCGGATAACACAGGATTCCCAGATCCGGCCGACAGCTCTGCCGTTCCACAAGGTCCTCGGCACCGGGGTTTCCGAGGTCGAAATGCGTGAGCAGGGTCGAGGCCAAATGGCCGCCGGCCGACGAACCCATGATGCCGACCCGACGCGGGTCCAGCTTCCACTCCGCGGCGCGTGCCCGGACCAGGCGCACGGCGCGGGCAGCATCCTGGAGCATGACGGGGTGGCGATAACCGGCAGAGCCAAGGCGATATTTCAGAACAAATGCGGCAATTCCCAGCTCGTTCAACCAGCGAGCGTAGTGGTCGCCCTCGTGAGGGGCCAATGTCGCATAGCCGCCTCCCGGGCAGATGACCAAGGCGGCGCCGGTGGCGCGCTCGGGCGGCGGCAGGTAGGGCGTCAGGGTCGGAATGTCTTTCTCCTCGCGGCCCAGGGCCCCCGGCGGGTCGCCGGGCCAGAGGGGAATCGGCGCAGGCCCTTGAGCAAGACAGAACGAGACGCACCCGAGCACGAAGAATCCCAAGAACGATTTCATGGCCGTAGAGCATAGGCTCCAGTGGTCTGCTGCTCAACGCTACACGAAGCGGTGGTGGGCGCGAGCGGGGTAAACCTGGCCTGAACGAAGGCCGGGAAAACGAGAACCCGCTCCGGTGGCTGATCGGGGAGCGGTGTTCGCGCGGGATCTCGGAGATGCAGGTCCCCGGACCGCGGGGTCAACCCCCGATGGATTGCTCCGGCTGTCCGCGGGGAGTTACGACCCTCCGGCTCCGGCACTGGTGCGATTCCCGTGCACCTCCGCGGAGACGCGCTCCGAACGGGCGTGCGCTGGCCGAGATGGCCACGGGCTCGATCGCTTGCCCGCGGAGCCTTGTGGGGAAGCGCTCTGCGAATCGTTGCCCCCTTTGGCTCTTACGACGCCCTTTCGCAAGGGTGCGGGAGCTGAGGGCGGCCCTCCTCAGGGCTCCTGGCAGGGCCGGCACGCGGCAGGCGGGTCGCGTCCCCCTGCTGCTGCCGGCGCCCTGCAGGACCCGAGCGCCGGGGAGTTTTACCGGGAGCCCTCTTGGAAGGCCGGCGTGATGATCATCGCTCGAGGTGGAAACGGGGCACGGGGTTTTCCTCCGGCGGCGGCATGGGGAGCGGGTCAGCTACAAAGGGCGGGTTCATTCTGCCTGACTTGCAGTCGACAGGGGCTGGTCCATCCCCGGGAGCGCGCCGCAGGAATACAAGTCCGGCAGGTTTTGGGGCGATGGGGCGAGATTGTGAGGTTCGAGCCGTGGAGGAGGTTTCACCCATAATGGCCTTGTGGAGGCCATAAGCAGCTGAGGGCATGGCAGGGATTGGTCTTCTTTACAGGGGCTTGAAGCAGAATCTTGGTCTTGGCCACGGGTGACGAGAATGCACATGGGCCCGTCGAGCTCCGATCGCTCCGCTCCTCCGTAGCAAGTGAACTTCTTCCTCCTTGGGTCGACGGGAGTGTGTTCATGCCGGTCCCCCGGTGCACACGTTTCTAGCACGGCCACTGAGTGACGACGATTCCAACGAACAGTTTCAACGCAGGACCTCGGAATGCCATGCATTCAAAGCATGCGTCGGATTTCTTGGGGTAATGGCATTCGTCGGTTTCCTCAACCTGGGGTGGAGAAAGACGGCAACCCAAGCCGGCATTGCAAAGACTGGATTTGAAATCTCCGCTTACGATGTTGAGCAATTCGCCGACCGTGTCGGTGAGAAGATCTGGTGTCTCCAGATCTTTGGGAGGGATACCCAAGACGGTTGCAGCGACGCGGCGGGCTGCCCGCAGGCTCATTCTCAGCTCGATTGTGCCTTCCATCCTGCCGTGGAACCCGATTGTACCCCGAAGATGACGGCCGCGTAGAGGTGTCAGGGCCTCTGGAGGGGTACGGACCAGTTGAATACCGGCCATGCTCCGGAAGGTCCGAACGATGGCAGACGTCAGCGGATGGCTCATGGTGAGCAGGAGTGCACAGCCGAGCCCGGCTCGGAGGAGCGCTTCCTCGATTGTTTCCACCACAAAGAGGCCCGCTCCGGTGGCCCGCGGGTTTGCGATTTCCAACAGGCGGCGGCTGAGTTCCGCATCTCTTGCGACGACCGCTGCAATCTCTTCCAAGTCGGCGTCCCGCCGAGCTACCAGCTGGGTGAGGCGAGCGACGCTTTCCGGGAGGGATTCCAAGTCCCGGCCTCTGGCCGAGCCGTGGAAGTTCGTCACGCCCCTGCTCATTGCCCCGCCGGGATGGTGGGTTCGAGCGTCCCGCCAGGTTTGGGGGAAAGCACCACGATCCGCGAGACCGCCTGCAAGAGCTCGTCCTCTCGAAAGGGTTTCACCAAATAGTCCCTGGCACCCAGACGAGTAAAATGCTGAAAGCTATCCCAACTTGATTCTGCGGTGATCATGACGACGGGAATCGCCCGAAGCTCCGGTGTTTCCTTGAGTTTGGTGAGCATGGTAACGCCGTCCATAACAGGCATGGTCACGTCTAGCAAAATGACGTCCGGTTTTTCCCGCGCGGCAATGGCCAACCCCTCCTCCCCGTTGGTGGCCTCGAGCACCTCGCAGTCATGACCACGCAAGGCTTTTCTCACGAGGATTCGGATGGTTTTGCTGTCGTCGACGCTAAGGATTCGCACAGGCATGGCAGATGAGTCCCGGGCCCCAAGTGCGGAACACGAGTGAATTTTTGGATAGTGCGCCAAAAGGCAGCATGCAAATCTCCCCGAATGGACGCCCTGGCGGCGGAGGGGCCACGCTTCGGCGGGGCGATGTGCCAGTTTTCGGGATCCTGTACCGCTCCGGCCCTCGAAGGCGCGTTAAGCAAGCGATGGACCACGAGGGGACGCTTGTCGGGTCCGAGGTGGATGCCGCTGCGCTCGGAGACCAGGCGGCGAATGAAATCGAAGTCCTCCCGGCTCAGGTCGTCCGGGACGGTTGCTTGCGGTTCCCCACGCGGTGCACTCCTCATGAGTTTCCAACCCATGTTCCGGCCCTTCATCGGCAAGGGCTGGGTCAGCTTGAGGAGAATTTTGCCCCGGCGGGAGTGGAAGCGGGCCGGATCATGCGCGACCGCTCCAAGGGGATTTTGCCAGCGCGGCTGCAACGGTCGAGGGTGCCGGTGGATCGAGGTAGTCGGATGGAGCCGGCCGAGCGGAGTTGACCGGTGCGACGAGAGGGCGCTGAACAAGCGCTCCTCGATGAAAAGCATCCCCAAGCGGTTGAATCGCAAAGATCTGGTGCCCCCACAGGCCCACGTCGAGTCCCCGGTGTGAGGTTGGAGAAACGCGTTTGCCGGCATCAAGGGGCCAATCTCCATGAGCGATGGAGGGTCGTTTTCGGAGCAACCCGCTGTTTTGGAATCTGCGGGGGCAGGATGGCAGGGGCTGGATCCGCGGCTGTCGGGGAAGGGCTCGTCCTCACCGAGGGAGGTTTGCCACGGTGGCCAGAGGTCCGGACGTGATTCCTGCCTTGCCGTCAGCCTTGGCGGGTCTGGTGACCGTTCCTTTCGAGTGCGGCAAATAACGAGAACATTTCCCTGGGCCCCGGGCTCGAAAAAGGAAATGCGCCCTTCGCAGTCCACGCATCGCTCGGGGCGATCCACGGGCCCAAGGCACATTCAGTCTGTGAGCCCAGAACAACGCCCCTGAGAACTCCATCCCCAGATCTTGCCGGGCCCTGGAGTAGCGAAACCTTTCGACCCTAGTCGCGAGGGCCGGGCGGGCCCCTCTGGATTCTGCCCCCTTCAGGGCGANATGAATTGTGAGAACCCGGCCACCCACGGCGTTGCCCTGCGCTGCTGAATTCTCATCCCGATGGGGTGGGCAACCGACGCGCCGGAGCCGCATTCAGTCGGTTAGGCCGAGGCAGCGCCCCGCGACCTTCCGACACCTGTTCTCACCGCGCCCTGAAAGGGCGTAAGACGAAGACGAGGACTTCCCGCGGCGCTGGCCCGGCGTGCTACACCCGGGTTCCGCCCCTTCAGGGCGGGGTGAATTGCCGAGACCTTGTTCCCCGAGGGGTTGTCCGGGGCTGGAGAATGACTGCTCCGGTGGGGCAATCGCACAACTCACTGGAGGCGCAACGGTGTACCTGGCAGCGACGCAGTCCGGCGTTGCGAGGCGCCTACCTGAAGCGGCCCAGCAGCGCCTCGTCGGGGCGGATTCGCAGGCGCGCCGATGGCGAGAGACGTTTTCTCTTGGTGAGGCCGGGGAGGAGGCACTCGCATGGGGCTGCTTCGGGAGATCTGTCGTTTACAGCCCGGCGCACTCAGCGCTCCTTTGGCAACGGAACTTTCCTGTCAGGCCGCAGTTCAGTTCCAGGAAGCCTCTGGAAGGTTGGCAGAACGTCGCGCGTCATCCACACGGGAAAGCCGTGGGGAAAAGGCATTTCCTTGGGCCGCTTGCATCCAGGGCTCGAAAACGGAAAGGCGCCCTCTCAGGCGGGCGGGCTTGCTGCCAATGGATCCGTCAGACCATGGGGCGCGGTTGGTCTTGCCGGGCAACTCCGGTGGAGGTGCGCAGTGCGACACGGTTTGTGTCGGAGGATCGACCGGGGGTGCAGAAACCGGGCTTGTGCGATGGATGGCTCGGCCCGGCAGTTCGAGCTGGGGCGCTTCAAGGTGGGATGCCCGCCCGGTGTGGGTGCAGCCAACCGCCGGGGGCGCCGGGCCGGGGAGGAGGAGGAAGTCGGACCTGTGGCAAAGGGATTGCCGCCGCGGCAGCGTTGGCGTATGGTGTGGCCGGGTGCGCGAGTAGCTCAATTGGATAGAGCGTCGGCCTCCGGAGCCGAAGGTTGTGGGTTCGACCCCCGCCTCGCGCACCATTTTTTAGTCTTGACTCGGCGTGTGTCCGGGACGGTCCGTCCGCGACAGCGTGGTCGGAGGTTGGGGCCGCACTTCGGCTTCCCTTCGGATTTGGGCGGGGGTTTTGCCCAGGCGCTTTTTGAGCACTGCCCCCAGGTACTCCTGATGTTTGAAGCCGGACTGTTCGGCCACTTCGGGAATGGGCAGATCGGTCTCCCGCAACAGCTGACAGGCGCGGCGAATTCGCACGTCCAGGATCGCCTGATGAACGGTGCGTCCGAGCTGGGCCCGGAAGCGGCGTTGCAACACGCTTCGGGACAGCCCGGCCGCCGCAGCCACATCGTCCACGCTCAATCCCCGGCAGGCCTGTTCGCGGATGACCTGGAGGGCCCTGGCCAGGCTGCGATCCGGGATGGCCAGGACATCGGTGGAACGCCGGGTCACCACACCGATGGGCGGAACCAGCACGGGTTCGGCGGGTGGCGTGCTGCCGGCCATGAGGCGGTCCAGGAGGGCGGCGGCTTCGTAGCCGACGCGCTGGTGCGCGGGCCAAACACTGGAGAGGGGAGGAAAGGCAATCTCGCAGAGAGCATCGTCGTTATCCACGCCGAGTACGGCGAGCTCATCCGGAACGGAGACGCCGGCCTGGCGACAAGCCTCGAGGAACTGGAGGCCGCGTTGATCGCTGCAAACCATGACGCCGGCGGGTTTGGGCAGGCTGGTGATCCAGCTCAGCAGTTCGCGTTCGCGTTCGGTCCAACGGGCGGTGTCGCCGTCATGGCGCGGTTGCTCGCAAACGGACACCGTGCCGCCCAGTTCGTGCACGCGTTGGCAGAAGAAATCGCGTCGGCGCAGGGACCAGTTCTCCTCGGTCAATCCGTAGAACCCGAAATGCCGGAACCCGCGTTCATAAAGGTGCTCCACGGCCATGCGCGCAATGGCCCGGTCGTCCACGTGCACCAGGGGCAGCCCTGCGGCCGGCACCAGTCCGAGCACGTCCACGGCCGGCAGGCCGGTGGCGCGGACGGCCCGGGCCAAGAGCGGCGACTGTACACGGGCGATGATGCCGTCGCCTTCCCAATCGGCCAGCCAGGAGGGGGCCTGAACATCCAGACCACGAGGTTCGTGAAAAAGGGCCCAATCGCCGCGCTCTCGGACGTATCGGGCAATGCCCCGAAGGATGTCGCGGCCGGAGGCAAGCGAGGTCTCCACCAACAGCAGGACGCGGCGGTATGGTCTGGCTGGCCGGCCCGGCAGGAACGGCTCCGTCCGGGGGCCCGCCGCAGCACCACCTTTCGCAACACCTCCCTTTGGGGTCTGCGCGAATCTGGCCATCGGGCGTCTTGAACGGCCTGTAACGGGCGCCCGGGACTCCTTCGGTTTCGGGAACCGCAGGTTTCCGGGGCGGTGGACCTTTCTACAGGCCTCTGATTCCGTTGGAGCTCGAGCATGAGTCGGTCATTCGGTTCTGTCCAGTCGAAGGACCGAGTCCTGCCCGGTCGCGGGGCACTTCGGGTTTGGGACACCCCGGGAAAGGCTCGGCCGAACTTCGGGTGCTTCGGCCCGGGAAAACCGAGGGAAAACGGCTTTTCATGGGGATTCCTGGATCCGGGGCTCAAAAACGGAAATGCACCCGCGGTCGCCAGGGTTGGAAACCCGCCGGTTGCCTCGTTACAATCTGTCTGCTATTCTATCGGCGGAAACGACGGATTGGCGCCGGCAGTTCCCGCCCAAAAAGCAGGCGGAGAGCAGGTTGCCAGTGTTCGAGGCTTTGCCAAGGAGGTTCGGTTGAGGACAAACTGGTTCGGCGGGGACGTCCACCCCTTCGGGCGTCCCCGCTTCGGTTTTCATCGACCGTACGAGCGGTGGGCGTTTACGGCGGCAGACATGCGTATTGACGGGATCGGGGGATTTGCTACATTCGCCGCCTCAATTTGCGAAAGGTTGCATGAAGACGTATTTGCCAAAGGTGAATCCGGATGCCCGGAAGTGGTACGTGGTGGACGCCGACGGGCAGGTTCTGGGTCGGTTGGCGGCGAAGGTGGCCGATCTGTTGCGCGGCAAGAACAAGCCGATTTTCACGCCGCATCTGGACACCGGGGACTTTGTGATCGTGATCAACGCGGAAAAGGTTGTCCTGACCGGCAAGAAGGAAACCCAGAAGACCTACATGTCGTACTCGGGTTGGAAGGGCGGCGAAAAGTACCGCACGGTGGCGGAGATGCGGGCGCGGCACCCGGAATTCCTGATCGAGCACGCGGTCAAGGGGATGCTTCCGAAGAACCGGCTGGGTCGGGCGTTGCTGACCAAGCTGAAGGTGTACCGGGGCAGTGTGCACCCGCACGCGGCGCAGCGTCCGGAGCCGATCGCCTTGTCGCGTTGAGCCGGAGTGGAACATTGGAGCATTGACCATGAGTGAAACGGTTCAATACTGGGGCACGGGCCGTCGGAAAACCGCGGTGGCCCGGGTGCGTTTGCTGCCCGGGACGGGCAGCATCATGATCAACGGTCGTCCGTTTCAGCAGTATTTCCCGCTGGAAGCCCTCCGGGTGCACGCCCTCCAGCCGTTGGTGACGACGGGGATGAACGGCAAGTTCGACATCCGCGTGAATGTGCGGGGCGGCGGGCTTTCGGGACAGGCCGGGGCGGTGCGTTTGGGGATTGCCCGGGCGTTGTTGCGCATGGACCCGAATCTGCGTCCGGTTTTGCGTGCAGAGGGCTTGCTCACGCGCGACGCACGCGAGAAGGAGCGAAAGAAGTACGGGCAGCCGGGTGCCCGGAAGCGCTTCCAATACTCGAAGCGGTAGGGCGAGTCTTTCGTCCCGAACGGGACCTGGTTTGGCCACCCTGCCGGCTCCAAAGAGCCGGCAGGGTTTTTGTTTGGGGGACAGTCGGTGGCGGCATTTTGAGTGCCTTGTGGGATTGTCGGTGCCCGCGAAGGCGCGGGGTTCGGAGACGCGATCACGGCAACGGGCTTCCGCTTGCGGATTGAATCGCCGGGGGGTGACTCTATATTGAACCCTGCGGGAGAGCGCCAGGGCCGGCACGCGTTGGCTCCGGGCGTCGGCACGTATGCAAGTGTTGTTGCTCAAATCGAAGATTCATCGGGCGCGGGTGACCGCCGCCAATGTGGAGTACGAGGGCAGCCTGGCCATTGACCAGGAGCTGATGGACAAGGTCGGGCTTCTGCCCTACGAGAAGATTCTGTGCGGCAACATGGCGAATGGCGCCCGATGGGAGACCTACGCCATCCCGGCCCCGCGGGGGTCGCGGGCCATTGTTTTGAACGGTGCCGTGGCGCATCTGGGCAAGCCCGGAGACCAACTGACCATCATGAGCTACAGCTGGGTGGACAAGGCCAAGGCGCGGAGGTGGAAACCGCGGGTGATCGTGCTGGGCGCGCATAACGAGATTTTGGACGAACGGGGGGTCTGAATCGATTCGTGATCCCGTTTTGAGCATCCCATCCCGGCGAGCGGACAGTTGGCTAGCTGTAGAAAGAGGTGCAAGCATCTTCAATGGCTGTCTTTGGCGGGACCCCGTGAGGCCCTGGGGCTTTGGCGCCGCCAAAGGGCGAAGTGGCGGACCGGCTTTCCCTTGCCCGCAGGAAGCATGGAGAAGGCGGCCATTCACCGGCTGAGAACGTCGGTGCCGCGGATTCCGCAGCGCCACGCCTTTGGGACAACAAAGGAGACGGCGTTTTCCGGGCCACCGCTTCGGCGGTTCGGTGCGTTTTCGTGGCTTGCGTACGGCCGAGGGCTTCGGCCAGGAGGCAGAACGGTCCGGGCAACCGCCCCACCGCGTCTGCGGCGGGTCTGAGATTTTGGATATCCCGCAAAGCGTGGCGGCAACTCCAGCGCTTCGGCAGGCGGAAGCCGGCCGCAAACGCCGTTGCGTTGGATTTTAATCCCGGGCTCAAAAACTGAGAATGCCCTTGAAGCCAGACGCAGGCCCCTTGCGGCTCGGGAAAAGCCCGCCAACTGCCCGAAGTCACGGGAGAAAAGGGCGCGGCACATCCAGCCCAATCCAAGAGAGCCGCGGGACGGCACTCCGGACCGCCGCCACGAGGCTGGATCGACGAAGCTCCGGTCCGCTTCCGGTGATGTTGCGGGGCTGCGAAGGTCGGGTAACCGGGCAGTTCCCCGGCTGCTCTCTCCACTGGCTCTCAGTCGGACGAGGCTGCGAGCTTCCACGGCCTCGGAGGTCGGGGTGGATCGAGCGGCCGAGAGCTCCGGGACTGCGCACGGGTACTTCCCAATCGCCTAGTCCAGGACCGGGCGGATGAAAAGTCGGATCCGCGCCTCGGGGGCGGGTTCGGTGAGTCGAATGGCAATGCGGCGAGGTTTTTGGGGGGTGGGCACTTCTTCCTCCAAGGTCTCTGCGCGAATCTCGAATGCCGCTCCTGCAGGGTCGATGCGAATTTCGACGGTATCGGGCCCCTCGCCCACACGCAGGATGTTCCGCTCCCGGCGGGTCCAGGGCGACCAGGTGATCAGGGCGGTTTCGAAACTGACCGGGCGTGTTGCGCTCATGGAGTCGCTGATTTGCAATTCCGGCGCCGTTCCGCGCTGGAAGAAAAATTCGCGCTCCAATGAGGTCAGACCCGGGACGTCATAAGCGGACTTGAGCTCGAGGCGCAGCCGATCTGCCCCGGGTCGAAAATCGGTCTCCAGCACCCTGGCTCGTGCGTGGGCGCCGGTCTGCTGCAGACGGCCGTCCACCACGGGCACACTGTGTCCGTAGGAACTGAGGACTTTGCTCTCGTAGCGCCGGGCGCTGAAGGTGCGGGCGGTGTACACTTCTGCCCCCGGGTCGCACAGGAGCATGCGGCTGCGGAAGACGACGCTGAAGCTGCCCACGTCGTTGTGATTGTGGTGCTCGGCATTGTGCCCGCCTTTGAGGCAGACGGCGAAGGGGACCTCCCCGGGTCGAGGTCGGCAGATCAGGACGCCGGCGTCTGTGAACCAGGTGCGCAGCGGATCGAGAGGGGGGAGATCTTTGGGCGGTTCGAGAGGTGGGAGCGGCTCGGGTAGGAAAGCCGCGAGCACCGTGATGGCCAGAGCACGACCCGGTTGAGGCCGGCCGGGCGTCACGCCCCCGGGCGGGGGCAGTCCCAGGCGTCCCGACAAGACACGCACGACACGGCTGTCCGGCCTGGTGCCGGGCGTGCAATCGGAAATCGTGGGATAAATACCGTTAAGGATTTCGGCGCGCCAGGGAAACCGGGCGGGCATCTGCGCCTGAGGATCGGCCAACAGGTCCAGCTTGCCCTCCGTGGCCAGCCGCAACATCTCGCTCAGCCAGACGAAATGCCCGAATCCGTAGTTCCAGTAGCCCAGTCCCTCGCTGCAGTAGCCGTCGGGCGTAAAGCCGGCCAGGAAAGAGCGGATTCGTTCTTCGGCCACGGCCACAAACCAGGCGCGGTCTTCGGGGGAATCGAGCATGGCCAGGGCGGTGCCGACCGTGCCTGCGAGGCAGACGGCGTTCCAGTTGTGCGTGGCGCGCAGCCAGAACGCCTCGGGTTGTTCGCCACGGATCATGGCCCGAAAGGGCCGGAGGGTGCGACGCTGTAGATTCTCCCGGATGAGCCTCCGGGCGGACTCGGACAGTTTGTCTCCCAGCAGCCAATGGGCCGTGGCCAGATCCCAGCTCAGGGCGGTGGAACCCAGGTCCATTTCCACCACTTCTCCCCGGAAATTGCGCAGGGCTCCGTCGTGGGCGGGGTACACCCAGGTGCGTTCGGCGCACAAGGCCTGAATGGTTTCCTCCAAAGGGGCGAGGAAACGGCCCCGGTTCTCCACTGCCTCGGCCAATACAAAGGTGGCGATCCGACCCCGCCGGGCGAATGCCACTCGTTGCCAGCGTTCCCGGTTGCCGGTCCGGGAGTAGTCCAGATACAGATCGTCCGGCTGGTCGGGTAACCCTTCCCGGACGAGTTGTTCGGCTTCGCGGATTACGGCTTGCCAGGCCGGTTGTTGGAGCAAGGGTGCCCAGGCGGCACGGTCGGCTACAGGTCGGCCCACGCCTGCGGGCCGTGGGGGCAACCAGCTGGTGAGGGCTCGTACCCGGGCTTCGTTCGGGGGATTTGCCACGCAGGTCTGCAGAAACGCGAATCCCAAGAGTGCCAGGGCGAGCCATCGCGGCGGAGGAATCAGGGGAGCGGGTCGCGGCCGCGGATGCGAGCCGGCCAAGGCGCGGGCTGTGGAAGCGATGCGCAGGTGCCACGCCGGAGCCGGGTGCACCGATGGCAAGGCGCCGGGGCGACCCGGCTTGGAGACCGGCCGGGCGGGATCCCGTGGCGCCGCCCGGGATGGTGATCGTTTCTGGGGATGCTGGCCTCGATGGTCCATGGCCTTTTGATCTGACTGGGTTCCCCGGGTCGGCATTCAATCCGGCGCGGAGCAAATCGCCCAAGGCGGCAGGCATTTGTCTGGCGCATGCGACCGGGGTTTTGATCGCTGGCAGTCCCCGGGGACTCGGCACCGGCTTGCGTCCGAGGTGGGGTGGCGTAAGTTGGCCGCGTGAACGGTTCGTTTTCGGTATCGGCCTGGTATGGCGGGCGTTGGGACGAGTCCCAGGTGGCGGCGTGGGCATCTGATTTTCGTCGGCGGCTGAACGGTCCGGTGAGTTTCGGCCTTTTGTTCCTCACACCCACGTGGTCAACTCGGCTGCCGGGGTTGTTGGAAGTGGTGCAGTTGCATGCGCATGTGCCGTTGTTGGCCGGTTGCACCACCAGTGCGGCGATCGCCGGAGCGCAGGAGTTGGAGGGCCGTGGCGGGTTTGCCCTGGGGTTGTATCACCTGCCCGGGGCGGAAGTGCAGGCGGTCCATGTGAGGCAGGGGGATGTGGAAGGGGTGACCGGGCCCGAGCAGTGGATCTCCCGAGTGGGTGTGCCCCGGGAGTCCGCACGCGGCTGGCTGGCGTTCCTCGATCCATTGACGATGGACGTGGACGCGTGGCTCAAAAGTTGGAACGCTGCGTATCTCGGTGTGCCGATCATCGGGGGACTGGCGGGGGCGGACTTCCGTCACGAACGGACGCTGGTGTTTCTGAATCAGAGTGTCTTCGAAGAGGGCGGGGTTCTGCTTTCCCTCGGGGGGGCGGTCGAGTTGG
>JAOADM010000221.1 GCA_026417315.1 Limisphaera sp.
CATTCCGGGTGAGTTCCTCGCGCTCGGGGACGGAACCGTGCGACGAAGGAACGGCATGGGGAAGCGAACGCACTCGGCGGCGCTCGGCCTGGGGGCCGGGCTCAGCCTGGCTTTGCTGAGCCTGCCCGAGGAATGGGCGGCCCGATTCAAGGTTGGCTGGAGCGCGCTTTACCTGCCGTTGCTCGGGCTGGCCGGAGCCGCGCAGCAAGCCGTTCCCGACGCCACCGGAATGCTCCTCAGCCGCCGGGAGCTGTTGCGCCAAAACGAGCAGCTGCGCCGCGAAAACCAACAACTGCGGTTGGAGGCCCTGCAGGCGGCCGAATGGGCCCGGGAAAACGCCCGACTGCGCCGCCTGTTGGGCTGGCAGGAACAGTCCCCCTGGAGGGATCGGCTCCGGTTGGCGCGGGTGACGTTGCGCGATCCCACCCCGTGGTGGCGGTCGCTGACCATCGACCTGGGCAGTCGCCACGGCGTCCACACCGGCTTGCCCGTCCTCACGCCCGAAGGCCTGGTGGGTCGAACAGCCGAGGTGGGGCCGTTTCATGCGCGGGTCGTGCTGGTGGGAGATCCCAACTGCCGGGTCTCGGCCCAGGTGCTCAACGGAACCGGGGACACCGGACTGATCATTCCCGCGGGGCCTCTGGACCCCGACCTGGTCCTCCTCAGCTACCTGCCGCGGGCCGCGGTGGTTCGCCCCGGCCAGGGGGTCGTCACCAGCGGCCTCGGCGGCTTGTTCCCGAAAGGCATTCCCATCGGCACCGTGGTGGATGTGCGCCCGGTGGAAAACGGACTGTATCTGGAAGCCCGGGTGAAACTGGCGGCGCCATTGCACGCCCTGCACGAAGTCTGGGTCTTGTGGCCATGAAACCGAGAACCTGTTGCGTCAGAACCGTTCGATTCGAACGTCCCATTCCAACCCGGACCCGCCGGCCCCGCCGGAGAACGATGTCCTTGTCATGCTGAGCTCGTTTCAGGTGGTCGCCACGCTTCTCGTGGCCTGGTTGGCACTGTTTCTCCAGGCTGCCCTGGACGGTTTGCGCCCCTGGCTGGGAGTGCAACCCGACGTTGTCCCGGCCCTGATGGTCCATGCCGCGCTGCAGACAAACCTGGTGAATGTCGTGCTCCTGGCCACCTTTGGCGGACTGACGATCGACACCCTGTCGGCCAACCCGCCGGGGGTGTCGTGTTTGCCGCTTCTGGCGGTGGGGCTGTTGCTGCATTTCCGGCGCGAACTGGTGTTGCGCGACCAACTGTTCGCCCAGGCGGTTTTGGGAGCGTGGGCAGGGGCGGCGGTGCCCGCCCTGACGGTGGTGTTGCTGCTGAGCTTGGAGCGGGAGCCCCTCCTGGGCTGGGGCAGTCTCTGGCAATGGCTGGTGCTGAGCGCCTGGAGTGCGGCAGTCACTCCGGTGATCTTTCGTCTGTTCGGCCGCATGCAGAGCTGGTTCGCCCCTTCCCCAGTCGGTCCGGGCGCATTTCGACCCGACCGGGAGATCCGACGGGGACGCTTTTGAACCATGCAGATCCTGGACCCCATCCTGCGCGAGGATCAAAGCCTGCGGTGGCTGACCCGGGGGATGCTGACCGGTCTGGGAGTGCTGCTGGCGGGGCTGTGGTGGGGCCAGATTGCGTCTCGACACACTTACCAGAGCCAACTCGAGGGTCAAGCCATCCGTACCGTGCGTGTTCCGGCCGTGCGCGGCAAGATCCTGGACCGGCATGGCGTGGTGCTGGCCGACAGCCGGCCGGCGTTCACTCTGAGCCTGTACCTGGAAGAGTTGAGTCGAGAGTTCCGGGCCGAGTACCAGCGGCTGCGCCCGGTGCGCGTCGTACGACGCAACGTGGCCTGGGCCGGATGGGTGGGCGGTTCGAGCGTGGTGACCCAGTCGGTGCGGTTGTCGAGGGACCAAATCGAGCTGTTGGAATGGCAGGCACGAACCCGGGTGGTGAGCAACGCGATTCATCAGCTCAGTGGCATTCTGCATCACGAGATTCCGTTCGATGCAGAGCGTTTTCGCCGGCACTTCCTCACCCAGCGGGCTCTGCCGTTTCCGGTGCTGATGAACCTTCGTGCCGACCAGGTCGCTCGTTTGGCCGAGTATCCGATGCTGCCCCCCGGAGCGGATCTGGATGTGCAGTCGTTGCGCGTGTATCCCTACCAAGCCACCGCAGCGCATCTGGTTGGCTACCTGACCCGGGACGACCGGTCCTGGGAGGGGGAGGACGCGGATTACTCGTATCGGATGCCGGATTTTCGCGGGGTTGTGGGGATCGAAGCCGGGTACGATGCGG
The DNA here is from genome assembly GCA_026417315.1 of Limisphaera sp. Lineage (GTDB taxonomy): Bacteria > Verrucomicrobiota > Verrucomicrobiia > Limisphaerales > Limisphaeraceae > Limisphaera. Next base: position 2,290 of record JAOADM010000221.1, read on the forward strand.
TATTGCGGGGGCGCGCAGGGGCCAAATCGGTCCTGGTCAACCACCTCGGATACAAGCAGGCCGAACAGGTGTGGAATCCGACGGAGCCCGGCTGGCACGTGGTGTTGACGTTGGACCTTCGGATTCAACAGGCGGCCGAGCAGGCGCTGCTGCGCGTGGGCGCCAACGTCCGGGGGGCCGTGGTCGTAATGGACGTGCACAGCGGCGATGTCCTGGCCATGGTGTCCCTGCCCGCGCCCAATCCGAACCATTTCATCTCGGGATTTCCGCCCGGGGAATATCGCCGGCTCATGGACGAGACTTTGCGGCCTCAGATCAACCGGGCCACCCAGGAGCACTATCCTCCGGGCTCCATTCTCAAGCCGTTGGTGGCCCTGGCCGCATTGGAATGCGGGTTGGACCCTGCCTCACGCTTTACGGTGATGCCCGACCCGGCTCGCCCCGACCGCGGCTGCATATACGTTGGGAACCGAAAGATTCGGGACACCGCACCTCCCGGCGACTACGATTTGCGCCGCGCCCTGCTTCGGTCCAGCAACAGCTACTTCGTCCATTGGGGACTTCGACCCGGCGTTTTGGAGCGCCTGATCCAATTGGGCCAGCAATTGCACCTGGGCCAACCCTTCGGCCTGCCCACGCGTCAGGAAACCGCCGGAGTGTTCCCCACGTTCGCGCAGGTGCAATCCGCATCGTGGCGCCATGGGGATACAGCCAATCTCAGCATTGGCCAGGGGCCGGTGGCGGTCACACCTCTTCAAATGGCCGTGGTGACGGCCGCCCTGGCCAACGGTGGGCGGGTCTTGTGGCCGCGCCTGGTGGATCGGTTGGAACCGCCGGAACTGCACCCCGGCCGAGCGCCCCAGCGTTTCCCGGCCGGTCGGGTGCGGGACCGGCTGACGCTGCGGCCCGAGCATTTGCGCGTCTTGCACGAAGCCATGTTGGCCGACACCGAGGACCCCGAGGGGACGGGTCGGGCTGCCGCGGTCCCCGGGTTCCGTGTGTGCGGCAAGACCGGCACCGCGCAAATGATGGATGCCGAGGGACGTTTGCGCGGGTATACCACGTGGTTCATCGGGTTCGCTCCGTATGAACAACCGCGGTACGCGTTGGCGGTCATGGTGGAGGACGGGGGCAGTGGCGGCGCCACGTGCGCCCCGGTGGCTCGCGAGGTCTTTCGCGCCCTGCAACAGCGGGCACAACACGAACCCGTCGAACTCGCCGCCCGGTTCCTGCCATGAGTGACCTTGCGCTCCAACCTCGCAACCCGCGCCTGGACTGGCCGCTCTGGCTGGCCGTGGGCGGGCTGATGGTGCTGGGGCTGCTGTTCGTGGCCAGTGCCACCGCGCCCGCGGAAGAACACAACCAGCTGGCGCTCTGGGATCGTAGCTGGTTCCGACAGGCGATCTGGTACGGGGTGGGCCTGGCGGCTGCGGTCGCCCTGAGTTCGGTGGATTACAGCGTTCTGGCCCGGTGGGCCCCCGTGGCCTACTGGAGCCTGATGGGAGTGTTGGCCCTGGTCCTGGTACCGGGAATCGGGGCCGTGCGGTACGGCGCGCGGCGGTGGCTCGATCTGGGCCCCTTCCAGGTGCAGCCCTCGGAATTCGCCAAACTGGTGCTCATTGTGATGCTCGCCCATTTTCTCAGTCGGCCCGCCGACGAGTTGCGCCGTCCCGAGGTGTTGTGGAAGGCGCTCGGCTGGATGGCCCTGCCTTTTGTGCTGATCCTGAAGGAACCCGACCTGGGTTCGGCGCTCCTGCTGGTACCGCCCACGTTGGCCATGTTGTTGGCGGCGGGGGTGCCGCGTCGCTATATCCAGCGGTTGGTGGCGGGTTGCGTGCTCGTGGGTGGTCTGCTGGTTTTGAACGTGCTCTTTGCCCCGCCGGCCTGGCAAATCCGGCTGGAGGAGTACCAGCGGCAACGGTTGCTTGTGTATTTCGGCCGGGACTTTGCCCCGCCGGATGCCACTCCGGAGGAGCGCCAGCGGGCCCGTGCCTTGCAGGAAGCCCGATCCTATCAGGTGCGCCAGGCCCTGATCGCGGTGGGTTCCGGGGGCTGGTGGGGCAAGGGCTGGGGCCAGGGCACCCAGATTGCCCTGGGATTTCTGCCGCGCACGGCGGCGCACAACGACTTTATCTTCTCCGTGATTGCCGAGGAGAAGGGTTTTATCGGCAGCGTGACGGTGCTCACGCTGTACGGGGTGGTGTTGCTGCGTGGAATGCACATCGCCCGCCAGGCACGCGATCGCCTGGGACGGCTGATGGCAGTGGGTGTTGTAACGCTCCTGTTCAGCCAGGTCTTCCTCAATATCGGCATGAACATCCGGCTCATGCCCGTGACGGGCGTGCCACTGCCGCTGCTTTCGTACGGCGGGTCTTCAGTGGTGACCTCGTTGATCGCGGCGGGCTTGTTGCAGAACGTCTATCTCCATCGCAAAGGATACGGACCATGAGTGACCGCAGTTTTTCACGTCGGCGCCGCAGTTTGCGTTTCCGTCCCTCCGGCGGGTTGGGAGCCGTTTCGCCCAAGGCCCAGGCCGAGGCGCAGGAGGCCCGGGCGGCCGCCACGACGCCGGGAGCGGAACCGGAACGGGTCTTCGACCGACGCCACGAACAGGAAATTGAACGGGCCCAAAACCTGGCCTATGGCCTGCCCCCAGAAGGGGAACCGGCCCCGGCCGAACCCAAACCGTTGGGCGGCGAATTTCGCGAGCCTCATCCCGAAGTGCCCGAACAGGTCGAAGAGGAGAAAGAATATGAACCCATCCCGGTGGAGCCCCCGCCGCAGGGGATCCTCGATTCGATTCGGGCCGTGGCCGGGAAGATCGTCGAGAAGGTGCAGCGCCTCATCAAGCCGGCGCCCAAGGTCCACAAGGAAATCATCATCAACGTCGAGGCCCTGGAGACCCGTGTGGCCGTGCTGGAAAACGGTCAGCTCGAGGAATTCAACATCGAGCGCAATACCGAGGAACGGCTCGTGGGCAGCATCTTCAAGGGCCGGGTGCGCAACCTCGAGGACGGACTGAAGGCGGCTTTCGTGGACATTGGCTTTGAAAAGAACGCCTTCCTCCACTACTGGGACATCATCCCGAACCCCTTCGACAGCGGGGTCGAAATCGTCGAGCGCGAGGGTCGCAAACGGGAACGCCCGCGCATCACCCAGAAGGACGTGCCGCGTCTGTATCCGCCCGGCAGCGAGATCATCGTCCAGGTCACCAAGGGCCCCATCGGCAACAAGGGCCCCCGCGTGACCACCAATCTGGTGTTGCCGGGCCGGTTCCTCGTGCTGCTCCCGCACGCCGATCAGAGCGGCATCTCGCGCAAGATCGAGAATCCCCAGGAACGTCAGCGACTCAAGAAGATCCTGCGGGAGCTGAACATCCCGGAGGGCATGGGCGTGATCATGCGCACCGCCGGCGAGGGCCAGCAAAAGCGATACTTTGTGCGGGACCTGGCCTGGTTGCTGGAGGAATGGCGTCAAATCGAGGAACGCTGCAAGACCCAACCCACGCCCTCCTGCGTGTTCCAGGAGCCCGACCTCATCGAGCGGACCGTGCGGGACTTTCTGACCGACGATGTGGAACGCATCGTGGTGGACTGCCCCAAGGC
>JAOADM010000222.1 GCA_026417315.1 Limisphaera sp.
GTCCCGGTAATACGTGCCGCTCATGAGCACAAAGTGACTGTAGGGCACTCCGTCTATCTCAACGTTGGACACCGTCGGCAGATACCACATGGATCCCGAAGGCACGCGCACGGGTGGGAAGACCACATTGAAGTCGTTGTTGGTGCCCCCGGAAACGTAACCGTTGGGTCCGATCCGCACGGTGCCGTTGGGGCCGGTCATGGCCTTTCCGTTGATTTTGGCGTTGCCGACGTTGATGGAGTTGATGAGGCCGGCGTTGGTGGCCACGTCGCCGTTCTTCTTGCGCTTGAGCGGGTTGTTCATGGGGTACCGGCCGTTGTCGCTGAAGTTGGGGTCGCCCGAATCGAAGCTGTCGGTGGTCACGTTGTTGCCCGCCAGGTCGATTTGGCCCTCCGCCGCCATGGCCACGGCGAACAGGGGGTCGCTGCGCGTGCGTACCTGGACGGTGCGCGGCACGGGCGCATAGGGGCCGCCGGCTTCCATCCCGATCGTCCCCAGGCCGGGCGCGGCGGGCACCAAATCGGCGCGACTCACCACCCCCGTTGCATAGATCTGCGGCTCCATTCCCTGCAGCACGATGGCCACGTCGTAATAGCTGCCCGCGCCCAGGAAGCGTCGGGGTGCCCGATACAGGTTCCCGTCTCGCACCCAGCCGTGCACCGCCAGGTTGTTGGTGGCTTCGCTGGGATCGAAAAACGGGGCATTCCGGTTCAGATGCGTCAGGGCTTCCTCGATGCCCGCCTCGGTCATGGCCAGACTGGCATTCCAGCACATGGACCTGGCCACCGAGAGGGCCTGTCCCTGCACCAGCAACAGGGTGCTGGCCAGCATCACGCCCAGCATGGCGCAGCTGAGCAGCGTAATCAGAAGGATTTGGCCGGAGGGCGAGTGTCGTGCAGGAGAGATCCTCATAAGACCGGGTCAGTTGCGAATCACGATGCGCGCCGTTTGCACGCTTTCCGTCTGCAGGGTCTGGCCCAGGATCTGGCGGGTACAGCGCCAGCTCAGATCCACCAGCTTCGCCTGCCGGATGTCGCGGGTGGGGTAGAAACCAAAGACCGCGTTGCTCGGGTTGCGCTGGGAAATGTTGAACCGCAGGTAATCCCAGCCGGTCAGAAGGGTCTCCACCTGGGTGTCGCGGCGCAGGGTCACGATCCGCCGGTCCGGGTCCCAGACGATCTGCATGGTCGTCCCATCGAGGTTGGAGAAGGTGAGCGACGTGGGAGTGGCTGCAAGCAGGCCGGCAGCTTGACGGATTTCGCGGCTCAACACATCGAGGGCATGTCGGCTGCGCTGGTCCAAGTCCATATAGTTGGTGATCCCGGCCAACGTCCGGGCACTGAAGGTCCAGAAACCCAAAACCGCTGCCAGAATCACTCCGGCGAGCGCCATCGTCACCATGGTCTCGGTGAGCGTAAACCCGCCGGAGGCGGTTCGGCCCCGGCAGGACGTGGAACGTCGCACCCGATCGGCCCTCGGCTCAGTTGTTGAAAATGTAGTTTTGCAATCCATAGCGACTCACCAGCGTTCGCATCTCCCGTTCGCGCACCTGGGGCCTGCCCTGGCCGAGGCCGGTTTGCCAACCGATGCGCACCACGACTTCTCGCAGGTGGTCTGCGTAGGGAGGGGGATTGTTCCAGGACACGGGTCGAATCGTGATACTGCCCGTGTACAGCACGCCGGAACCGGTGGCCGGGTTTGTGGGATTGGGGAAATAATATGCGGTGAACGTGGGGGGGACGAACCCGTTACTGTTGATCTGATCCCAGTTGTACAGTCGGATGCCTTCGAGCCGTTCGAGCATGACCTGGGTGGCCCTCAGCTCCTCGCGCACCATCGCCGTGTACGCCAGCCCTGCGCTCATGCCCGCATAGAGAGACACAACCAGCGTGCTCAACAACAGCGTCGCCACCGAAACTTCCGCCAGGGTGTACGCGTTCTCGGAACTCCGACGCCGGGCCCGAACGACAGCGGGCCCCTCCTTTCGTTGTCGTGGCTGCTGCATAAAATGTCGTTTGCGACCGTCTCGGGCTGCGAGGACCTGCATAACCTTTGCCCGTCTAAAGAGCATTCATCATGCCTGACCAGCCTGGCTTGTAAGGTCGCTTGCCCCTGAGTTTGCTTACCAATCGAACCTCCTTCCAACCCAGCGGCTCTCGGTCCCGAACAAAGGCGTGCTTCCATCCACACGCCGGCCCTTGGGGATGTCCAAAGCCGGGACAGACCGTCTCATTACTGGACAGCGAGATTCAGGACCGGGGAGATGCTCTCCTAGAGGACGACGTGGCCTGCGGAGGCGCTGGTCGCCTGCCAGTCAAGACACGCATTCGGGGGCCAGTCCAACCGAAGGTCCGGCGGTGGGGGTTACGGCTGTTTTGGCACCGTGAAGCCATCGGTTTTCACACCGAAACGTATGCTCATCCATCCGCGTCCGGGAGGTTGTCCAACTCGGTTTTGGATCGGTTTTTTGTGCCCCTCCCGCCGGGGAGACGGGATCAGACCCGAACCGGGGGGCCAGGGACTCCAACCAGGACCCGCAAAAACAACCGGCGCAAGGACCGTTTGCTCTCCGGTGCTTTCCTCAGCCGGGCCGTCGATCTTGCTCCATTGTGAAGCGCGGCGGGTATGGAGCCTGCCGCCAAGGGGCCATTCGTGCGCCATGGGCGGCCGGGTGCAGAAGCGGCCGCTCCCGCGGCAGGGTTCATCCTGTGGATACCGGGGTGTTGATGGCCCCTGCGTCTCCGGGCTTTCCCACGGTTCGCAGACGGCCATTGACAAGCGGTCGGGATTGTGGTTTGGTGTTCGGCCCCTGACTGGGGAAGCCATGAATTACGCAGTCATTGAAACAGGTGGGAAGCAGTACCGGGTCAGCGCCGGCGACACCCTGGAGATCGAACGGCTGCCGGTGGAAGCCGGCCAGAGCACCACGTTCGATCGAGTCCTGTTTGTCAATCAGGAGGGTCGCATCCTGGTGGGGACCCCCACGGTGGCCAATGCGGCCGTGGTGGCCGAAGTGGTGGCCCACAAGCGGGGCGAGAAGAAGATCATTTGGAAGATGAAGCGCCGCAAGGGCTACCACAAACTCCAAGGGCATCGCCAAGAGCTGACCGTGGTCAAGATCAAGGACATCAAGGTTTGAAGGAGCGCATATGGCACACAAAAAGGGTCAGGGCAGTGTCCGCAACGGCCGCGACAGCAACAGCAAGCGGCTGGGCGTCAAGGCGTTCGGTGGGGAGTTTGTCACGGCGGGCAGCATCCTGGTCCGGCAGCGGGGCACGAAGTTCGTGCCCGGGTTGAATGTGGGGGTGGGCCGGGACTGGACGCTGTTCGCGCTGAAGGACGGCCGGGTGAAGTTCGACAAGCAGGGCCGGCGGGTCAACGTGATCCCCGAAGCCCCGGTGGCGGCCACGGCCGAGCCGGCCAGCAATTGAGGCGTCTTTGGACCGATCGCAGCCGGCGAGGCCGCTTGCCTCGCCTTTTTTCTTGCGCGGCACTGCGGCAACGCGCGACTGCAGCCGGTGAGGTGGGCCGGATGTGCATCCCCCCTGTCCCTTCGCTTTGTGTTTGTTGACGAGGTCAAGATTTACGCCCGTGCCGGACACGGCGGCCGGGGCTGCGTGGCCTTCCGTCGCGAAAAATTCCGTCCCAAGGGCGGTCCGGACGGTGGCGACGGAGGCGACGGGGGCAGTGTGATTTTGCGCGCCGACCATGACCTCAACAATCTGATTGCCCAGTACTACCAGCCGCGACTGATTGCGGAGGATGGCGAACACGGGATGGGCAAGGGCATGAAGGGTCGGTCGGGACGCGACCTGATTGTGCCGGTGCCCTGTGGCACGCTGGTCTGGCGGTTGCACCCGCCCGAGCCGGCCGAGCCGCCCCCCTCCCAAAGCAGCAAAACCGTCTTGCCCACGTCGGTCCGGACGCCCTTTCCCTATGCCGGACGGATGACCGATCCGAAGCGAGAGCCTCTCCCCCTTCCACCCCGCGTGAGCGGCCCGATCCGCGGCGTGTTGGTGGCCGATCTCACGGAACACGGTCAGGAGTTCGTGCTCTGCCGGGGCGGTCGCGGCGGTCTGGGCAACAAGCACTTCGCCACGCCCACTCGACAGGCTCCGCGCTTTGCCCAACCGGGCGAGCCGGGGGAAGAGGGCGAGTTCCTCCTGGAACTGCGGATGATTGCCGATGTGGGTCTGGTGGGATATCCCAACGCGGGCAAGTCCACCCTGCTCACCGCAATCTCGCGCGCACGCCCCAAAATCGCACCCTACCCGTTTACCACGCTGCACCCTCAGATCGGGATTGTGGAATACCCCGACTACCGTCGGCTGGTCGTCTGCGACGTGCCGGGACTGATCGAGGGCGCCCACCGTAATGTGGGGCTCGGCCACGCCTTTCTCCGGCACATCGAGCGGTGCAAAGTGCTGGTCATCCTGCTGGACATGGCCGGCACAGACGGCCGCTTCCCCTGGGACGACTATCGGCACCTCTTGGAGGAGCTGGAGCTGTATGACCCGGGGCTGCTCGATCGACCGCGTCTGGTGGTGGCGAACAAAATGGACGAGCCGGCCGCCGAGGGTTATTTGCGCCGGTTCAAACGTCGGGTACCGCATACGCCCGTTCTGACCATGTCGGCCGCCCTAGGCGAAGGGGTGGAACGATTCAAGCGAGCCATCCGACAGGCCGTGGACGAGGCCGCCACCGGCAGCCCCGTGTCGGCTCCGGCCCGCCTCGCGCCCTGAACGGGGTTCTGCCTCCCTTCGGAGCTCGGCGCGTGCTGAATCGCGCGGGTGTGGCAGGCGCGCCGTGGAGCTCCGGTTCCGGCCGAGCGGAAAGGACGGCCGCAAGAACTCTTGCCGCGCAAAGAAGCGGAAAACAACTCCTCCGGCCCTCTGCCCTCCGCAGGTCTCGGGGCGCCCCTGCAAAGAAAGAGTCGCGGAGACCAAACCCGGACCGGCGCTTTTGCCTACCCCATCGACACTCGCGGCGCTAAAGTTGGCTTATGCTGAAAGCCGGGATCATCGGGCTCCCGAACGTGGGCAAGTCCACGCTCTTCAATGCCTTGTTGCGCGCCCATCTGGCCCCGGCGGCCAACTACCCGTTCTGCACCATCGAACCGAACCGCGGGGTGGTCGCCGTGCCGGACCCGCGTCTGGATGCCCTGGCGCGCGTGGTGGATGTGCCGACCCGCGTGCCGGCCGCGATTGAATTCGTGGACATCGCCGGGTTGGTTCAGGGTGCCTCCCGCGGGGAGGGTCTCGGCAACCAATTCCTCAGCCACATTCGCGAAGTGGACGCCCTGGTCCATGTGGTGCGATGCTTCGAGGATCCGGACATCGTCCACGTGACCGGGGTCCCTGATCCGGTGCGTGACATCGAGATCGTACTGACCGAGCTGGTGTTGGCGGATCTGGAACAGCTGCGACGACGTCGGGAACGAATCAGCCGCGAGGTGCGCAGCGGCGACAAACATGCCGTGGCGGAGGATCATCTGCTGGCGCGGCTGCAGGTTCACCTGGAGCAGGGCCGTCCCGCCAACACCGCCGGGCTCACCCGCGAGGAACAAGCCCTACTGGCCTCCTGTCCCCTGCTGACCCTCAAGCCCACCATCCTTGCGGCCAACGTTCACGAGAGCCAACTCGCGGGCGCGGAGCAGGATCCCAGGGTCATGGCCGTGCGCCGGTACGGCCGGGAACATCATGGATACGAAACCATTGTGGTCTGTGCCCAGCTGGAAAGCGATCTGGCAGATCTGAGTCCGGAGGAGGCGCAGGAGTACCTCAAGAGTCTGGGGGTTCGGGAAACCGGCGTGGCGGCACTCATCCGCGCGGCCTATGCCCTGCTGGACTGTGAGGCCGGCACGGTGACGTTCTACC
>JAOADM010000223.1 GCA_026417315.1 Limisphaera sp.
GTGTACAACCACATCGGGCGTGCCTACGGCATTCTGGCCAATGCCCACATCATCGCCTCCAAGGAGGCGATGAACATGTTGTCCCTGATGCGGCTGGGAGTGGACCTGGGCATGTTCCCCGGAGTGGACCGCTCGTTGACGGATGAATTGTTCCTGCTGATCCAGCCGGCGCACCTCCAGTTGCTGCATCAGGAGAAGCTGCAGGCGGAGGAGCGCGACATTCTGCGGGCTGACCTGATTCGAAACCGATTAAAGACGGTGAGCCGGCCCGGGCCGCCCCTGCCCGCCGCAGGGTCCGGTGGGTGAGACGGGGCCGGCCCCGGTGATTCACGGTGCGGCGGCCCAGAACGGGGCGGGCTCAGACGCGCCGGGGGACGCATCGGCAGCGGGACGCAACATCATCTCGGCTGCCGCGTCCGCGAAGCGCAGACCGGTGGGTGTGAGTCGGAAGCGGTCGGGCTCACGCACACCCCAGCCGCGGCGTTCCAGTTCCTCCAGTTCGGCCGCCCATTCCTCGCGGAGATCGTACCCGGTGCGGCGTCGGAACTCTGCGTAGGGCCAGCCGGCCACCACGCGCAGGCCGAAGGCGGCGGTCTCACCGGCCCGGGCCAGCGGGGGCAGGGCTTCGCGCCAGGCCAGGGCCCGACCACCCTGTTCCAGGGCTTCGCACCACGCCGGGGTGTGCGCCAGGTTGCGCGTGCGCACGCCGCGCACGTAAGAGACGGCACTGGGGCCGAGGCCGTAGAAATCGCCGCCCCGCCAGTAATTGATGTTGTGCCGGCAGGCGTAAGCGGGGAATTCGGTGCTCAACGGGCCTGCGCAGCCCGCGGAGCCCCGATGGTTGCGGGCGAAGTTGGCCACCTCGTACTGGTGGAACCCGGCATCGGCGGTGCGCTCGAGGAGCCGATCGTACTGCGCGCAAATGAGGTCCTCGTCGACTGCGAACGCCCCGGCCTGCAGTTGTGCAAAGAGCGGCGTGTCCTCCTCGTAGATGACCTCGTAACAGGAGAGGTGTTCGCTCTGGAGGGCCAGGGCTTCCCGGAGGGTACCTTCCCAACTGGCCATGGTTTGGCCGGGAATGCCGAACATCAGATCCAGATTGACGTTGTCGAATCCGGCGCGGCGGAGGAGGTCGTAGGACCGGAACACTTGTTCGGGTGTGTGAATTCGGCCGAGTCGGTCCAGGAGCGCAGGATCGAGCGTTTGTACCCCCAGGGAGATCCGGTTGACGCCGTGGGCGCGGAGGAGTCGGGCCTTGTCCGCGGAGAGCGTGGCGGGGTTGGCCTCCACGGTGAACTCGGCGGCGCCCAGCAGGTTGAGTCGCTCCATGGCCCGGAAGATCTGCTCCCAATGGCGGAGGGTGAGCAGCGTGGGGGTGCCGCCGCCGAAGAAGATGGTTTGCGGGCGCAGGTCGGGTGCAACGCGTTCCAGCTCCCGAAGGAGAGCCCGCACGTATCGGTCCATGAGGCTGGCGTCTGCAGCTTCCGAGTAAAAGGCGCAGTAGCTGCATTTCCGTGCGCAAAACGGCACGTGAATGTAGAGACTGGCGACCGGTCCGGTCATCGCAGGAAAAGGGAGCACAGGGCGGCCTCGGGCTCAAGAGGTGGCGGGGCTCGCTGGTGCGGCCGAGGGGGTCGGGGCGGAGGTGGGCGGGGCGGGCGCGGGCGCGGTGGCCTGCTCGATCTGATGGCGCAGGACGAACATGAGGGCTTTGAGACTCAGCTCCACGAACAGGAACGGCTTGGCGATGAACTCATTGCCGCCGCTCATGGTGGAGCTGGTACGGGCCTGGAAATCGGTGAGGCTGGTGACGAAGACGACGGGGGTGCGTGCGTGCGCCGGCAGCGTGCGCAATCGACTGCAGAGACTGAAGCCGTCCATGCCGGGCAGGTCCACATCCAGCACGATCAGATCGAACCGATTATCCGTCAGGAGACGCAGGGCGGTTTCGGCGTCCTCCACCGCCACGGCGCGGATCCGGGCCTTATCGAGCGAGTGGGTCACGGCGCGCCGGGCCAGCGGCTCATCGTCCACGACCAGGGCGGTGCCCTGCGGGAGGGACTGGAGTTCCGGCAGGTGAACACGCTGGCCGAGCCAGTGGAAAAAGTCCACGGCGCCGGCCACGGTGCGAAGGGTCGACGGGGTCCAGGCTTCGGGTTTTTCGACCAGTTCGCGCAGAAGGGCTTCGAACAGGTCGGCCACGCGGGCCAGCAGGTTCACGCCGGCCAGCCCGGCGCTCCCGGCGAAGGCGCGCACGCGGTGTTGGAATTGCTGGAGCTGTTCCAGGCGCTCGGCCGGGGAGCCGGCGCGATTGAGGCTTTGGAGGTGCGCGCGAAAGACGGCCAGGGTCTGGGGCAGCGAGAGCAGGAAATCGCGGCGCAACTCGGCCTGGAAGGAGGTGTCGGCATCCAGCGGGCCGGGCTCGGTGGCCGGACTGGCAGAGCCGACCGCGGCCCTGGCGGGGCTTGCCTCGGGGACCGGCCGCAGCAGGTTGCGAATGGTGTCGACCACCACCTTGGGGGTGGTGTTGGCCTTGGCGAGGCATTTGGTGGCGCCGGCTTTCCAGGCTTCCTGGACCAGGGAAGTGAGGTAGGTACCGCTGAGGACAATGATGGGAACGGTTTGAAAGTCGGGCTCGGCCCGCAGTGCGCGCAGCACTTCCAGGCCGGTCAATTTGGGAAGGAGCAGATCCAGCAGGATGACGTTCGGCCGCCATTCGCGGGCGCGCTGAAGACCGGTTTCGCCGTCGGAGGCCACTTCGACCTGGAACCCCTCCAGGGAGAGTTTGTTCCGGTAAATGCCGGCCACGACGGGATCGTTCTCGATGAAGAGGACCTTGTTCATGCCTGGGCCGCAGGTGGGGGGGAGCCGCCCGGCTCGAGCCAGGGCTGCACTTGCGACTGGATTTGCTGGAACTCGTGTTCGGCCTGGGCGAGCAGTTGGGGCAATTCCGAAAGATCTCCCGCCTCTGCGCGCGCTTCCATCCGCCGGAGGAGCGGGGTGATCCGGCGCATGCCGCAGGTGGCGCTGGCGCCGGCGCAACTGTGGGCGACGCGACGCACCTCGGCGGCGTTGCCGGCAGACACGGCCGCACGGAGCTGGTTGAGCTGTTGGGTGGTCTGTTGGAGGTAAAGACTCACCAGTTCGCGCAGGTTGTCCATGTCCCCTTCGGCGAATTCCAACAGCCGTTTCATGTCCACGGCCGGTTCTTCGGACGGAGTGGAACCGGGATTGGATTGGGCCGGGGCCGCCGCGGCGGGGGCGGCGGCGGCCTGAAACACGGGACCCCAGCGTTCCACGACCTGGCGGACATCCTCGGGACGGATGGGTTTGGCGAGGTAATCGTCCATGCCGGCAGCCAGGCAACGGTCCCGGTCGCTTTGCATGGCGCTGGCGGTCATGGCCACGATGACGATGCGCCGATTGAAATGCGGCGGGGGTTGCGGGGCGTTTTGTCGTTCGCGGATGGCCTGTGTGGCGGCCAGGCCGTCCATTTCCGGCATCTGCAGATCCATGAAGACCAGGTCGTAGGGCTCGCGCTCCAGGGCCGCCAGCGCTTCCAAACCATTCTGGGCCACGTCGGCTTTGTAGCCGAGCTGCTGCAGCAGTCGCAGGGCAACCTTTTGGTTGATGAGATTGTCTTCGCAGAGCAGTACGCGCATGGGGAGCCTCTGAGCGGTGGTGGGGTCGAGTTTTCCCGGACGCGCCGCCGGAGCAGGGGCCGGGCTTGGGGTGGCGCCGAGGAGGCGGCCGAGGGTTTCCTGAAGGGCGACGGGTTTGGTGGGCTTCATCAGGCAGGCAGCAAACCTTGCGCTGGCGATTTCGGGCGCGTCCACCCGCACGCCCATGGCGCTGAGCAAGACCAGGGGGAGTCGCTCGCCGGCGGGCAGTTTGCGGATTTGATGGGCCAGGGTCAGGCCGTCCATTTCCGGCACGCGCAGGTCGAGGATGCCGACGTCAAAACGCTCTCCCTGGCGGAGCCAATCAAGAGCTTCCAAAGGACTGCCGGTGGCCCGGGGCTGCATCCCCCAACGGGCGGTCGCGCGGAGCAATTGTTCCCGACAAGTGGCGTTGTCATCCACGATGAGCACGCGTCGGCCCGTCAAATTCGGAGTGGCAGGGCGCGGGCTCATGGCCGTCGAGGCCGGGCGCAGGGGAAGGGTGAAATGGAACGTGGAGCCTTTTTGCACCGCGCTTTCGACCCAGATTCGGCCCCCCATGGCTTCAACGAGGCTTCGGCTGATGGCCAGGCCGAGGCCGGTGCCCCCGTACTGACGCGCGGTGGAGGCGTCGACCTGGCTGAAGGACTTGAACAGACGGGGCAGGCGCTCCGGGGGGATGCCGATCCCGGTGTCCCGCACGGAAAAGTGCAGCCAAAGGGGCGCATCGGCGCGCGGAGGTTCGTGCGGGTCGGACAACAGCCGCACCGTCAACACCACTTCCCCCACATGAGTGAACTTGACGGCGTTGCTGAGAAGATTGACCAGGACCTGACGGATGCGGTTGATGTCCCCGATGAACATCTCCGGCATCCCGTCGTCCATCAGGTAGGTCAGTTCGAGTTTCTTCTCGGCGGCCTTGGCGGCCAGGACATCCAGGGCTTCCTCGACGCACTGGCGGAGGTTGAACGGCAACTGTTCGAGCTCGAGTTTGCCGGCCTCGATTTTGGAGAAATCGAGGATCTGGTTGATCAGGCTCAGGAGGGCCTCGCCGCTGGAGTGGATGGTTTCGACGTAGGTTCGCTGTTCGGGTGTCAACGGGGTCTCTCGCAGCAGGCCGCACATGGCGATGACGCCGTTCATGGGCGTGCGGATTTCGTGGCTCATGTTGGCCAGGAATTCCGCCTTGGCGCGGGCGGACTGTTCGGCGGCCTCCCGGGCGGCGGCCAGCTCTCGATTTGCGCGGGTGAGCTCGTCCTGGAGGCGTTTGGTACGCAGAACGGCACGGATGCGCGCACGCAGTTCGGTGGCTTCGAAAGGCTTGGTGACATAATCGGCCGCACCGGCCTCGAAACCACGGAGTTTGTCCTGCGGGTTGTTCCAGGCGGTGACGACGACCACCGGGATGGATTGGGTCTGCGGTGCGGCTTTGAGTTGGTGCAGCAGGGCCAGCCCGTCCATGTCCGGCAGACCCAGGTCCAGCAGGATCAGGTCCGGCTCCCGTTCACGAATCCGCTGCAACGCCTCCGCGGCTGTGGCTGCGCAGTCCAGGTCCAATCCATCGTGTGCCAGCAGGCTGGCCAGGATCTCGGGCAGCTCGGGGTCGTCCTCGACCAGCAGGACGCGGGCGGGACGATCCTCCGGCTTTCCGCCTGCCAGCCCGGCGGTCACACTCGTTTGGCCGGTCGCATTCATGATGCATCGAGCGTTGTCCGGTATTGAACAACAAGGCGCCGCCCTCGCCAACGGGATTCTTCGGCCGCAGAAGCGGAAGTCTGAAGAGGGAAAGGCCAAAGAAAAACGTAAAGCCACCCCACCCTGATTCCAGGAGTCGAACAGGGCGGCCGAAAGGTCGCGGTTCGGCCCGGATCAATCCGCGCCCGACCTTTCCCGGAAGCCCGGGCTTTCGAGGCGTACTCAGCCGGTGACGTGTCCCCGACGGCGATGCGCCAGCCAGGTCACGGCCCCCAGCCCCAGCAGCGCCAGAACAGCCGGCTCAGGGATCACTGCGATGCGAACCTTGCCGAAGTTGTCCACCGTGGCGGGATCGGCGTTCGGACCCGTGAGCATGAACCCGAACTGGGTGACATTTCCGGGGGCAATGGTCCGGTTGACGGAGAAAGGCTGTCCGGAGCCTGTCTCTTATACACATCT
>JAOADM010000224.1 GCA_026417315.1 Limisphaera sp.
CTATAAGACGGCGCGAGCCCTTGCGGCCGCGGGGTACGAGGTGGAAGTGGTTGCGGATGCGGTCTCCTCTCGCAATCCGGAGCACAAGGCACTTGCGCTGGCCAAGCCGCAGCCACTGGGGGTGGGATGGACCTGCGTGGAGATGGCGCTGTTGGAGTTGTTGCAGACTGCGGAGGCGCCCGGGTTCAGGGCGATTCTGGAGATTGTGAAGTGACCGCGAGGCGCCGAACGTCGGCGGCTGGGAGACTCGGCCCACAGAGCGGACAGAAAGAAAAAAGCCCACAGAACACACAGAATACGCAGAAGATTTGCATGAAAGGCCCCCAGACCAGGCAGAACGCGCTGAAGTCACCAAGGAACCGCCGTCGGCAGCCGGCGGGTGAGACTCGAGGGAGCTTTCCACCGACTGACGTCGGTGCCTGCCGGGCGCAGAGTTCACAGAGTTCGGTAGCCGCCGCGGGAACGCGGCGGATGGTCGGTCAACCACCGACTCAGGTCGGCGGCTGCATGATTGGCGTCCGCCGACTCACGTCGGCGGCTAGGAGACTCGGCCCACACAGCACGCCGAGAGAAAAGGCCCACAGAACACACAGATCACGCAGAAGAAAAAAAACAATGCTGGCAGGGTCTGCCGATGGATGTCGGCGGCTCCGAGTCTGTGGACGGGAAGGCCGCGGTCCGGCAGGGTGGAAACCTCCACTGCGGAGGCAGCGGGTCGGTCGATGCCAGCCCAACGCCATTGCCCATGTGCGTGCTCCATGAGCCATCCAAAAGCCCATCTGAGTGATGTGTATGATCTGTGGGCTCCGGAGAAGAATCTGGTCTGTGGGCTGAAGAGAAGAATCTGGTTGGCGTCCGCCGACGATGTCGGCGGCTCCGAGTCTGCGGACGGGAAGGCCGCGGTCCGGCAGGTTGGAAACCTCCGCTATGGAGGCGGCGGGATCGCGGCCGTCCAATGCATGCGAGACCGACAGCGCCGTTCCGTTTTGAGCGGATTGCGGAATCGTGCGGAGCGTTGAGTGCTTAGTCGTGTCAAGAGCGGATTTGGCAAGGGATCCTGCCCTCCCCTCACGGGTTTGGGAGGTGGCAAGCCGGGCGCGGGTTGGACCAGGTGCGCTGGGCCGGAACAATAATGGCCATTGGAAACTCGATTTTGCGCCGCCCCGGGTTGCGGATCGCCCTGGCCCGCCCCGCCTTTGCCCCTTTAGCTGGGTAGGTTTACGGTTTCTTTCCTCGCCCGCCGTGGGTGCTCAACGACTGTCCTGCGCTCCCCTCCCGCGCCCTCGGAGTTTGGCCTTGCTCCGGGTGGCGCGGGCGGGTATGGTGAAACGCGGTTGGCTGGGGACGGCTTGCCACAGTGCAGCCCCCTTTTCTGCTGCAAAAGATTTGGAACGCCGGTTCCGCAGCGGCCCGCACAGGACGGAGAGATGGCCGAGTGGCTGAAGGCGACGGTTTGCTAAACCGTTATACGGGCTTAAACCCGTATCGGGGGTTCGAATCCCCCTCTCTCCGCCAGTTTTATTTTCGAGACCCGGTCCGTGGCCGCGGCCGGACTTGACGCACACCCGCGCTGCTGGTTAGCGGCGGTTTCCCGGGTCCCCGACAAAGGGATCGGAGCACGGCCAGGTTCTCCACGTCCTCGTGTAGATCCTCGGATTTCGGCGTCTCCAAGCAGGCAGGATGCCGCTCGAAACGCGGGTCGTTCACAATGTGCCGGAAGCCATCCAGCCCCACATGGCCGCGTCCGATGTGTTCGTGCCGGTCCACGCGCGATCCCAACGGGGCCTTCGAGTCATTCAGGTGAAAGGCCACGATCTGGTCCAGTCCAACCGTGCGATCCACTTCGGCCATCACCCGGTCCCAGCCTGCAGGCGACCGGATGTCGTGGCCGGCCGCCAGCAGATGCGCCGTGTCCACGCAGATGGCCAGTCGCTTCGGATCCCGCACGCGGTCGTACACCCAGGCCCAGTGCCACAGCTCGGCTCCCAAACAGGTCCCCTGACCGGCGGTGTTCTCGAGGGCCACTCGGACCTCCGCCGTTTTCGTGGCCTCGAAGGCCTCGTCCAGGGCGCGCACGACCTGTCGCAAGCCCGCTTCTTCGCCGGCTCCCAAATGGGCACCGGGGTGGAGCACCAGGAAGGGCAATCCCAACGCCGCTGTCCGTTCCAGCTCCTGAATCAGGGATCGGATGGATTTCTGCCGATTGGCCGAGTCCGGCGCCGCCAGGTTGATCAGGTAGCCGGCGTGGGCGAAGATCCAGGCCAGCCCCGAGGCCTTCGCCGCGGCGCGAAAGTTCGCCGCCTCTTCCTCCTTCAGGGGCCGGGCCAGCCACTGCATGTTGTTTTTCACGAACAGCTGGCAGCTGTCGGCACCGATGCGCCGGGCACGGTCCAGAGCCGTGACCAGCCCGCCGGCCGTCGAGCAATGGGCTCCCAAAAGCATGCGCGATGGTAGCGAGGGTCGGCCGGGCCTGTCGATGCGCCGACGCCGGGTTGCGCGAAACATCAGCCTCGGGCAATTTGTGCACCGTTATGGACGTCGTTACCTTATCACGGGTGCAGTTCGCGGTTACGGCCGCGTTTCACTACCTGTATCCGCCCCTGAGCATTGGTCTGGGTGTGATGCTGGTGATTTTCGAGTCGCTCTGGCTCCGGACCAACAACCCGCTCTTCCACCAACTGGCGCGTTTCTGGACCCGCGTGTTCGCGCTGACCTTCGCCATCGGGGTGGCCACGGGCATCGTCCTGGAGTTCGAATTCGGCACCAATTGGGCCAATTATTCCCGGTTTGTGGGGGATGTGTTTGGGAGCGCGCTGGCGGCGGAAGGGATTTTCGCCTTTTTCCTGGAGTCGGGTTTCCTGGCGGTCCTGTTGTTCGGCTGGGACAAGGTCAGGCGGGGCACGCATTTCCTGGCCACGTGCATGGTCTGTCTGGGGGCCCACTTCAGCGCCATTTGGATCGTGGTGGCCAATTCGTGGATGCAAACACCGGCGGGGTATCATATCGTCGAGACGCCCCTGGGGCCGCGGGCGGAGATCACGGATTTTTGGGCGATGGTGTTCAATCCCTCTGCGATGCATCGGCTGTCGCACGTGATTTGCGGGTGCTGGCAGGCTGGCGCGTTCCTGGTGGTCAGCGTGGGAGCGTGGTATCTGCTCAAGGGGCGGCACCGCGACTTTGCCCGGCAATGTCTGAAGTATGGATTGGCTTTTGGCCTGGTCGCGTCGTTGTTGCAACTGGTCACGGGCCACATCAGCGCGGTCGGCGTGGCGAGGAATCAGCCGGCCAAACTGGCCGCGTTCGAGGGGCACTTCGAAACCAGCGCGCGCGCGCCCTTGTATCTGTTCGGGTGGGTCAACGAAAAGGAGGAGAAGGTGTACGGGCTGGCCATCCCGGGTTTGCTGAGCTGGCTGATACACGGCGATGTGAACCAACCGGTGACCGGCTTGAAGGAATTTCCCCGCGAGGACTGGCCCCCGGTGAACCGCTCGTTCCAGTTCTACCACCTGATGGTGGCGGTTGGTTTTGCCTTGATTGGGATTGCCCTGGTGGGGTGCTATCACGCTGTTCGTGGCACGCTGGAAAATCACCGGTGGCTGTTGTGGGTGTTGGTGTTCTCCGTGCTCGGACCGCAAATTGCCAATCAGGCCGGCTGGTTTGCCGCGGAAACCGGGCGTCAGCCATGGATCGTGTACGGGTTGATGCGCACGGCGGAAGGCGTGTCACCCCATCTGAAAGCCGACGTGGTGCTGGCGTCGCTACTCTTGTTCACGTTCATCTACCTGCTGCTCTTCGCCGTGTTCCTCTACCTGCTCAACGAGAAGATTCAGCATGGGCCGGATGAGGCGGACCTGATCCCGACCGGAAAGCTGGCTCTGCCATTCCGACCAGAGAAGGCCTGAGATCGGGTCAGACCGTGGGGTGAGAGAGCTCGGATTCCTGCTTCCATCGCGCAGGGCAACGGAGGCGCACTCCGAATCCAGCCCCTCGTGGTCTGGAGCCCCGGACGGCCCGGCCGCCTCGGCGCGCTGGCGGGGTTCACGCGGCAACCCCCGAGCCGTTCATTCGTGTCGAAGCGCCTCGACCGGGTCCATGCGCGCGGCGCGCAGGGCCGGATAAAGGCCGAACACGACGCCCACCAGGGCCGAGATGGTAAAGGCCAGGACGGGTGACCACCAGGTAATCAATGTTTTCATGCCCGCCGTCCACGTCACCACGAAGGGAATGGCGGCTCCCAACAACACGCCGAGGAGACCCCCGGAGGCGCTGAGCAGCACCGTCTCCACCAGAAACTGCAGCACAATGTCACGGCGCCGCGCCCCCAGGGCACGGCGAATCCCGATTTCCCGGGTGCGTTCGGTGACGCTGGCCAACATGATGTTCATGATTCCGATGCCGCCGACCAGCAGGGAGATGGCGGCAATCGACCCGAGCACGATGTTAAAGATCTGTTTGGTTCGTTCGGCCCGCTTGAGCAGTTCGAGCGGGATGATGATTTCATAATCGCGCTTGCCGTGTCCGTGCTCCAGGACACGCCGGATGGCTTCCGCCACGGGCATCACGTCTTCCTGCCGATGCACCTTGACGATCACCTCGTGCAGGGCCACGCGCTCCCTCTCAATGCTGCCGGCCCGCCGCCGGATCAGCGTTTCCCCGTAGCGGATGCGCGCGGTCTCCAGGGGGATGTAGAGCCGGGGGATGCCGGCGCGGCCGGCCTGGCCGGGGTTTGAGGGTTGCATATCCGATTCCTCCTCCGCGGCAATCGGACGCGGGCTCATGACTCCGATGACCCGGTAGTAGTGCCCGCCGACGCGCAGTTCCCGACCCAACGGTGATTCCAAGGGGAACAACAGCGGCACCAGTTCGGACCCCAGGACGCAGACACTGGCCCGTGTCTCCATGTCCCAATCGTTGAAGAAGCGCCCCTGCGCGACCTGATGATTGCGCATTTCCGGGTACCACGGCACCGTGCCCACGACTTCGCAGTCCACCCGACGGGTCCGGCTCCATGCGTATTCGCGAATGGTCCGGGCCGGTACGACGATGGTGACACCGGGAATCGTGGCGCGGATGCGCCGCAGGTCGGTGTAGGTCAGACCATACTGCAGTACGAAACTCCGCGTGGCCTGGTCCGTCAGTTTCTGATCCTCGGGCGGCTTGACGCTGCGCAGGATGATGTTCTGACTGCCGAGGTTTTTGATCTGTTCCTGCGCCTCGTAACTGGCGCCCTCCCCGATGGCCAGCATGGCGATCACGGAACAAACGCCAAAGACAATCCCCAGCACGGTCAGCAGGGACCGCAACCGATGCAGCCACAGACTGCGAATCCCCAGCCGCAGCGTCCGCCGGAACCGGCTCCAGACCGCGGGATGCGAGAAGCCGGACTGGATCGTGTCAGTGTTCACCAGGCTCAGTCCTCCGAAGAGCATGCCGGGTTCCGGGCGATCGCGTCCAACCGCAACCTCGGAGCCGTGCCAGCAGGCGCGGGGCCTCTCCCCGGGTGGGAAGCCCGGTGAACAACCACGGACGCCAGATGAACCACGGCGGGCTCATGCGGTCGGAACCGTCACCGGAGCGGTTTTACGGACGTCACTTTCCACCAACCCGTCGCGCATCCGCAGAGTGCGCTGGGCCCGATCGGCCACTCCGGGGTCGTGTGTGACCAAAACCAGGGTCTTGCCCTGGGCATGGAGCTCATCGAAAAGCTCGAGGATTTCCCGACCCGAGGCAGAATCGAGGTTGCCCGTGGGTTCATCGGCCAGGATCAACAGCGGATCGTTGACCAGGGCCCGGGCGATGGCCACGCGTTGTTGTTGCCCACCCGACAATTCGTAGGGCCGGTGGTGCAGTCGGTGGCC
>JAOADM010000225.1 GCA_026417315.1 Limisphaera sp.
GTGACAAAAAAGCCCGGGGCGATGGCATTGACCCGAACCCCGACGCGGGAGAAATGCACGGCCAGCCACTGCGTAAAATTGCTCACGGCCGCCTTGGCCGCACTGTAGGCCGGAATCTTCGTCAGCGGCCGAAACGCGTTCATCGACGAGATGTTGATCACCACGCCCCGCCCCCGGGCGGCCATCTCGCGCGTAAAGGCCTGCGTGGGCAGGAGTGTGCCGAGGAAATTCAGGTTGAAGACGAACTCGATCCCCTTCGGATCCAGATCGTAAAACGTGATCACGTCCTGCACGGCGCCCTGCAGGTCCTCGGGGCGCAAATACTCGTGAGTGGTGGTCCCCTTCGGATGATTGCCGCCGGCTCCGTTGATGAGGATGTCGATCGGCCCCAGCTCGCGTTTGACCGTCTCGTTGGCCGCCGCCAGGCTCTCGCGCTGGAGGACATCGCAAGCCACGGCCATGGCCGTGCCGCCCTCCCCGCGAATGACGGAGACGACCGCTTCGGCCGCCTCCTTTTTCAGATCCGCCACCGCCACACGGGCCCCGCAAGCGGCCAGCGCCCGCGCCATCACACTGCACAAAACGCCGCCGCCGCCGGTGACCAGCGCAACGCGTCCCTCCAGGTTGACTCGAAACGGTAATTGCATCGCTGCCATGGTTGTTGAGTTCACGCAAAACGCCCGCGCCAGGCCCACAAGCCCAGCGCCGGGTTCGAGATGAAATACACCCGCTCGCCATCCGGCAACGTGTTCCACCCGTCGCGCAGACGATCGGGCGGGTACCGTCGCAACATCGCGGCCAAATCGGCGTACTCGAACCCCACGCCCTCGATCTCCTCGCGCGACAGATGGCCCGGACAGTAGATGATGCGGAACCGACCCTCCGAGCTGCCGTGGATCAGATGGGCAGCGGCGCTCAAATTGGCCTGCAGCTCCGGTTGTTCGCGCACCGCGCGCAGCGTGGCCGGCGTGCCCCGGTACCCGTACTTGCGGATCAACCGATCGATCTCCGGATCCTCGCCGAACTCCCGCAGCCCGGGCGCCAGCACGATCAACTCGCCCCCGTCGGCCATCGCCATTCGCGTCCGGTAAATGCTCTTGTTGCCCAACCAGGTGCTCTTGAACTCGGCCGGATCCAGGTACACCACCACCTTCGAGAGCGGCTCGTCCAGCATCTGAAAATTCACCTGCAGGGACAGCGCCGCCGCCTTCTCGAACCCGGAACGATCATCACTGATATACAACCCGCGCACCCGGAGCCCACCCTCCTCGTCCCGGCTGACCACGGTGTGCACATACACCACCGGGAGGTGCCGAATGAAATGCTCGGACGCATAATCCAAAATCCGGCGCACCGGCGTGTCGGCGCGCCCCATCATCCGCTCCATCCCGTAAGCGGCCCCGATGAAGTGGCTCTTGTTGATCCCTTCCGCCCCGCCGGTCCCCACGAACAGGTTCTTGTTGTAACTGGCCATCCCGATGACCTCGTGGGGGACCACCTGGCCGATCGACAGAATCAGGTCGTGACCTCCCTCCCAGATCAACCGGGCCAACTGGGCCGGCCACGCAAAATCCACCGCGCCCTCCGACACCTCCCGCACGAACGCGGCCGGCACCTCGCCCACCGTGACCACCCCCGTGCGCCAGTTGTGCACCCGAAACCGTTCCGGCGGCACCCCGGCGTACATCTCGGCAATCTGTTCCGGTGTCATGGGCGTGTGCGTGCCCAGCGCCGGTAACACGTCCGTCAACCGGTCCCCGTAATACTCGTACACCAGCCGCGTCAGCAGACCGGCCTGCGAATGAAACCGCGTAAAATCGGGCGGCACGACGAGCACCCGTCGCCGCGGCCCCAGACGGTCCAGCGCGGCAAACAATCCCTCCCGCAACTGCGCCTCGGTCAGTTGCGCTTCCGCCGATCCTGCCTCGAAGTACAACATCTGTGCATCCCCGTTCGAACGATGCGACTCAACCTACCGCGGATCGGAGCCGCGCAAAATCACGATTTTTTGCGCGGCACCTGCGGTTTTGTGCACTGCGGTCCCCGCCGGGGCAGGGCCGGCAGAAGCCGGAGCCGTTCCCTGCGCCCCGATCGCGCGCCCTCAGGGGTTGGGCCCCTCCCACGTCTGCCCATTCACGATGAGCTTCAGACCCGTGTGCCAGGCATTGGGCTTGAACGTGGCCCGGACCCCTTCGGGCACGCGGTAATCGATCCGGAGCGTCTGACCCTCCCGCCGCCAGGAAACCGACACCGGCCCGCGTACAGTGGCCGTTCGACCCTCCGCCCACGTCAGGTCGTAGAGCCGGGGACTGATCTCCACGGCGGTGGCGCCCGGGGCCGTGGACGCAATCCCCAGCACCAGCCGGTTCAAGAAATACACCGGCGCCGAGGACCACGCGTGACAATGACTGCGCGTGGGAAACCGACCGCCCCCGGTCGTGCCGCTGGGAAAGCTTTCCCACACCGTCGTCGCCCCCGCCTCCAACATGGGCAGGTAATGCCGGTAAATCTCCGCCACAATCCGGTCGCTCAGCCCGTATTTCTCCAGCGCCTCGTACAGGTACAGTGCGGCAAAGGGCGACCCCACCTGCACCATGTCGGGCGGGGGATTGGTGAGGTTGCGCAACGCGGCCGCGCGATGCTCCGGCGGCACCGCATCGTACAACAGGGCCAGAAAACTGGTGTGCTGACTGTGCACGGGACTGATCGAGCCGTCGTCCCGAATCGCGTCCGCATAAGCTCCCCGTTCCTCGTTCCAGAGCCGCCGCACACCGCGCACCAAACGCTCCCGCAACGCCCGCAGCCATGCCTGTCGCTCAGTATCCTCCAGAACCTCCGCCTCGCGTCGGGCAGCGTCGATGGCACCGATGAGCAGCAGCGTGTTGTGCAGCACCGTCCGATGGCCCTGGTCCAGGTTCACCCAGTCGAAAAAGTTCCAGAAGGGCGCCGAAAACAAATCCCGGTCGTCCACGAACCGGGCCGCTCCCTCCAGATTCCGGATCACCGCCGGATACACCTGCCGCAGCCAGTCGCGATCACCCGTCTCCCAGTAATAATCCCAGGTCGAAATGCCCCAGAGAAAACTCCACGCCGGAATCAACACGTCCCAGGAGGAGGGCGTTTGACAGCCGGCGATCGGAAAGCGCTCCAGCGATTCGGCCGTCAACCGAATACACCGCCGCGCCAGATCGTGCGCGCCGAACACCCCGTAGGCCAGCAACGCCTCGTTCCGGGCATCGCCCACCCAGTGCGTCTGCTCGTACAACGGACAATCCGTAAAGGTGTCCTCCATGCAGAGCTTCAACGTCCGGGCCGAAATGTCCCAAATCTCGTTCAACCGCGCGTCGCTGCACCGGAACCACCCGCGATACGCCACGGGATACGTGGACTCGACAAGGCCCACATGCCGGATCCGCACCGGGCCCTTCTGATTCCGCAGGGTCAGGAACACATACCGACCCGACCGCCGTTTCAGCGAGACGTACTGATTCCGGCCCTCGCGGGTCACATACCGCAGCACGTTCCGATTCCCCCAGGGAAACTGAATCCGGCCATCCGGCGCAATGTACTCCACCGCGGCCAGATCCACCGTCACCCCCGCTTCCGCCCACAAATCGAACGTCCAATACCCGCAATTCTGCTCGCCCAAATCCAGCAACAACTCCACGTCGCCGGCCGGACCCGGCCGCACCGTGGTCACCTCCGCGTTGTCGTGCAACAGCGCTTCCGCATGCTCCACCAGACCCGCGGCCTCCCCCACCTCGCGCCGTTGCGTAAACTGCCAGAAGGCGTCCTCCACGAGCATCCTCTCGGACGGCAACTGCTCGCAACGCCCCCCCAGCAGCTCCCGCAGCCGATCCGCATCGCGCACCTCCTGCAACCACCGGTCGGTCACCTGCTGATATTCGCGCGCCAACCCGCCCAGACGGGGATCCGAGTCCCGGAACTGCACCCAGAGCAGGTCGTTCGTGGCGACCGCATACTCCGGCAGGCGGATGAACACCCAGGGATTGCGCTGACGCGGATCCAACGGGTTGACCAACCGGAACCCCTGCGGCTCCAGAAACCGCACCGCCTTCTCCTTGTCGTGCCCGAACAGATTCCGCGAAAACCCCAGCAACAGATGCCGGCCGGCAGGAAGATGCACCTCGCCGCGGACCGGCTCGCCGTTCAGGGCCAGCTTCATGCCCTCCTGTTGAATCCGCACCGGACCGGGCTTTTCGACCTCCAGGACCGTGGCCATACCGAAACCGCAACTGGCGTGGTGGTTCGCCTCGATGACACCGGGGTTGACCAACCGCGCCGCCGGCACGCAGAAGTTCCATCCCTCGGCCCGCACCAGGCGCGTGTGGAGCACGCGTTTGAAGGGGAAAGGCCGGCGCGTCAACAGCGCCACGTCGCGCGGCCGCAGGTCCCGCCACGGACCCGCCCCGGCCGGGAACAACACCCGCGCCCGACGGAACCTCAGCGACTCGGCCAGGCGCGCGTCGTACCACTCGCAGGGCTCCATCTGAATGCTGACCTTCGGCGTGCGCGACAACAGGGCCGGCAACCGGGCCGCCTCCCACGAGCCGTCGGTGCCCAGAGTCACGATCCGACCATCGGCCCCTTCCACGTCCAACTGCGCCAGCAACCCGGCCTGTTGAGGGATCCGATGAAAATCGCCCACGCCGAAATAACGGGCCAACACCCGAATCTCGTTGCGCCCTTCGCGCAGCCAGGGCGTCACGTCCAGCACATCGTACTGATAATGCTCCGGCCAGCTCCGGCACGGGCCGTCGTTGACCCACGCATCGTTGATCCAGAGGCGATACCGGCTGTCGGCCGTGATGCGCAGGGTCGCCCGCGTGAAGGCGCCCAGGCGAAACTCGCGCCGTGCCACCATGGCCTCATTGTAACCGTGCACGTCGCTGTCGCGCGCCCAGATCCAGGAAGCCTTCCAACTCGGGCCCGGGGCGGGTGTATCGGCCTCGAGTTCGGCCGTTGCGAGCGACCCGAGGATGACAAAGAGGAGGAGGAACCCCGGGGCCGGAACCCCGCGCCATTGCAGATGCAAGCCACCAACCGGACGCATGACTCCCCTGTAGGCTCGCCACCGCCCGCCGGTCAAGCGCGCCGGTGACGCCGCCCCGGTTTCTCCCACAGATGCCGCAACCTGCCGGCGGCCCTCCCCGGCCCGGTGAACCCCCGGGGCGTTCTTCGCGGAGCCCACAGAACCCGCAGAACAGGCAAAATTCTTATTTTTCAGCCCACAGAATACGCAGAACACACAGAATCCTTTTCTGAAAGCCCACAGATCACACAGAAGGGCTTTTTCTTCGGAGCCGCACAGCCGCCGACGCGAGTCGGCGGATCTCGATATGGTAGCCACCGACGTGAGTCGGTGGACCGATTGAATTCAGGTGTTTTCCTCTGAGTGTTCTGTGTGCTCTGTGGCCTTTTCTTTCTGAGTATTCTGTGTGATCTGTGGGCTGATTCTCGTAGCCACCGACGTCAGTCGGTGGACCATGATTGCTCGCAGCCGCTGGCGGCAGCCCGTGGATTTTATCCAGGACCCGCCCCCTTTTCGGCCCCGGCTTCCAGCCCTCAGATTCGTAGCCGCCGACGTGAGTCGGCGGACCAATCGAATTCAGGTGTTTTCTTCTGCGTGCTCTGTGTGTTCTGTGGGCTAATTCTCGTAGCCGCCGACGTAAGTCGGCGGACTGATCCAGTATAAGGTTTCCGTTCTGCGTATTCTGTGTGTTCTGTGGGCTTTTCCTTGCTGCGTGCTCTGTGGGCTGATT
>JAOADM010000226.1 GCA_026417315.1 Limisphaera sp.
GTTCAGGAATGGCTCGACTCTGCGCGCATCCAGCCGGTGTTCACCGCCCACCCGACTGAAGCGCGCCGTCGCACCGCGTTGGAAAAGGTGCGTCGACTGGCAACGCTGCTCGACCAGCGAACCGGCGATCTGCTTGACAGCGGCCGCGGACGGGGCTTTCTTGCGGGCGATGAAGCGCTGGGTAAAGGTCTGGGCGTGGCTTCTGCTGGCAGTGTGGCTGCCGGCGACCCAGCATTGCCGTTTGGAGGGGCTGGCAGAGTGGGTCGGGACCGATCCCTGCTGTCCCTCGGCTCCGGCGCCGGAGCCGGCCCTGCCCTGTTGCGACGTGCTGTGCGCGGGGCTCGAGCAGGGCTGGCACCGCGTGGAGGACGGCGCATCGGAAGCCGCGAAAGCAGACCAGGTCGTTCCAGCGTTTCCCCCGGTTTGGCCATCCGCGCGCGAGGACGTCGGCAAGCTTACGGGGCCGGGGCCGGGCGCCTTTTGTCCCACTGAACCCGTGACCGTCCTGACGCGGTGCTGGCGGTTTCTCGGCCGCGCCGCCCTTCCGCCGAGGGCCCCGGACGTTTGGCTCTGAACGCCCGGCCGGCCGGTGGGCCGGAGGCTTCGGGCTTTCTTTCCTTTTCCCACAGCCCGCCTGTTTGCTTGGCCGGGGCTGTTTTCTGCAGGCTCGAACGAGAGCCGCTCGACCGTTTGGACATCGATCGATTGAACAAGACGAATTTGCGTTCCAGTGCCCGTCAATGAAACCGTGGTTCGTTTTCAGGAACCGGCTGATCGATGGCACGGGACTCATCCTGGGAATCGCAGCTCACGTGGCTGCGGGGTTCGCTGCGACGGCCAGCCCTACAGGTTGTTTGACCTTGGAGACCGCCGTGGAGCTGGCCCTGCGCAACAACCCGGAACTGCGGGTGGTTACGGCTCAGACGGAAGCCGCCGTGGCGCGTGCACGGGTCACCGCCCTCTGGCCTGCGCCGGCCTTGGAACTGGCTTTCGAAGACGGCCCGGCGGCAGGTGTCCGGTCCCTGACGGAAAGCAAACAAACCGTGGGCGTGACGCAGATCGTGCCGTGGCCGGGCAAGAAGGGGCTGGACCGTGAGACGGCCCGTGTGGTGCAACATGCACAGCATGCCGAGCTGGTTGCCCGGCAACGGGACATCGTGCGCGAAGTGAAGGTCGCGTTTTTTCAGGTGCTGGCCGCCGGGGAAGCGCTGCAAGTGGCGCGCGAACGAGCCCGGCTGGCGGAAGTGACGGTCTCCAACGTGGAGGAACGCGTTGCAGCAGGGGATGCCTGGGAGGTCGAGCGGTTGCAAGCGGAGATCGCGGCCAGCCGCTTGCGAAACGAAGTTGTCGTGTGGCAGGAACGGCGGGAACAGGCCCGGGCGGCGCTGGCGGCCCTGCTCGGTCAGCCGGAACCGCCCGACCCCTGCCATTGTCCGGAGCAACCCAACCTCCTCTTGCGGGCGCAGCAACTGCTCGATCGCGAACCCGACCCGGCCGAGACTCCTGCCGTGGAAGCCGCCGAATGGCAGCGGCGTCAGGCCGAATTGGAATGGCGCCGGGCCCGACTCGAGCTCTTCCCTGATCCCACGGTCACCGTGGCCGCCGGCCGCGGCGCCGCGCCGGATCGGGACGCGGTGGTCGAACTGCGGATCTCTTTCCCATTGCCGCCCTGGGATGGGGGGCAACGTCGGCGTCACGAAGCCCGGACACGGCAAGAGGCGGCCTCGGCGCTGGTGTCGGCGGCCCTGGCGCGGCAGCAACGCAACCTGGCCGCAGTGCGCGCACGACTTCGCTCCGGTGCGGAGCAGCTCGCTCGGTATCGGGACGAGATTCTCCCCCGGGCCCGCGCCACGCTGCAGCGCATTGAAACCGCGGTGGCGGAGGGTCGCCTGGGTACGGCCGAACTGTTGTCCGCCCGGCAGATGCTGGCGGAACTGGAACTGGCCTCGTGGGAACGCTGGCTGGAACTGGCGCAAGCCGTGGCCGAGTACGAGGCCTTGATCGGCTCCGCGCCCGCGGACACAACGACTTCTCACCTTTCGAAGGTCTCACCATGAACCCACGCATGCGTCTTTTTCACAAACTTTCGCTCCTTCTGGCCCTGGCCTTGCACACGGGCTGCTCCGATCCGGAATCGAATCCGTCCGCGGGGTCGGGCACGAACGCCTGTTGCCCGCCCGAAAGCTCGGCGGATCCCGCATCCGCGGAGACGGCCCTGTCGGCGGCGTTTTGCAGTGAGCATCGTGTGCCCGAAGCGGAGTGTGGCATTTGTAGTCCGGACCGGCTGCGCGAGCTGCCTCCGGGCCGGGGATTGCTGGTGCGTCTGCCGGCGCCCTTGCCGGCGGATCAGGTACGGCTGGTGTCGGTGGAAGAGACCCCTGCCGCGGAGGCCGTGGAATGCCCGGCAGAGCTGGTGCTGGACTCGAACCGGCTGGCGATGGTGGTCGCCCCTGTGGCGGGCATTTTGCGGGAGGTCCACGTCGATTTGGGCACACGCGTGGCGCAGGGACAGCCCCTGGCCACGCTCGGCTCGCCGGCCATCGCAGAGGCAGTCACACGGCTGGCCTCAACCTGGCAAACCCTGCAACGAGAACAACGGCTGCGCGCCCGGCAAATCACGCCGGCGAAGGAGCTCCAGCAAGCCGAGGCGGAGCACCGGCTGGCCCGCGAGCAATTGCGCGCCCTGGGCTTTTCGGAAGACGAGATCGATGCGTGGCTCGAGCCGGGGCGTCGCGATCCGTGCCTGATTGTGCGCGCGCCCCTGGAGGGCGAAGTGATCGAGCGCAACGCCGTCCGGGGCGCCTGGGTGGAAGCCGGCCAGCGTTTGTTTGCCCTGGCCGATCGATCCATGCTGCGGGCGCGGCTGAGCCTGCCGGAGAGCGCGCTGCCGGCCCTGCGACTCGGCCAAACGGTCGAGCTGTGGCTCGATGCGCTCCCGGGCAGGGTGGTAACGGGTCGGGTGGCCTGGATCGCCGCCGAAGTGGACGCGCGCACACGCCGGCTCTTGGTGCTGGCCGAGGTGCCGAATCCCGAGGGCCTGTTGCGGGCTCACATGTTCGGACGGGCGCGGCTCTGGCTCGGGCCGCTTCGGCCGGCCCTGTGGATCCCGGCTGACGCGGCTCACCGGACGGACGGTCCCCCAGTGGTTTTCGTACCGCGAGAGCCGGATCTGTTTGAAGCTCGGGTTGTGCGGCTGGGCCGGACCGGCGGCTCGCGGGTGGAAGTTTGCGAGGGGTTGCAGCCGGGCGAACGCGTGGCCGCCGCGGGCAGTTTTCCCCTCAAAGCACAACTGTGGTTGTCCCGGCTCGGCGCCGGTTGTGCCGACGATTGACGTGCCCCCTACCCTTTCGGCCGGACCATGCTCGAGCGCATCATTTCGTTATCGCTGCAGAACCGCCTGTTGATCTGTGTGCTGGCGGGCTTGTGCACGCTGCTGGGGATTCGCGCCCTGTCTCACTTGCCCGTGGATGCCTTTCCGGACACCACGCCGGTCCAGGTCCAAGTCAATGTGCAGGCGCCCGCACTCAACGCCGAGGAGATCGAGCAACAAATCACCCTGCCCTTGGAGCTCGCCCTGGGCGGACTGCCCGGGCTGGTCCAGCTTCGCTCCCTGTCCCGCTTCGGGCTGGCGCAGGTCGTGGCGACGTTTGATGACGCGACGCCGATGCCGCTGGCGCGCCAGTGGGTGGCGGAACGGCTGGCCACGGTGGAGTTACCGGACGGGATCGAGCGCCCCCGATTGGGACCGATCTCTTCGGGCCTCGGCGAGGTGTTTCACTACATCCTGCGCACGGACAACCCGGCGCGGACGCTCAGCGAACTGCGCGAGTGGCACGACCGGGTGATCCGGCCGGCGCTCCTCCAGGTCCCGGGCGTGGCCGAGGTCAACACCTGGGGTGGCCTGGAGAAGCAGTACCACGTCGTGCCGGATCCGCAGCGTCTTCTGAAGTACTCGGTCACCGTGGATCAACTGATCGAGGCGCTCCGGGCCAACAACCGCAATGTGGGCGGCGGGGTCATCACCCGCGCCGGTGAGAGCCTGCTGGTGCACGGGCTGGGACGACTCACCCATGCGGAGCAGATCGCCAACCTGGTGCTGACGACGCAGGATGGCGTGCCGGTCCGAGTGGGGGACGTGGCCGAGGTGCGCATCGATCACGGCCTTCGCATCGGAGCGGTCACGGCCGAGGGCCGCGGAGAAGGGGTCCTCGGACTGGGGTTCATGCTGCTGGGCGAGAACAGCGCGCGCGTCACGCGGGCCCTGAAAGCCAAACTGGCCGACCTGCAAGCGGCGCTGCCCGAGGACCTCCGGCTGGAGGTATTCTATGACCGGACGGAACTGGTTGACCAGGTCATCCGGACGGTCCGCCACAATCTTCTGGCCGGCGCGCTGTTGGTGGTGTCGGTCCTGTTCGCCTTCCTGGGCCACTTGCGGGCCGGGCTGATCGTGGCCCTGGCCATCCCGCTCTCCATGTTGTTTGCGGGGCAGATGATGCTGCAGGCGGGCATTGCCGCCAGCCTGCTGAGTCTGGGCGCCATCGATTTTGGTCTGATCGTGGACAGTTCGGTGATCATGGTGGAGAACTGCGCGCGGCACGCGGCGCTGCGACCGAACCAGCCACTGCGGGAGGTCGTCCGCGAAGCTGCCCTCGAGGTCCGGCGACCCACCATGTTCGGCGAGCTGATCATCCTGATTGTGTTCCTCCCCATCCTCACGCTCGAGGGGGTGGAAGGGAAGCTCTTTCGGCCCATGGCCCTGACGATGATTTTCGCTTTGTTCGGCGCCATGGTGTTGTCCCTGACGCTGATGCCCGTCCTGGCCAGCCTGTTGTTTCAACGGGCTCCGCGGCAGGAGGAACCCTGGCTGATGCGGTGGCTGGGACGCGTCTATGCCCCGATCCTGGAGGCGGCCCTGCGGTATCGCACCGCGACGCTCCTCGGGGCGCTGGGGATGGTGGGAGCGGGTGCCCTGCTGGCCGCCCAGCGGGGCGCAGAGTTTCTGCCCCGACTCAGCGAGGGAGCCCTGGTGATCAACATCGTGCGCCTGACCGGCGTGTCCGTGGAGGAGGCCGTCGCGGGCAACACCTGGATCGAACGGGAATTGTTGCGGGAATTCCCCGACGAGATTGCGCGGATCTGGAGCCGGCTCGGCTCGGCGGAAGTAGCCACCGATCCGATGGGAATCGAGGTGACGGATGTCTTCGTGGCGCTGCAACCGCGGCATGAGTGGAAGCGCGCCCGGACGCAGGCCGAACTGGCCGAAGCGATGCGCCAGGTGCTGGCACGCGTGCCGGGCATTCGCGCGGTGTTCAGCCAGCCCATCGAAATGCGTGTCAACGAAATGATCGCCGGTCTGCGGGGCGATGTGGCGGTAAAGGTTTTCGGCGAGGACCTGGCCACCCTCCGCTCGCTGGCCGAGCAGATCCGCCAAATCCTGGCCGAGGTGCGCGGCGCGCGGGACGTGGCACTGGAACCGTGGACCGGACAGCCGGTGTTGCGCATTGTGGCACGATCCGACACCGCCGATCGCCTGGGCGTGACGGCCGACGAAATCCTCACGGCCGTGGAGCTGGTCGGAGGGCTCGCGGTGGGCGACGTGACGGAGGGGTTGCGTCGATTCCCCCTGGTGGTGCGGTGGCCCGAGAGCGTGCGCCGGGACCCCGAGGCCCTGGCCGGGCTCCTGTGGCCAGTCCGCACGGGCGCGTGGCTCCCGCTGGGGCAGTTGGCAACGTTTCAGCACACCGAGGGAGTGGCGGTCATCCAGCGCGAGTGGGGGCAG
>JAOADM010000227.1 GCA_026417315.1 Limisphaera sp.
GCTGTCCTTCGTGACGTCATTGTAATAACTCTTGGGCTGCGGCACCCGAACGTACATCGTCACCACGTTCGAATAAATGAGGAGACCGTTGGATACCTCCTGGAAGTATTTCTTGACCGAACCGTTGTTCCCGTAGCCGGAGTACTGGTCGGCATTGCAGAACGCCTCGATCTCGGAACGCGGCACGGTGGCGGGCTCGTCCGGAAAATCGATCAACAGGCAGAGACCCACTTTCACACCCAGCGTGGGCGCGGTGGGCGGCGCATACTCGGGCCCGCCTGCCTCAGCTGCCCGTTGCAGGGCTTTGAGAGTTTCCCAGCGCGCGTCGATCTCCATGGCTTCCTCCCAGCGCCGCCGCCGTTCCTGCGCTTCGGTACGAATGACGGCGGCGTCGGGCCGCAAACCGGGTTCCAATCCCAATTCGGCGGGCCGCGCCAGGTGCACCGGAATTCCCGTGGACACCAGGCGGCCCTCGGAGGACACGCGGGCGTAACAGTAGGCCCGGAGGGCGGGATCGAAAGTCACGGTGTAACCCTCTGGCGTCTCGAAGTGTGCATAAAACTCGTCGCCTTCCCCCCGCACGACAATGAGAGTGCCGTCCGGCTGCCGGAATTCAAAGGTGCCCTTGAACGGTGCAGCGCCCAAAGAACAAGCCAGCAGCAGACACCACGGCCACCGTCCCCCCTGGCCGAGCAACCACCTCCTTGGCAAAGGCAGGCCGGGAAACCACCGGCACCGAGTCTTGCGGCGTTCAACGCTGTGCATGGAGCATCACGGTCAATTAATCCCGCCTTTCTGGCGGCATCAAGTCCTTTCCCAGCATCGCAAGCCGAGGGTCGCGTGTCCGGTTGTGAGCCCCGACTCCAGAAGTCCCAACGAAATGCCGCCCTGCCTCGGCTTACCCATGCTGAAGACGCCCGAAGCACCACCGAGCCTCCGGCTGGTCCCAGACCTGTGAATGCCCCGCGAGCCACTCGGGCGGATCCGGGCGCTTCGGTACGGGGCGCCTGCGCCGCGCCCGGCAATACCTTTTCAAAGCCGTGCCGCAATCGACACCGGTTCTCACCTCGACCGCGTCTGCGCAGCCTGTAACCGCGCACACGATCCCGGGGCCGGTCCAATCGCAAGCGGCCGCGACCCGCTTTGGCTCCTCCATCTCCAGCTGACTGCGGAAATCCCGCGACGAGTCCAAGCTGAACTTTCCCCAAAGCGACCTGATGCACGACCTGATGCACCCGGCACCATGGGCACCCCTCCCGGAAGGCGGCGGACATCCGCGGGAGCCGCGGATGAGACTCCACCCCGACCAAAAACCACCCGATCGGCTCACCCGCAGGGCACCGCCGCACGCCTGCCGCCGACGATCAAGGCCTTTCTACCTCGAGGGTGATGGAAAAGGGCCCGGCTCCTGACTCCGCCACGGCATGGACGGGGAGAGACACTTTGCCAATGAGTTCGAACGACTCGCCGGGTCGCCGGGAGCCGGCATGGCCGTGAGGCGACCGGGCCGAGTGGACGCTGAGGCGCGGCTGAGGCATGCTCGCACCATGCATCCGGAAGACATCCAGGTGATTGGGACAGAACTCGCCATCCGCTGGTCAGATGGCACCGAGACTTTCATTTCGTTGGAAAAACTGCGGAGGGCCTGTCCCTGTGCCGGCTGTCAGGGGGAACGCGATGTCCTGGGCCGGCTGCATCGCGCCCCGGCGGCCCCGTTGGGACCGGCCTCTTTTCAGCTCATTCGGATCCAGCCCGTGGGCGCGTACGGACTCCAGCCCCTCTGGGCCGATGGCCATCATACGGGCATTTACAGCTTCGAATACCTGCGTCGGCTCGGCGACATATGAGCCGGGGCCCCGGCAAAACGCGCCAGAGCACAATATGATCCCCCCTCGAACTGGGGCTCCATCCGAGCCTCACCCGTTCGGGTTCAGGGGTTGAAACGGACCCGATAGAACTTCCGGGACCCCTCCTGCGCTGACGGTTGGTAACTCATCTTCCATCCTGTGGCCCGCTGCGAGAAAACGGGCGTCCACGGGCCCCCTAGATCCAGGGCCTCCTCGAGGATGTATTCCAGTCCCGGGATGCTGGGCCAGAGTAGCAGCAGCGCATCGCCACGCCCTCGTGGCAGCACAGTCATTCGCGTATGACTTGTGGGATCTGTGGGATCCGTGCCGGTCTCATATTCGGACCGGTTGAGAACTCCGTCCCCGTCGGCATCGGCATCCGCAGCCCCCAGGATCCCCGCAATCGATCCAAAATACCGAAGACGCCACCAGTCAGGGATACCGTCTCCCCAAGACGAGCCGCTGCGATCTCGGAGAGCAACCACGCCGTTGCGCGCCCGGGTGGAGAATGGCGCCAACCCGTTGGGCGACCCCGAGCTGTGCAACATCTGGAT
Organism: Limisphaera sp.; assembly: GCA_026417315.1. Classification (GTDB taxonomy): domain Bacteria; phylum Verrucomicrobiota; class Verrucomicrobiia; order Limisphaerales; family Limisphaeraceae; genus Limisphaera. The sequence continues at coordinate 2,402 of JAOADM010000227.1, forward strand.
GACATAAGCGGCGTTGCCACTGGCCGATGCCGGGATTCGCAAGCGCAACCAGCCCACGATCGCGTTCGTGCCCACGATTCCCGTCCCGTCGTTGCGCAACCACGCTGCAGCATAGGTGTCCCCTCGAGAGGAATCCACCAAAGTCGGCGCTCCCAATAACACGGAAGGCTCGAACCGCACCGGTTCCTCCAGCCACGGAGAGCCATCCGCCGGCACGACGCGCAAGGTGATGGCCAGGACACGCAGCGGATGCGGCCCAAAAACACTGGCGACCACGGGGACCTCCACCAACGCTCCTGCCTGACCGATCACTTCCCGACCTTCGATCACCACCGCCGGTGGCTCCCCGCTCAGGCTGCTGTCCTCGAGTCCCAAATCCCATGGGCCCAACCACGGGTCCAAGCGTCCCCGGAAGTTGTTTGTCGCCACCACCGCCACCTGCCCGTTCGTGGTCCAGAGTCGCTTGAACCACGCCAAGGACGGGTCCAGAGAGCGTCGGAACGTCACAAAGAGGTCACAGACGTCGAGCTGCCCGTCGCCAAAAGCGATCCGATTGATATCCGTATCGTTCCCGTCAAACAGCGATTCCCGCACGATGGGCTGCGATCCATCCCCCACCTTGACCAACAGATTCGTGTCCCATGACGCGTTGGTGAAAACTCCGCAACACGAATCCATCGCATCAAACAGATCACTCCCCGCGGGCGGTGCGTTGAATCCATAGGCAATCACCTGGAATACCTGCATGACATCAGCATTTGCCAACCATCCCTTGCCGAAGTCGCCCGCGTTGAACCACCGGAAAGGATACACGTCACCCACGATGTAGCCCGGCTGACCCACGGTCAACACCTTGACCCCGTTCAACGGGCCCTTCCCCAAAACGCCGTAGGCGGGCGCTTCGATGTAAACATCAGACCCGGGCGCTCCAATACCGTCTGATGTTGCCGTGGGCCGATCCACCTGAATCACATAGGTCTGCCCTGGCTTTGCGTTGCTCGGAACCCGAATGCCGTAGGCACCGACCAGAACCCTTCCGTCCGACTTCACCAGCAGCGTATCATGCGCCATGGAATAGCTGATCAGATCCTGCGCGGTGGTGTTGTACAGGTTCGTGCCGAATTGCCACCGCCTCTCGAGCCATCCAACGCCCAAAAGGTTCATCGCGGAGTTCGTAAACACAAGCTCCATGAACCAGCCGTTGTTATACGCGACGACGCGATTTGTGATCACGTCCGGCACTCCATTTGTATTCCTGGCCACGTACATGAGCGGCGGGATCCGCTCGAAGGCGCCCGCAACTCCCTCTCGCGGCTTCACCAAAAGGGATTCGAACGTAAAGCCGTTGCGCGGAATGGGCGGTCCGGGAAGTGGACCGGCATTGGTCGCCATCAGGGAAAACTGCAAACTATAGATGCTCGTATCCGGCAACACGGTCATGGTCACTGGCGCATAGAACAGCTGCCCCGGAGCCGCAATAAACTCCGTGGCACCCACACCTCGCTCGAATCCAAAGCCAATTCGATTGACGACGAGATTCGTTGGGCTGAGAAACTTGCTCACCACGGCGCTAGGCTGATAGTTCGTTTTGTACGCCCGCAGCCTCAGCATCGTGTTGCTGCTGATGAACAGCCGCAGGGACCATCCCTCGCGAGGATCACCCACCAGCCCTGCATCCACGGCCCGAAGATTTTCTGGCCCGGGATCCGAGCCGTCGAGCGTGTAGAACAATCTTGCCCACGCTGTTGCCACGCGTACCCGCAAATCCGCGGGATTGTCCCCCTCCACGACCGGGTTCGCAGTCACGAACTGCAGGACGGCGCCCACAATTTGACTGTCCGGACTTCCATCTGTTTTCTTGCTGACAGCTTTGACTGCAACGACCGGCTGCACCGGCACTACCGCGAATCGGGCCACATCGACCGGGTCCAAGCCATCTCGATATCCCGCGGGGGCTGTTGCGGATTCGTCGGTGGGGTTGGCCACCTGAGCCAGGTCCCATGTGTTTGAATAGGTGTAGAACGTTTGCGCGCCGGCCTCGCCTACAATCACAATCGGCACGTCATTGTTGAAGACAAACGACTGGCCCGCGCGAAATACCGACGTGTATGGAGGGCTCGCCGTCGATGGAAATTCCACATAGCCGATACGAGGATCCTGTACCGGAGGTCTCGGTATGTTCACCCTCACTTCGGCCGATGGGAGACTTTCGCCTCCGTCGTTGACGGCAGTGACGACGTAGTAATAGGTCGTGCCCGGCAGGACGCCAGCATCCCGGAATGGCGGCGACACAACTTCTGAAAGCACGCTGTAAGGGCCTCCCGCAGTAGTGGATCGCTTCACCCGATAGCGCACTGCGCCTCGTACGGGCCTCCAGTCGACCGTTACTCCGTCAACAGTGGCTTCTGCCACAACCTCCTGCGGCGCGGCTGGTGGCCACGGGGGCGGAGGGGGTAGACCTGCGCTGCTGACCTGCCGCAAAATATGATAATACGTTTCGGTTACAAACAGCGTTCCGTCACGCGCAAACGTAATCCCGTGGGGATCACGCGCCTCCGCATAATTGGCACACATGTCACAAGCATGGATCGTCACGCAGCCAACGCCATCATACCACCCTGGGAAGACGCCCGCCGTCGGATTATAAGGCCCCACCCAGAGATTCGAGCACACCCCGTACAGGTTGTACACCGCGCCAGCCGGATCTACGACCTTCACCCGATGATTTCCACGGTCGGTAACCACCACGGCATTGTTCCCTGCTGCCACAATGCCCTCGGGGCACCGAAACTGGGCGTAAGCGGCCGCCCCGAAGCGATCGCCAGGGCCGTTGAAGCCGGTCAACGGCATCACACTGCCGTTCGTCGGATTGACCAGCCAGATGCCATGCAGACCCGCATCGCAAACCGCCAGCATCCCATCCGGTCGCATTGTCAAACCTCGAAGCTGGGCGCCCGGCGCGCTCACGGTTGCCACCAGCCTCGAACCTTCATTCCGCAGACCGATCCACAGGATTTGCCTGTCTCCGACCACAACGTAAGCTCCTCCCCTGCGATCCAATGCCAGACTTTGCGGATCCATGAGATTTGTGGCCACGATCCACGAAGCGCCGGCGGGGTGTCCGTGGGCGTCCACCCGCAGAAGCCAGCCCCTGCCCGACTCACCGCGATTCAGAACGTAAACGACGCCCTCCCCGTCAACCGCGACTCCAATCGGGCCTCGAATCCATGTCGGTCCCACCACATCGTTCGGCAGGAAGGTGTAAACCCAGCCTTCCTCCAGCACCCGCACTGCATGGTTTCCTTCGTCCGCCACGTAG
>JAOADM010000228.1 GCA_026417315.1 Limisphaera sp.
CAGATGGACCGCTCCTCGGTGACTGGCCTCCTCATGATCCGCTGCCTGACGGCGGCTACCCGATAGATTGCCAACCTGCCGAATCGCGGGCTTCCAGCCCGCAGAACACGCGGAAGAGAAAAGCCCACAGATCACGCAGAACACGCAGAATCTACCAAGTAGCCGCCGACAGAAGTCGGCGAAACCCAACCCGGTAGCCGCCGATGGGAATCGGCGGATTCCCCCATGGTCCACCGCGTTCCCGCGGTGGCTACCAGATCCGCTACTCCGTAGCCGCTGACCGAATTTGGTGGGGCAGCTCGAGATCCATCCCCTTACCGCAGGCGCGGCTCGGTTGGGTGCTGGCCAGACGGAATCAGGGATCTTGTCCGCCGTCTCACGGCGGCGGCTACCTCCGTCCGTAGCCACCGACGGGAGTCGGTGGATAGTCTCTCCTGTAGCCGCCCGCGGAAGTCGGCGGATAATCGATCCCACCCAAGGCGCCGGTGAAAGCCCGCAGAGCAGCTCGTGATGGATCGCCTGGGTGCAGGGGCAAGCCAGCTTGTCCGCCGCCTGACGGCGGCGGCTACCTCCGCCCGTAGCCGCCGACGGAAGTCGGCGGAATCCAACCCGGTAGCCGCCGATGGGAATCGGCGGATTGCCCCGTGGTCCACCACGTTCCCGCAGTGGCTACCAGATCCATCACTCCGTAGCCGCTGACCGAACTTGGTGGGCCAGTACGAGATCCATCCCCTTACCGCAGGCGCCGCCCGGTTGGGTGCTGGCCGGACGGAATCAGGGATCTTGTCCGCCGCCTTACGGCGGCTACTGAAGGGCACGCCCTGCGGCCCACGGCACAGCGCATACCTCGAGTCCGAGGACCTCACGATCGTTCGCAACAACCTCCAGGCTTCAAAGCGGCCGTCAGGGCTCTGCGATCCTCACCACGGGCCTTGTCGGTTGCGCGGCGATTGCGTTTGACCGGTTCGTCAGCGCCCCGGCAAGATGGCCGGCAACCGCGGGCCGGTTCGCTGGAAGCCCGCACGATGCAGGAATTTGCAAACAGCAAGGAAGGAGACCCATGAGACTGGACGATTTGTACTCGCAACTGACGATCTCCACGGGGGCCAAACTGGTGCTGGTGGTGCTGGACGGCGTGGGGGATGTGGCCACACCGGAGCAGGGCGGATTGACGCCTTTGGAGGCGGCGCAGACGCCGAATCTGGATCAGTTGGCGCAGGTATCGGCCCTGGGGCGGATGATCCCCGTGGCCCCGGGCATCACCCCCGGCAGCGGCCCGGGACATCTGGCGTTGTTCGGGTACGATCCCATCGAGTACCAGGTCGGCCGCGGCGTCATCGAGGCGCTGGGGCTGGGTGTGGACCTGCAGCCGGGCGATGTCTGTGCCCGCGCCAACTTCGCCACGCTCGACGACAAGGGCATTGTCACCGACCGCCGCGCCGGCCGCATCCCCACCGAGACCTGTGAACGTCTCTGCGCCCGACTCCAGGAGCGCATCCAGCAGCTCGGGGACACCCGCGTCATCATCCGGCCCGGCAAGGAACATCGGTTCGTGGTCGTTTTCCGCGGGCCCGATCTGGAGGGACCCCTGACCGACGCCGATCCCAACCGTGAAGGCCTGCCCATCCCCAGGGCGGAGCCGCGCGATCCGCAGAACCCGCGCCAGCAGAAGATGGCCAAACTGGTGGCCGAATTTTATCAGGCGGCCCTGCCGTTGCTGGCCGGAGAGAAGCCCGCCAACGGCTTTCTCATGCGCGGCATCGCCCATCAACCCCACATTCCGCAGTTCGAGGAACGCTACCGGCTGCGCGCCGCCGCCCTGGCCGTCTACCCCATGTACAAGGGTCTGGCCCAACTGGTGGGCATGACGAAACTGGAGGGCCCGCAAACCGTGCGCGAGCAATTCGAACGCTACCTGGCCGAATACGATCGCTACGACTTCTTCTTCATCCACCACAAGGCCACGGACAAGGCGGGCGAGGACGGCAATTTCGAGGCCAAGAAACGCGCCATCGAGGAACTGGACGCCGCGCTGCCGGTGCTGCTGCAAAAGAAGCCGGACGTGCTGGCCATCACCGGGGATCATTCCACCCCGTGCGTGGTGCGGGGACATTCATGGCATCCGCAGCCGGTGCTCTTGCATTCCCGCTACAGCGGCACCGACAAACGTGCGCGCTTCACCGAGCACGACGCCAACCACGGCTCGCTCGGCCTCTTCGAAGCGCGGTTCCTCTTGCGCTTGATGCAGGCGCACGCGCGCATGTTCGACAAATTCGGCGCCTGATCTTCGCGGCCACGCGCGGCGACGCACGATTTTTGCGTCGCCGCGCAAAAAACATTTGCCAACCTTCCACATTTCTGTTTACAAGCGGCCGTGGACAGCGATGGCAATCACGCAAACAACGTCGCGGCGCAGCTTCCCATCCTCCCCACGGCTTTTCCCGTCCTCACACTGCTGAACCGTCAACCCTGTGTGGAATGGAGGTGAGAACCGACATGGCAGCGAAGAAGAAAGCCGCCAAGAAGAAAGCAGCCAAGAAGAAGTAATCCCTGACCCATACCAGGATGGTAGGCCGTGCGGCCGTGGCCGCCGGTCTCCCATCCTGGTTTTCGTTTGGTCGGTCGAGGCATGGCCTGTCTGGTCTTCGACATTGAAACTTCCGCATTGCCCCTGGAGCAGTTTGACGAAGCCCAGCGCGAGTTTCTCTTCCGCGAGGCGGAACGTCTTCCCGACGAGGTCGCCCGTCAGACGCGTCGGGCCGAGATCCAGCAGCAGATGAGCTTGTGGCCCTTGACGGCGCAGGTGGTCTGCATCGCCATGCTCAATGCCGAGAGCCTGCGGGGCCAGGTCCTGTTCCTGGCCGAGGACTACGAGGAGGAGGCCGAGGCCGGGCCGGTCGAGTTCGTGCCCTGCATGGACGAGGTGGAGTTGCTGACGGCCTTTTGGGATGTGGCGCGGCATTACGAGGAGGTGGTGACGTTCAACGGGCGCACGTTCGATGTGCCGTTTCTCTATCTGCGGTCGGCCCTGCTGAACGTGCCCATCAGCCGCAAGGACTGGCTCGGCTACCGCTTCGCCACCACGCCGCACTGCGACCTGGCCGAGCAACTGACGTTCTACGGGGTCAGCGGGCGCGAAGGCGCGGCCCGCCGGTTCAATCTTGACTTTTATTGCAAGGCCTTCGGCATCGATTCGCCCAAGGCGCACGGGGTCACGGGACGCGACGTGGGCGCGCTGCTGGCCGAGGGGCGGTCACGGGAAGTGGCCGAGTACTGTTTGCGCGACGTGCGCGCCACGGTGGAGCTGTACCGGATCTGGCGCGAACGGCTCGCCGGAATCAAGTAAACGGCCTCCGCGCGGCGCCGCGTCCCGATCTCGCCTGCGTGGCTCCGGAGTGCATTCGCTGTTTCAGCGTTGCCCCATGTCCGAACCATCGCCCTCCATTTCGAGCTCTGCTGCTCCCTGGGTGTGGGTGTGCTTCGCCCTGCCCGAGGAAGCCCGTCCCCTGCGCGCCCGGCTCGGGCGATTGCCGGGCGTGGAGATCGTCCTCACCGGGATCGGCCCGGAAGCAGCCCGGCGCTCGATTCAATCCAGACTGGCCCGGCAGCGTCCGGCCTGCGTGCTGAGCTGCGGCCTGGCCGGCGGTCTCGATCCGCGCTGGCCGGCCGGCACGGTGCTGTTCGCGTCCGCCGATCCCTTCTGGGCGCGGCGTTTCCATGCTTCGGGCGCCCGACCGGGCCGTTTCTGCGCGGCAGAACACGTGTTGCGCACCGCCTCCGAAAAGGCCGCCCTCTTTCAGGTCACGCATGCCGACGCGGTGGAGATGGAATCCGGCCCGATTCAAGCCCTGTGTCAGAACCTCGGCATCCCCTGCGCCGTAGTCCGGGCGATTTCCGACACCGCCCGGGAAGATCTGCCATTGGACTTTCAGAGGTACGTGCGCAGCGACGGTACCCTGGACCGCTGGCGCCTGGTTCGAGAGGCGTGGATGCGACCCGGCTGCTGGGCGGGGCTGCTCCGGCTGCAGGCCCGCGCCCGCGCGGCGGCACGGCGACTGGCCGAAGTCTTGGAAGCAGCTCTCTGCGGTTGGCAACAGGCGGTCCAGCCGCCGCGGTCCGGCGGCGGTGACGTTCAGGGACCGATCTGAACCGGGCGCACTCGTTGTCCCTCCCGGATCCGTTCCCCGGGGTACAGAATCACTCGTTCCCCTTCGTTCAAGCCGCCCAGAATCTCCGCCTCCCGTTCGTTCCGGTGGCCCACTTGCAGGCGACGCAGGCAGGCACGCCCTCCTTCCAACGCGAACGCCGCCCAATCCGCGCCGCGTCGGAACAATGCACCCAGGGGGACCTTGAGCACGTCCGCCCCTGCCCAGACGACCACCACCGCTTCCACGCGAAACTGATCGCCCAGGCCGCGCCGCTCCTCCGGCGGCGTCACCAGGTCGGCGATCACGCGCACGCGTTGCTCCTCCACTCCCAGGGCGGAGATCTTGGTGAAGGCGGAGGGTTCCACCCGGCGCACGCGCGCCTCCAGAGGATGGGAACCGCCCCATTGTTCCAGCCGCACGGGCATCCCGGGCTCCACGGCGGCTGCCTCACGGGATAACATCTCGATGACCACCTCCAGATCCGTGGGGTCGCCCACCTCGAGCAAGGGCGTTCCGGCGGCCACCGGGCGGGCACTTTCCTCGAACACCCGGAGCACGCACCCGGTCACCGGGGCCCGCAGTGCCACCGGTGCATCCCCTTCCCCGCTTTCCGCACCGGGCGCCGGAAACAGCGAAAGCTCCGCCTCGGCCATGCGCAATCGGCTCTCGGCCACGGCCACTTGTTGCGCCGCGTCCGTCTCTCGCCACCGGGCCGTGTCACGTTCCTGGGGCGTGGCCGAACCGGAGGCGAACAGGGCTTCGACCCGCGCGCGTTCTTTTTGGGCCCACTCCAGGGCGGCCTGCGCACGCAGCAGTTCCGAGTGCGCCGCTTCTCGGCGCGCCTCCGCCAGCGCCCGCGAGCGCGGATCCAGCAACGCCGCGGGCACCGGATCCAACACCGCCAGAACCGTTTCCCCGGCCCGGATCGGGTCCCCGGCCTTGAGCTCGATGCGCCGGAGGTGCCCGGCTACCGGGGCGGTGATCACATACCGATGTCGCACCCGGGTCTTGCCTTCCTCCCGCACGGTGACCTCCAGCGGGCCGCGTGTGACCTCGGCGATCTCCACGGGCGCGGCTTCGGGCCGCAGTCCGGCGATGAGAAGGCCCGCCAGCCCGAGTCCCACGAGGGCCCATTGCCACCGGCGCCAGTTGCGGCGCCGGACCTGCTCGGCTGCGGGTATTGTCCCCAGGTGCTGATTCATTCCCCGGAACGTTGGCTTGCGTCACTTGGACCCGTTGCGTGGTCAGCCTACGAATGCTGCCGGATGGGGAAAAGCACGGAAACCACCTGCCCTGCGCACATAAACGGAACGTCGCGCCGGTGTTTCGGCTGAATCGGACTCCGCGGGGCGAGATCGGTCAGCCCGAGAAATCCTCCAAACCCGGCCGCTCTTCCGACGTCGAGTCGTGGAAAGCCCGCCATCCGGCAGGTTGAGAATCTATTCCAATAGCCGCCGCCGTAAGGCGGCGGATCATGAGGAGGCCAGTCACCGAGGAGCGGTCCATCTA
>JAOADM010000229.1 GCA_026417315.1 Limisphaera sp.
GCCTGGGCATCAGCAATGTTTGTCCGGTGCGGTTCGGCCTGTATTTCCGGCGGTTTTTGAATCTGGAGCGGATGCAGATGCACAAGCTGCCGGACATCGACGTGGATTTTCCCCATGACCGGAAGGACAAGGTGGTGGCATGGGTGCTGGAGCGGTACGGTCCGGTGCATGCGGCGGTGGTAGGGGGATTTTCCACGTTTCGGGCGCGGGCGGCCGTGGCGGAGGTGGCCAAGGTGTTGGGGGTGGCGGAGGAATCGGTGCGGCGGGAGACGACGGCGGGGGGCCGTTGGCACCAGCCGGAGACCACGGAGCCGGGGAAACCTGGCTGGCGCGATTGCGGGCGTTGCCGGAGTGCCGGGATCTGCCGCTGGAGGAGGAACCCTGGCGCACGGCGGTCACGGTGGGTGCGGCGCTGGAGGGGCTGCCGCGGTATCCCAAGATGCATCCGTGCGGCGTGGTGTTGTCCCGGCAACCGATGTGGGAGTTGACGCCGACCTTTCGCTCGGCCAAGGGCTGGCCGACCACGCATCTGGACATGGACGCCGTGGAGGCGGTGGGACTGGTGAAGCTGGATCTGCTGGCGCAGGGCGGATTGTCCGTGATGCGGGATGTGAAGCACCGGCTGGCGGCGCAGGGGGTGCAGGTGGATTTGGAGCGGTTCACCGTGCGGGGTGGGGCGGCCCGGGGGCTTCGGGCACGGGCTCCGGAGGGGCCGGCCCAGGTGTCCGAAGCGCCGTTTGACGATCGGCGGGGGTGGGCGATGATCGCGGGGGGCGGGGCCCGGGCGGTGCATCACATCGAGTCTCCGGCCATGACCTCGCTGTGCCGGATGAGTCAGGTGCGGGACATCGAGGGATTGATCGCGTTGGTGAGCGTGATTCGGCCGGGGGCGGCCAATGAACAAAACAAGGTGCGGTTCACGCGGCGGTATCAGGGGATGGAACCGGTGACGTATCCGCATCCGGCGCTGGCGGAATGCCTGGAGGATGGATGGGGGCTGGTGATCTTCGAAGAGCACGTGTTGTTGATCTGCGAGCGGTTTGCCGGATTGCCGCCGGGTCGAGCCGATCAGTTGCGGCGGGCGTTGGGACGGGGTCAGATGGCGTTGGTGGAGGCCATCGGACGGGAATTCTGGGCCTCGGCCCGGGCGCGCGGGCATGCCGAGGAAACCATTGCCGCGGTCTGGGCCATGGTGCGGGGTTTTGCCGGGTATGCGTTTTGCAAGGCGCACAGCACGGCCTACGCGGTGGAGGCGTATCAATCCGCCTGGTTGAAGTGTTATTTCCCGGCGGAGTTCATGGCCGCGGTCCTGACCCATGGCAAGGGCTTCTACGATCCGCTGGTCTATGTGCTGGAGTGTCATCGGCTGGGCATCCCGTTGGCACGACCGGACGTAAATGCCCCGGGGCCGGCATTCGAAGTGGTGCGGCAGCCACACCCGGCCATCCGGGTGCCGTTGACACGGTTGAAGGGGCTGACGGAGCGCACGGCAGAACGGCTGCTGGAGGAACGAGCGCGGGCTCCCTTTGCCTCGTTGGCGGATTTTTACCGGCGGGTGCTGCCGCTGCCGGAAGAGCTGGAGGCCATGATTCGCGTGGGGGCTTTCGATGGTTGGCCGATGTCCCGCACCGCCCAGTTCTGGGAAGCGCAACGGCTCATCCGCCGGCACGTCCGGGTCGGTCAGCCGGGTCAGGGCTGGCTGTTTCCGGAACTGCAACCCGGGGCCGAAACGGATGCCGCCCGGTTTCCGGAGCCCGACCGGGGCCTGCAAGAGCCCGGGCTGCGCGAGCGTCTGGCCGACGAACTGGAATGGCTGGGATTTCCGGTCAGTGCCCATCCGCTGGCGCTTTACTCCGACGTGGCATGGGACACGTATTGTCCGGTGGCGCGTCTGGGCGAGCACACGGGGCAACGGGTGACCACCTGTGGCCTGGTGGTGGAACAACGCGTGCATCATCAGGCGACCGGGGAACCGATGAAATTCCTGACGCTGGCCGACTGGACCGGGATGGTGGAGACGGAATTGTTTGCGGCCACCTACCGAAACTACGGACCGGCCACGGTCCGGTATCCGGTACTGGAAGTGACGGGCACGGTCGAGCCCTTCGACAACGGCCTGGGCTTTACCTTGCGCGTGGAACGAGCCGGTCCGCCCCGTCTTCGTTCCCGCTCCGGCAACGGGGGCGAAGTGTTTGCGTCTGCCCCCCGACCGGCCGATCGGCTTGAACCGCTCCCGCGCTAAACCCGGGCAGGCAGGATCCGGGCCTCCCCCACCCTACCGCAGGATGCTTCCCGTCCATTGTCCCAGCAAAACGAGGATCACGGCCGGACAGAACCAACGCAGGAAGAACCCCCAGATCCGCACCCGCCACCGGCCCGGGCGCCCGGCCACGAAATTCGGGGCCCCCTGAGCCACCTCGACGGCGGCCGCCTCCGGCGTCCAGCGCCACCCGGTAAACAGGCTCAACAGCAGCGAGATCAACAACAGCAGTCCGGTCCCGAACACCTGGTCCAGGATGTCCATGAACCCCGTCTGGCCGGCCAGGTGGAGCTCCGAAAAGAACCGGCTGCCGCCCGTGGAGAGGGCCGACGGAATCCCCAGCACGAAGGCCGCAGCACCCACCCAGCCGGCGGCAGCCGCGCGGCGCATCCCTTTTTCGAAAATCAACCAGGCCACCGGCACTTCCAGCATGGCGATGGTGGAGGTCAACGCCGCCACCACCAGCAACAGAAAGAACAGGGTGCCGATCATCGCGCCCCCGGGCATCTGCGCGAACACCGCCGGCAGGGTTTGGAAGGTCAGGGCCGGCCCGCCCGCCGGATCCCGACCAAATGCAAACACGGCAGGAAACACCATCAAGCCCGCCAGCAGGGCCACCCCTGTGTCCAACGCGGCAACCCAGAGCGCTGCACGGGGCAGTGGATGAGAGCGATCGAGATACGCCGCATACGTGATGAGCAGACCCCAGCCGACGCCCAGCGAGAAAAGCACCTGACCTCCGGCCTTCAGCAACACCTGCCCATCGAGCTTGCTGAAGTCCGGCTGCAGATAATAACGCACGCCGGCCTCCGCGCCGGGAAGAGTGAGGCTTCGAATCAACACCACGCCCATCAGCAACCACAGCAACGGCATGAGCAACCGCGACCAACGTTCAATGCCCCGGCTGACGCCGGACTGCACAATGGCCACCGTCATGGCCATAAACACGGCAAAACTCAGCAGCACCGGCCCGGGTGACGCCGCAAACCCGGCAAAGTCCAACGAGACGCCCACCGCGGTGGCCACAGCATACGCAAGGGCCCAACCGGCGATGACCGAGTAGTAACTGAGCACAACAAAGCAACAGAGCAGGCAGAGGAAACCCGTCAGGGGCCAGGCCGACCGGGGCGCCAGCAGGCGCAAGGAACCCACCACGTCGCGCCCGCCCCGTCGGCCCAGGGCCAGCTCGTTCAGAAACAGGGGAAGTCCCACCAGGATCACCCCGGCGATGTACACCAACACAAACGCGGCGCCGCCGTTCTCGCCGGTCAGGTAGGGAAATCGCCAGATGTTGCCCAAGCCGATGGCCGAACCCGCTGCGGCCAGGATGAACCCCAGCCGGCTCTTCCAGTGCTCTTGGGGCGCCTGTGGTTGCATGGCCTTTTCTCTACGGAAAAGGCCGGATGGCTCCAAGCGCTTTTGCCGCGGCGGGCACGGCCAGTTTGCGCCAGCGGGGCTGGCGGAGCGGCGTCAGGCAAGACCGCGGCCCCGGGACAGCGCTCACCGGCTTTGCGCCGTCCCGGGGCCGTACGAGCCTCGGAGAATCGGACAGTGGTCCGAGCCGGATCGCGTTTATGGGGTGGCCAGCCGGAAGTAGAGCGCGCCCGGGCCCAGGGTGTGCGTGTAGGGGCTGCTGGCCGTGGGTACGTTGGTGTAGGGCCCCGTCACCGCAGGCGCCGCCTGCAGGACGAAACGGGCATCGTCCCAGCTCAGGATCAGGTTGTTGCCCTGCCGGCCGAAGCGCAGCGGGATGGGCTGGGCCACTGCGCTCTGGAGCACTTCCACCTTGAACTCGAGGAATTGGAAGTCGAACGCCGTGGTCTCCAGCGAATTGGGCCGGATGGCAAACGCGTCAAATCGGTGATACGCATACACGTTGTCGCGGGCACTGACGCTCCAGGTGTTCGTTCCGTCGGTGATGGTCACCGACACTTCGACCTCGTTCAGGGCCAATCGGGTCACCGTGAATTCCAGCGTATAATTCACCAGGTCCTGGAAGGCCGGCTGGCCCACGGCGTTGGTTGGGCCGGTGACCATGCTGAGGGCGTAGTCGCCGGTGGATCCCATCAAGTTGGCGCTGCCGAGGGCCGTGCGGGCGCGCAGGTTGATGGGCGCGCTGCCAAAGGTTTGTGCGTAATCGATGACGGCCATGTAGCCGCGGACGTTCAGACCGTTCCCCGCACTGCCGGAACCGAAGTTGTCCCCGGTCACCCGCTGGCCGCCATCGGCGTAATCGAACAGACCGACCCGGAGGTTCCCGCCACTGGGCACGATTTGCGAGCTGTTCCAGCGCCAAGTGACCTTGAGGCTCCGGCCCACCTCCAGGTGCACCGGCAGGTTCGTTTCCGTGTCATCGGTGAAGTACCCAATCCACAGACGGGAGCTGCCGGTGGCCGGTTGGCCATACAGGAGGCCGTCCAAGAAGATGAGGGAACCGGTGCTGGAGGCGAACCACACCGAGTTGGAGGGACTGACCGGCCCGGTGACGCGATCGCCGTCGGCCCACGTGTCCTGCAGGACCAACCCGGGCGGTGTGGGCACGGGGGGCAGAACGGTCACAGTGGCCACCTGGGAGGTGACGGAGCTGTTATTGCAGGCCACCGTCACGATGCACCGGTATTGGATGCCATTGTCCGCCAGGTGAAGGTTCGGCGTGGTGTACACGGGCGTGGTCATGCCTACTCCTGCCGTGGCGTTGGACCATGTCTGGCCGCCGTCGCGGCTGACCTGCCACTGGTAGGTGGGAGCGGTGCCGTCCGCCGTGAGGGTGAGGGTGACGTTGATGCCCGCCGTGATGACGATGTTGGTGGGTTGTTCGAGGATTACGGGGGGATTGCAGAGCAACGGGGTTGGTGTGACCTCGGCCCAAGTGGTGGCCACGCGGAGTTCGTCAAACGAGGCATTGGCGCCGGATACGAGGTAGAACCGGCCGGGGCCGGTGTTGCTGGTGTCCTCGGTGCCGTCGAAGGCGGTCGCGTGCGGCGGGGGCACGTTCTCTTCCGGTTGCCCGAGCGTCGAGGGGTCGGGATTGATCCACAGGTCCACGACATCGTCTCCGGCGGCGATGATCTGGTGGCGGATGACCACAAAGGTGGGCGTGTTGACCGGGATCAGTTTGGGGGCCCAGGCCACGGTCCCATTGGTTTTGGCCACGCCGATTTGGAGTCGGTCGCCCACGGAGCGGGCGTAGGCGCGCACGATGTAGGCGGTGCCGCTGTTTTGGCGGTTGATCTGCACGATCGTTTCGCCCGCCGGGTCCACGTCGGCCGCGTTGTTGAACTGATAAAGAAACGAGTAATAGACGTTGGTCGTTCGGTTGGCGGGGAAAACCCCGGTTTGGGGCGCGAACAGATTATAGG
>JAOADM010000230.1 GCA_026417315.1 Limisphaera sp.
AGATGTGTATAAGAGACAGCACCCCTCCCGCTTGACCAGCGACAAAAAATCCTACCCTCACCCCCCGCCCCCGGGTCTTGGACCGCCATGAGCCATCGACCCGCGATGTCCGGTAGTGCGAAACCATTTCAAAGGAGAACGAGCTGGTGATCGAGCACAACCTCTGCCCGCAAAACGCCGGTTCGCAGTTGCAGCCGGGGCGCACCGACCCGCCTCTGGAATCGGTGGTGCCCGCCGGGCGAATCCACAGGGTCGGCCGGGGCGCACCTCATCAGCCGGGGCTCGATCGCTGTCCCCACACTGCCGGACCGCCGAAGCGAGCCTCCCCTGGTCGTCTGGTGCCATCAGGCCGCACCCGCGTTTTTCATCCGGCAGTCCCCACTTCCGATTACCGAACGGAAGGCCCTTCTGCAACAGGGCCGGTGCCACGGTGGAGCACGACCCCGAACGAGTCGCCGGCCCCCAGGGATTGGTCCGCACTGCACCCTCCTCCGGAGCGAACCATGACCAGCCCGCCCCGGCTCGCGATAACGAAAGACCCCGGGACGCCCAAGAAATGTGCGGGTGGCTTGCGTCACCTCCGGACCGATACATCGAGAACGCAAGCACCCGGTGCTCGACACCTGAAAGGCGCTAGGTCGAAGACCCTGGACGGACCGGCTGCGCGGCGCGGCGCGCGACGAGGTGCCCGAGCCCGGCTCACCCTCGGTCGGGAGGGCAGCCGCGAATTTGGCACGGCCCGAAAACCCACCGCATCACAGGAGGGTCGACAGAGCTCGTGCGGGGCCCGGAGGAATCATCGCCAGGATCCAGCCCGAGGCTTCGGATTCCCGGTTCTTTGCCAGCTCCCGAGCGCACTCGAACGTGGGAGCAAAGCTTTCATCCCCGGTGGTGCCAAGTCACGACCTCGACGACTTGCGGCCTTTGGACGACAGCAGAAGGCCCCACCAAGGGCTGCCCAAGTGCGCTTGTGGAGGCGGGGATCAGAGGGTCGCCCTCGCGCCGTTTTTTGGAAAAAAGCGGGAATTCTTTGGCGAGCCTGCCCTGCGGTTGCGCTGCGCCGGCGATGCGGCGGATGAATGAACGGGATCGGTACGTCTTCGAAGTGTTCGTGAATCGAGGCTTGCCCGGCCGACCCGTCCGTGCTTTCTCCGGTGCATGCAACGGATGTTGTTCTGCCTGGGCCTGGCCTGCCTGACGCAATTCCCTTCCCCTTCCGCGGCGCAAGACTGGTGGGTGTATTTCGGAACGTACACGGGCTCGGGCAGCCGGGGCATTTATGTTTCCCGCTTGGATCCCATTCGAGGCCGCCTGACGCCGCCCCAACTGGCTGCAGAGGTTCCCCATCCCAGTTTCCTGGCCGTCCACCCGAAGGAGATGTTTCTTTACTCCGTCAGCGAGCTGGGGGATGGCAAAGGTCGGGCCGGACGCGTGGTGGCTTACGCGACGGACCGACGGACGGGCAAGCTGCGGCAACTGAACGAGCAGTCCTCCGGCGGGGACGGTCCCTGTCATCTGGCGCTGGAACCGCGCGGACGGTCGGTCTTTGTGGCCAACTACAGCAGCGGCAGTGTTGCGGTGCTCCCGCTGGACCGGGAAGGGCGCGTGGGCGTGGCGAAAACGGTGATCGCGCACACTGGCTCTGGGGCGCATCCGCAGCGGCAACGGGGGCCGCATGCGCATCAAGCCATCCCCAGCCCGGACGGGGCCCATGTGCTGGTTTGTGACCTGGGGATCGATCAGGTCCGGGTGTACCGCTGGCAGGCGCGGACCGGCGAACTGGCGCCCCACGATCCATCTTTCATGGCCCTGCCCGCCGGGTCCGGTCCACGGCATTTGGCGTTTCATCCCAACGGCCGATGGGCGTACGTGCTCAATGAACTCAACAGCACCCTCACCGTGTGCCGTTGGAACCGCCGTGGCGGGACCCTGGAGGCGTTGGCCACGGTCTCCACACTGCCCGAGGGTTTCGATGCCGCCAACAACACAACGGCAGAAGTGGCCGTGCATCCGTCGGGCCGGTTTGTGTATGCGTCAAACCGCGGGCACGATTCCCTGGCCATGTTTGCCGTGGACGAGCAAAGCGAAGGCGTGCGACTGTTGGGGCACGTGCCCACGGAGGGTCGGACGCCGCGGCATTTCGCCATCGATCCGTCAGGTCGCTGGTGTTTGGTGGAGAACCAGGACAGTGACCAGGTGGCGGTTTTCCGGGTGGAAGCTGGCTCGGGACGGCTGGTGTTCACGGGTCATGTGATCCGGGTGCCGCGCCCGGTATGTGCGGTGTTTGTACCCATGGAGGGGCGCTAGGACGGCAGGCATCGCACCGGGCCGATGGAGGCGGGCTCAACCCGGGCTGAACCAAATTGCCCAAACTGAGCAAGAATTGCCGGGCGGGTCAGTGGCGAGAAAGAACCGGCGGCCGGCTTGCGCCGGCCGCCAGAACCAAACCCAAGTTCAGAAGCGCGCGGGAGGGCAAAACCCTCACGCAGAGGGATTTGAAGGCGGGACGTTGTGTTTCGGACATGGAAGGTCCGAAACGGCGTGCGACATCGCAATGGGTTCGCTGCACTGCAATGTCGTTTTCATGCTTGCACTCAGAGCATCCTCCGTGCCGAGTCGATGGATTTGCACTTCAAAGCCGAATCCAGGCCAGAGACTCGACGAAATCGGGCACCGCGTGGCTGAAGTTCGACGGATGCTGTCCTGAAACGAGACGATGGAAGCTGGGGCGAGCCCGCTGCAGGCAAACCGTCATGGCTTTCGAAAGGCCGACGGCCCACCCGGAGTCGGTGGGCCGTCGTGGACAGGCTGAAGCAACTATCGCCGGGTGTCCTAGACCGTGGGCACCGAAGGCGGGTTCTTGAAGATGTCGTGGATGCCGGGCATGGGCGGTTTGAGCGTGCGGAACGGTCCCCACGTCATCTTGGAGCAGTCGGTGTAAACCAGCTCCGGCCCGTACTTGAAGTTGGAATTCAAGATGTCGTCCCACTGGACGGCTGCCCCGCTGTAGGCGGCTTCGCGGCCCATGATGGCGGTCAGGGTGCTGTCGGTGACGTTCTTGGTTTCGTTGAGCTCGGTGCCCTTGACGATGGCCTCGATGAGGTCCACGTGCTCCTGAACGTAGGGGTTGCGGCCTTCGGGCCGAACGCGGATGGGTTTGTCGCCGGCGGGTCGGATCAGGCCCGCGGGGTCTGCAGTGCCCCGCGTTCCGACGACGGCTTCACTCACGGAGGCCCAGGAACGCTTGATCTGGCCGCAATAACTGTGCATGCGCACGCCGTTGCGGTACTCGAACTCCACCGCGAAGTTGTCCCAAATCTCGCCGGATTTGTCCCCCAACTGCTGGCGCGCGCCCATGCCCCAGGCGCGGATGGGGTGATCTTTCATGATCCAGTTGCAGACGTCGATGTTGTGGACGTGCTGTTCGACGATGTGATCCCCGCAAAGCCAGATGTAGTGATACCAGTTGTGGATCTGTTTTTCGAGGTCGGTATTGCCGCGATCCCCGCGATGCCAGATCGGTCCGCCGTTCACCCAGTAAGCGCGCAGGGCGGTGATGTCGCCGATGGCGCCGTCCCAGATTCGCTTGATGGTTTCGATGTAGCTGGCCTGGTGACGGCGTTGGGTGCCGGCGGCGACTTTGAGGCCCTTGCGTTGAGCCTCTTCGCCGGCGGCGTACATGATGCGGCAGCCCGGACCGTCCACCGCCACCGGTTTTTCCATGAACACATGCACGCCGCGTTCCACGCAGGCCTTGAAGTGAGCCGGACGGAATCCGGGGGGCGCGGCCAGGATGGCATAGTTCACGCCGGGCTGCTCGAGCGCCTTGAGATAGGCGTCGAATCCGCTGAAACATTTGTCCTCGGGCAGCCCGAAATGTTGGTGACCGCGGCGCGCCTGGTCCGGAAAAATGTCGGCCACGGCAACGATCCTGGCTTCGACTCCCACAATCTTGGCCGCTTCGAGGAAGTCATTTCCGGCGCCGCCGCCGCGGCCGCCGATGCCGATGATCACCGCGTTCAACGTGGGTCTGGCCTGGGCACGAACCACGGCGGGAAAACTCACCGCGGCGGCCGCCGTGGCGGCGGCAAGGGAGGAGGTTTTGAGGAACTGCCGGCGGCTGACCGCCGGGGTGGTGGTTGTGGCTTGCTGGTCCTTCATAGTGCTTGGTTTGGTTCCTGTTTTCTTCCGAATCGGTTTTACAGCTTCGGACGTTGGACGGAAGGGAAAATTTCACGCGAAGTTCCGGTTCAATCCCGCTCGGTGCCGCTGATCCAGTATTTCTTCATTTCCTCGGGCGGTGGGACTTCGAGGGGCCGAACGATGCGGAAGCCCACAAAGGGCGCATCGGTCAACCACCAGATGCTCTTGGGCAACTGGGGATCGCGCATTTTCCAGGAGCGGTCGGACGGCCGGCGGGCCGCACTGCGCAATCGCCAGGGAGGATCGTCGTACGAACCGCCGCGGGTGACGTGGGGATAGGGCCGGGTGGCGCGATTCCACGGGTTGACCAGCACTTCCGTGCCCGGGGCCAGGAGTTTCTCGTAGGGCTCGTACTGGTCGAGGCACCATTCGGCGACATTGCCGTGCATGTCGTACAAGCCCCACGGGTTGGGCTTTTTGCGGCCGACCTTTTGATACTTGAAGTCGCTGTTGTCCTCGTACCACGCGTACTGATCGAGCAGAGTTACATCGTCGCCAAACGAATAGGCCGTCGTGGTGCCGGCGCGGCAGGCGTATTCCCACTCGGCCTCGGTGGGCAGCCGGTAAAAATGCCCCGTTTTGGCGCTGAGCCACTGGCAATACTTGTTGGCCGCGTGGTGGGTCATGCTGATCGCCGGGTAGCCGTCCTTCCCCATGCCGAAGCTCATCTCCGTGTAGGGCTTGGAGGGACGGGCGACGGCATCGGCCAGTGGGTCGGTGGGGTTTTCGACCCCCAGTTCCTGTCGGATGCGCTTTTCGTCGTCCGGGTACATGAACAGCTCAAACTCGTTCCAGGTCACCTCGCACATCCCGATCCAGAAGGGCGCGATTCGGACCCTGTGCGCGGGTCGTTCGTCCGGGCGGCCTTCCGGGTCGTCGTCGCGACTGCCCATGATGAACTCGCCGCCGGGCACAGGGATCATGACATAACGGACCTGGGTGCCGGGGATGGTGTTGGTGTAGGGCTTCATCTCGGCTTCGGTGCGGACGTCCAACTTGGCCATGATGGCCTGATAGATGGCCGGGATGGTGTTGACGTCGCTATCCGCCAGCGAGGGAAGGAGTCCGGCCGGCTGGCCCTCGGTCTCGCCGGTGGCGGTGCAGAACTGGTAGCGCCAGCTCGGGCGGTGGTTGGTGGGGGCAAACAACAAGAACACCCCTTCAGGCACGGGCAGTGCACCGGTAAATCGTTCGAGGCCCGAGCCGAGTTCTTTGAGCGTGCGAAGCCGGTCCGGCGCCTCCAACTGTACGAGGGCGGCCTGCTGACCTTCCTCGGAAAGGATCAAGAGTTTCTGCGGAGGGGGCCCGGGAAGGACAAAAACGTTGTCCACGGGCCTGGAC
>JAOADM010000022.1:0-9700 GCA_026417315.1 Limisphaera sp.
ATGTAGTACAGGCCCACGCAATCTGCCGGCATCGAGCCGCCGTTGGGGTACCCCCGGTTGGTCCAAAACAAGGCGCTGCCGGGCGGCAGGACAAAATGCTCCATGAACCAGTTGGTGCCCAAACCGTCCCCGGACCAGGGAGAGGTCACCCTCGCTCCCTCCAGCAGCACGGGAATGGATACCGGCGGGTACTGCCCGTCGAACGCCCGCCCCGACTGACCGAGCCATTCCGCCAGTTTCGGAAAGAGCACCTTGGGCAGGGACCGATACGTGGCCTGCAGGGAATCTCCAAACGCCACCACGGTCACGGGTCCGCGTTGTTCTTCCACTGCCCGCTGGAAGTGTCGGAGCCGGTCGGTGTTCACCGAGCCCAAGGGCTCCTGCGCCACCACGGCCCCCGCCCACGCGAGCCATCCGATCGTGCACCCAATCCGGCCCCAATGCGCCCGGCCACGGGAGGACGCGCGACTCGGAAGGGTCAACAGGGTTTCGCCCCGGGCCTCGATCACCCGTCGTTCCATCAAATCCGCTTGCCGCCCCTGCGCCATGCTACCCGTTCGCTGCCACATTTCCTTCTACCTTCTACCTTCTACCGGATTGTCAACCAGGGGCACCTCGGCTACCCACTGGAATCATGAGTCATGCTTTGCCGGATAGTGCGCACGACAAGTTGCTCTTCATTTTGGGACGACGCAGCATCCGCATCTATCGGCCGGGCCCGATTCCGGACGCTTTCGTTCAAGCGTTGTTGGAAGCCGCGATGGCCGCTCCCTCGGCGGCTGCCAAGGATCCCTGGCGTTTCGTGGTGATTCGACAGCGCGCCATGCTCCATGCCCTTGCAGATGCCCTGCCGCACGGAGGGATGTTGCGCGACGCGGCCCTCGGCATGGTCGTGTGCGGTGACTTGGAAGCGGCCCATGACCGTCAGATCAGTTACCTGTTGCAAGACTGCTCCGCTGCCACGGAGAATTTATTGCTGGCGGCCCATGCGCTGGGTTTGGGTGCCTGCTGGCTCGGGATTCATCCCCGCGACGACCGCATCCAAAAGGTCGCTGCCCTGTTGAAACTTCCACCGCATGTACTGCCGGTTGCCGGAGTCGCCCTGGGCTGGCCCGGCGAGGAAAAGCCACCGCGAACACGCTTTCAAGCTGCCTACGTCCATTATGAACAGTGGTGAGCGCACGGATGCGGAGCCGGGCATTGCCTGTTTTCCGGTCAACCGTCCGAACCGGCGGGGTGCGGAATCCCCGGGGTCGGATTCCCGCCCCCGGGGCCACGTCCTCCTTCGCACCTCTTCGGCGTGCACTCGGTCCGGCGTGGCCATAGGGCTCGTGCCTCGGTACGTGAAGCGCCGGCAACGTTCTGACAGGTGGGCTCCGCTGCGGGAGTTACGGCCGGGGATCAATCCCCGTACCAGTTTCGGATCCGGACCTCGATACCCAAATCCGTCCCGACGCGTTGGCGGAATCGTTCCAGGTCCGAACCGCGGTAGTGATAGGGGTAAACGATGCGCGGGCGAAATGCGCGGACGGCGTCCGCCGCCTGATCCACGGTCATGGTGTACGGCAGGTTCATGCACACGAATGCCACCGTGATGTCCCGGAGGTTGCGCATCTCCGGAACATCTTCGGTGTCGCCGCTGATGTACACGCGAGTGGACCCGCTCGAAACCACGTAGCCATTGCCACGGCCGCGCGGATGAAACTTCAACCGCTCCGGAGTCAGGTTGTAGGCGGGCACGGCTTCGATGTGGAACTCCAGCACGGCGGCGCTCTGTCCATTGGTCAGGACGGTTGTGCGGGCCCGGAGGTCCTCCGGCAACTGCGCGGCCACCGCCGGCGGGGCCACCAGTTGCGTGGTGGGCGTGCAAACGCTCCGCACCGTCTCCACATGGAGATGATCCCCGTGAATGTCGGTGATCAGGATGAGATCCGGCCGCGGCAGCGAAGCGAACCGGTTCGAGCCCCCCACCGGATCCACGTACAGTATGCGCCCCTTCCAGCCCATGGCAAAGGTGGCGTGCTGAAGGGGGCGGATCCGGAGTTCGCCGTCGGGCGTTTCGATTCGTTCGCCCTCCAAGGACGGGCGGGTATCCGCGGCATGTGTGCGGAATCCGGGGGTTGCGGACGCCGCCGCGAGCGTCACGCCCAGGAGCATGCTGTGGAATCTCATGCGCGAAAGCTGAACCTCCGGACCTGGTTTGGCAAGCGGGCTTGTGGCGCCGGAGCGTTCCGGTCTGTGGTCATTCCCGCCCTCCAGGTGCCCGACGGGGGTCCGACACGTCCGGGAGAGCGTGCGGAAGAAGGAACAGCCACGAATCTCGTCAGACGCTGCGGGCCTGGTCCGGCGCGCCGGGGCAGTCTTCGGCTCTCGTTGTTCGTTTTGCGGGTGCGGCCCGGAAAATGCCGGGCCAGGGGCGCCGCGGCCGCGGGCCGTGTCGTTCCGGCGGGTTGCGATACAACTGGGGCGGATGCGGAGCGCGGGTTTGCAGTTCGCGGTCTCTCCGGCCTTCCCCCGGGGAGCGTCAAATCTCCATGGGTTGTCCGGGTTGGGGTTGGAGAATCCGGATCCGGGGATATCGTTGGGCGATTTGGTCCGCAAACCAAGTGCGGGCGGTTTCATCGCCGTGCCCCAGCACCACCACGCGCGGGTCCACGCGGCCGACGAAATCGAGCAGATCCTCTCGGGTGGCGTGGGCGGTGAGGTCGAAGTCCTGGACCTCGCAGTAGCGAACCAGTTCGGGCACCAGCTGGCTGAAGAAGAAAGGCTGGCCGGGCTGGCTGACCCTGAGCCGGCCGCCGGGAGTGTCGGGGTCGGTGTAACCGACGAAAAAGATGGCGTGGCGTTCGTCGGGGGCCAGGCGCACCGCCAGGTCGTGGGCCGGCGTGTGCTCCGTCATCATGCCGGCGGTGACGACGAAGAGGCGACTGGTGTGGAGCGGGAGGGCCTGAGTCTGGGCAGGATCGAGCACCACCAGATCCAGGGCTTCGTGGAGGTGCAGGTTGTGATGTTGCCGATGCGTGCGGTGGGCCTGGAGGTCGTAGATTTCGGTGAACACCCGGCCCAGGCCTCCGATGTACACGGGCTGACGCCGCAGGCGGCCCTCGGCCATGGCCAGAGCCAGCAGGCCCAGGATTTCCTGCGTTCGGCCCAGGGCGAAGCTCGGGATCAACACGCTTCCCTTGCGTTTGAAGACGCGCTGGATGGCGTCGAGGAGCCGCTCGATTTCGGCTTCGCGGGTGAAGCCCTCCGGAGTGCCGCGGGCGCCCCGCGTCGTTTCCATGATCAGGACGTCGGCTTCAACGTCTTCGAAGCGCGCGGCGCGCAGCAGGGTTTGGTCGTGAAAACAGACATCCCCGGTGTAGAAGAGGGTCTCCCGCCGGCCCTGCACCAGGATGCCGGCGGCGCCGAGGGTGTGGCCGGCATCGCGAAATTCCAGCGTGGGGGAAGACCGGTGGGACCGCACCTTGTGGAACGCCGCCCACTCGATGGGGCGATTGTACCGGAAACCCTGGAACAGGGGGGCGATTTCGTCCACCTCGTCGTGGGTGTAGAGGGGGTAATCGGCGATGCCCAGTTCGGCCCGCTGTCGGGTCATGACATTGACCGAGTTGTGCAGGACCCGTTCGACGAGGAAATAGCTCAGCTCCGTCATCAACACGTGGGCCCGGGGAAAATGACGCAGGGCCACCGGCAGAGCGCCCACGTGATCGTGGTGGCAATGGGAAATGGCGATGGCATCCACCTCTTGATCGCCGGCCGCGCGAAACAGGGGCAGACTGTCGCGCCCTTCGCGTTTGGGATGCATGCCGGCGTCGAGCAACAACCGGTGGCCCTCCAGTTCGATCAACCAACCACTGGCACCGATGTTGGTATCCGGATTCAGACTGGTGATCCGCATCTGCGCGTCCAACCCCACGGCAGGGGCGGTTTGTTTCCGTGGCCTGCAGCCCCCGGGGCCGCGGAGTTACGGCCCGATCGCTTCAGCCGGGGTCCGACAGTCCTAGGGTTTCTTCGCCTCCTGCATCAGCTTCTGCATCATGCCCATCGTGAAGGCCTCCATGCTGGTGTAGGCGGTGTAGCCGGAGGGCGGTTCGAAGAGCTCGGCACCGGGTGCGGTGAACTTCACGTTCCGATATCGGAACGTCACGGTGTCGCCCTTTTCGGTGGTTTGGACCTGGATGGGAAAGCCTTTCAAATCCGTGGCGGTCCAGACCGTGACCTCCATCTTGCGGCCGTTGGCGGCTGTCAGGGTAACCTGCTCTTTCACGCACCGGTGACCTTCCACGGTTTCCTCGCCCAGGCTCTTGCGTTCAATGGCAGGCGGTTTCTCGACCGCGGCGCGGTCTTCGGGCGGCATTTCCAGGCGAACCGCGGCGCGGGCCGACGGAAAGAGGAGGTGCAGCGCCCCGGTGTCCGTGCGCGTGATGCTCACGATGCGGTCCATGCCCATTTGTTTGAGCATGGCCATTTGGTCGGGGTTGGCCTGAGTTCCGCGCATGCGGGTGAGATCGACCTCCGTCCGGAATTTTCCCTCGCGCATGGCGAATTCCATGGGCAGAACCACTTTTTCCTTTTGCTGACTGTCCAACACGCGCAGCTCGCCCTGTGCACTGAAGGCCTTGTGCTCGCCGAACAATTGCAGCAGGGCGGCATCGAAGCCGGTGCGCGGTGGGCCGCCCGGCTGGGCGAACGCACTCCACCAGCCGGCAAGTCCCAACCCGAGAATGCCAATACCGAAGGCCGCGGCCTTCATCCGTCGATGGATGGATCGAATCATCGGCCGCTACCATAAGACCGGGAAGGCCCGTTCGCCAGTGCAAAGCGGTGCACAGGTCCGTGAACCGCGAGCACGCACAATCCGGGGGAAAACACCGCCCGAGCGCACGGATCCCGTGGGTCTCAGGAGCTTGCGCTGGTATACCGGCGAAGCGAGAGGCGCCAGCCCCACTCGGAAACCAGCAGGCACCCGATGGCAAGCAGGACCAGCAACCAGGGCCAGATCGGAGATTCCAGTTTTTCCGCCAGCACGCGCACCGGCACGTTGGTGACCAACAAGACCGGGAAGACAAAGGTAAACGCAAACCGGAACACGCCGCGAAACGCTTCGTCCGGCATCCGGGCCAACTGGAAGAGGTTGTAGTAGCCCCAGACGATACCCTGGGCCTTGACGGTCCAAAAGCTGATGGAGGCCAGCAGGAACATCAGCGAGTAGTGCACCAGAATGCCGCACAGGCAGAGCGCGCCAAATGCAAGCAGCCGAGCGGGCGTGAGCTCGAGTTCCAGCTGCTGGGCGGCATACACCATCACGACCACGGCGGTGGCGGCATTGACGAAGCTGCCGAGGTCCACCTGGCGCAGCGAGACCAGAAACCGGGAATTGGCCGGCAACAAGAGGAGGAAATCCAGTTTGCCCGTGCGCACCAGCTCGCTCAGGTTGGCGCAATTGATGAGGAAGAAGGCCTGAAAGATTTCCTGGATGAAATGGCTCGTCCCCACCAGAAGCACCACCTGCCAGCGCGTCCAGGTGCCGATGGCGTCCGTGTGAAGGTAGAGCACGCCGATGAAACACAGTTGCAACGCAAACCAGAGCAACTCCACCACGATCCAGAGCAGAAAGTTGGTTTTGAAGGTCATCTCCCGGGTCACGGAGTTGCTCCAGAGCGCGGCGTAGATGCGGACGTACCGGACGAGAGAGCGGATCCAGCCCGGGGCGCCCGCAGGCGCGGCAGGAGGGCGATCGAGACGCGGCTTCACAGGCTCAACCTCCCACGGCGCTGTATCGATGCAGTCCCCGGTGCCAGGCCCAGCGAGCCAGGCCCCAGGCGGTGAGCACCCAGAATGTTTGCACCGCCAGCCCCTGTGCCAGTTGCCCCCCGGTCGTTTTGCCGAGGTAAATGCTCACCGGGAAATACAGTTCGTACGGAAACGGAGTCCAAGCGAGGAGCCCCTGCAAAGCGGGGGGCAGAATGTCCAGCGGAAACAAATGCCCGCTGGCGATGTACTCGAAGGCGTACACGATGAAAATGAAGGTGGAGACTTCCAGCACCCAAAACGCGAGCATGGCCAGCGCGAAAGAGAGGAAGAACTGCAGCAGCGCGGTGAGGATCACGGACAGCAGAAAGCAGAACCACGTGGTCGGATCCACGGGCCAGTAAAGGGGCACGCCGGTTGCGAGGACAAACAGGCCCAGGGGGACCCCTGCAACCGAGGTGTAAATGAGCCGCCCGGAAGCGAACAGACAGAGGCGATAGGTGAGATAGTCGAGCGGCTTGGCCAGCAGATGATTGATGTTGCCGTCCCGAATGTCGGCGGCGATCTGCCAGTCGTCTTCCGTGACCGCGGTGAGGGCGTTGACGAGGGCGGCCACCAGGTAGTAGGCCAGCATTTGCTCGAGCGGGTAACCGCCGATCCGGGCCTCGGGTGGTTTGTCCGCATAAATGGTGCGCCACAGCATGAGCAGGGCGGTCAGCGGGATGAGACTGAAGAGCACCCGGGCCAGAAAATTGAATCGGTACGCCAGATGATTCTGGATACCCAGCACCAGCACCTGGCCGTACTTGCGCAACCTTGCCACGGTCATGGCCGGCAGCTTAACGAGCCGGGAGAAATCCGGCCAGTCCGGGTCCGGGCGGTGACTCTCTGCGTCCCGGTTGCCCCGTGCGAATGGACAACCGCCCCGGCAAAGGCGAACAGCCGATCAGTGTGTGGGTCCGCGACCCTCCGCAACGGGCGCGATGCACAGGAGCCGGCCTTGACGCATGGACGACCGAGTACCCCTGCGGCCCCGCTTCGAGACCCCCATCCGGCGATCGGGACCGTGGTCGCTCCGGTTCTTTCTCCGTGTGCCCGGGACCGGTTCCGCGGGTCACTCGCAGCGCAGGCGATAAAAGCCGGCTGCCGTACCCGGCACCGGTTCAAAGGTCCAGTTGGTGCCACTGAGCGGGCCGGCCACCGTGTACCACCGGGCCGGGTTCAGACCGGGACTGAACTCCACGTAGATCTGACCGGCGGCCCCGGTCCATTCCAGCGTCAGTTGGCCGCCCGGTCCCGAGCGCAGACCCGTCAGGGTGGCGGCGCGCGGCGCAGGTGGGCCGTACTGTAACGGCCCCACCGCCGACCACGCCGAGCTCAAACCGCGTTGGTCCTGCGCGCGGATGCGCCAGTAATAAAGCGTGCGCCAAACGAGATTCTGCGCGCCGGGCAGAGCGTTGAGGGGAAGGCTGAGCACCCAGTTGGTGCCGGGGGGCAGGTCAACGGCCGGGATGTCGGTGACGTTGATCGCGGGCGACACAAAGGACGGATGGTCGGCCACCTGCAGGTGGTACGACACCACCCGGTCGCCTTCATCGGGATCGCCGGCCGACGGCCACCACAGCAGCAAGACGTCGAGATTCGTGAGCACCAGGCCCACCGGCGGTCCTGCGATGACCGGCGCCAGCGGTGGTCGATTGGTTTCGTTGACAAAGAACGTGGCGGTGGCCATCCAGGGGCCGAGGTTCGTGCCGTCGGTGGCCCGGCAACGCCACCAGTACTGGGCGTTGTTGGGCAAATCGATGTCCACGGTCCACGCGGTCGTGGTCGGGCCGGACGCCACGGCCGGCACCTGGGCCACCGGCGTGGTCAATGCCGGATCGGCATAAACTTCGAAGCGGTAGCTCAGCGGGTCACCCTGATAATCGATTGCGTTGGTCACGACCAGCGTGGGGCGCGCGACGCCCACGATGCTGGAGTTGGCAGGGGCCGCCAGCGTGGGCGCGCCGGGCGCGGGTTCGCCAACACCGATGTTGTCGAGGAACAGGTCCTGATCCGGTGCCGTGCTCCACTCGCTCCATACGAGGAATCGAAGGCGGATGGAGCGGTTCGCGTAATCGGTCAGGGGCACCTGCAGGCGCGTCCAGGGTTGATTCCAGTCGTGGTTCAGTCCGACCAGATCGCGCCAACTCGCCCCGCGATCCGTCGAGACCTGGGCGCGGAACCGGGTGCGGTGCTGGAGCTGGCCGCGCACGTGGAAGGTCAGCACCGGATCCACCGCGTTGCTGAGATTCAACTCACGATTGAGCACCAACCCCAGCTGTGCGTCCGGGGGGATTCGTGGCGGCAGGGTGTCGCGCACGGCGAACCGACCGGCAAACGGGAGGTTGGTATCCACGGTCCAGGACGAGTGCAACCAGTGGTCGAGCCCGGTTTCGAAATCCTCGAAGAACGGATAGACCGCTGGGTCCGGGGTGTGCTCGACCAGGGAGAGGTCGTCGATGGCCCAACCGTCATCCTGTGTGCTGCCGTCGGTGTGGACCTGAAACCGCAGCCAGACCTGGCCGGAGTGCTTCCAGGCCGACAGGTCGATGCTTTGTTCCGCCCACTCCGTGCGCACCGAGGAAACCCCATAGACACACGTCCAGGTTGTTCCCCCATCGCCGGAGACGAAGAGGCGCCCCCAATCGTTGTTCGCAAAGACATGCCGGTCCCAGAACCGCAGCACCGGCCATTCCATCCCGCGCAGGTCCGCCGCCAGCTGGGCATAGTGCGAAGCGTTGTTGGGATAATCCGACGGGGAGTCCACCAACCCCCAGGTGCCGTTGCGGCCCGCGCCCGGCCAGGGTGTCCACGTGCCGGTGAACGTCCACCCCGGCTGGGTGGTTTCGAAGTGTTCCACCAAAGGCAGCCTCACGCCATCCGTCATGGCCGAGGCCAAATTCGAGCCGTTGCTGGTGTCGTCCTGGTTGTAAACATAGACCCGGTAGTAATACGTCTTGCGTGCCATCAGGCCTGTGTCCGTGAACGTGGTTGTCGTGCGGTTGGCAATCACGGACACC
The DNA here is from genome assembly GCA_026417315.1 of Limisphaera sp. GTDB lineage: Bacteria > Verrucomicrobiota > Verrucomicrobiia > Limisphaerales > Limisphaeraceae > Limisphaera. Next base: position 8,817 of record JAOADM010000022.1, read on the forward strand.
AGCGTGGACTCTTCCGTGACGTCGGGGGTTTCGCTGCGATAGACCCGATAGGCCTTAAAGTTCGGAATGGCGCTCTCGCTCCAGGTCAAGCGGAGGGAGGCGGGCGTGATATCGACCGGTTCCATCAGCAGAACCGGTGCAGGGGGCTCTTCGATGGAGATGTTATCCACCCAAAGATCCTGGGCGGGGGCGCTGCCCCACTCGCTCCAGGTCACAAACCGCAGTCGCACCAGCCGGTTGGTCAGGCTCTGCAGGCTCACCTGCACCCGCGTCCAGTCCGCATTCCAGTCGTGGTTCAGGCCGTAGAAATCCCCCCAGTTGAGCCCGCCATCGCTGGAACACTGCACCCGGAAACGCGTCCGATACGCCAACTGCCCCCGCACCCAGANCACCAACTGCGGATTGACCGCCCCCCTCAAATCCAACTCCCCGCCCAGCCCCAACTCATACCGCGTGTCCGGATTCAGACGCCCCGCCGGCGTGTCCCGCACCGCAAAACCGCCCCCCTGCGGCCCGTTGGTGTCCACAGCCCAGGAGGCCGCCAGCCACCGATCCAAACCCGACTCGAAAGTCTCCTGAAACGGCAGGCCCACCGCCCCCGACGCGTGCTCCTCGACCGCCAGATCGTCAATGCTCCAGCCGTCCTCGGTGCCACCACCGTCGCTCCACAAATGAAACCGGATGCGCAAGTTGCTCTGGTTCTTCCACGGCGACAGGTCAATCCGCTGCTCCCGCCACTGCGCCTGCACCCCCGCCGCCCCGTACACCGCAGTCCAACTGCTCCCATCGGTCGAAACCTCCACCCGGGCCCAGTCGTTGTCAGCCAGCCGAAACCGATCCCAAAACCGCAACACCGGCCAGCGACTGCCCGTCAAATTCACCGC
>JAOADM010000022.1:9710-29439 GCA_026417315.1 Limisphaera sp.
GCCCAGTCGTTGTCAGCCAGCCGAAACCGATCCCAAAACCGCAACACCGGCCAGCGACTGCCCGTCAAATTCACCGCCGTCAACGCATAAGTGTCGGTACTGTTGCCGTAATCGCCTGTGGGAGAGTCGCTCAAACACCTCCCGCTGCGCCCCCCCTCGGCAATGCCCCAACTGCCGGTGGTCACCCACTGGTCGGTCGTCTCCAACGGGTCGCTCAGCGGCAGCCCCACCGGCACGGTCGTAACCGACCGCTCGTTGGACGGACTGAACACCTCGTTGGTGTCCACCACAAAGACCCGATAGTAATACGTCGCCCCGATCGACAGCCCCGTGTCGGTCAGCCGGGTCACCGCCGCATTGGTAACCACCCCAATGCGCGTGTGCGTCAGCTCCACGTTCGGACCGGTGGACCGATACACCTCGTAGCGCTTGAACGCCGGCCCCAGCGTCGAGGCCGTCCATTCCAGCTCCACCGAGCGCAGCCCCGGCGTCAGCACCTGCAGGCTCACCGGCGGGGGCATCTCCTGCAGGACCACGTTGTCGATCCAAAGATCCTGGGCGGGGGCGCTGCCCCACTCGCTCCAGGTCACAAACCGCAGTCGCACCAGCCGGTTGGTCAGACTCTGCAGGCTCACCTGCACCCGCGTCCAGTCCGCATTCCAGTCGTGGTTCAGGCCGTAGAAATCCCCCCAGTTGAGCCCGCCGTCGCTGGAACACTGCACCCGGAAACGCGTCCGATACGCCAACTGCCCCCGCACCCAGAACACCAACTGCGGATTGACCGCCCCCCTCAAATCCAACTCCCCGCCCAGCCCCAACTCATACCGCGTGTCCGGATTCAGACGCCCCGCCGGCGTGTCCCGCACCGCAAAACCGCCCCCCTGCGGCCCGTTGGTGTCCACAGCCCAGGAGGCCGCCAGCCACCGATCCAAACCCGACTCGAAAGTCTCCTGAAACGGCAGGCCCACCGCCCCCGACGCGTGCTCCTCGACCGCCAGATCGTCAATGCTCCAGCCGTCCTCGGTGCCACCACCGTCGCTCCACAAATGAAACCGGATGCGCAAGTTGCTCTGGTTCTTCCACGGCGACAGGTCAATCCGCTGCTCCCGCCACTGCGCCTGCACCCCCGCCGCCCCGTACACCGCAGTCCAACTGCTCCCATCGGTCGAAACCTCCACCCGGGCCCAGTCGTTGTCAGCCAGCCGAAACCGATCCCAAAACCGCAACACCGGCCAGCGACTGCCCGTCAAATTCACCGCTGTTTGGGCTATGGAGTCGGAACTGTTTGCATAATTGAAACCAGGCGAATCGCTGAGGCAGGCCACACCAGAGTGAGACTCGTTGGTGTTGCGTCCCCAGGTGCCGGTCAGAGTCCAGCCGAGGAGTGCGCCTTCGAAACCGTCGCGGAACGGCAGCGGATGGTTCAGCGTGCGGGCACTGCTCTCGGCGGGGCTGTCGGGAGAAAAAGCGCCGAACGCGTTCACCACGTAAACGCGGTAGTAGTAGAGCGTATCGAGGGCGAGGTTCGTGTCCACGAACGAGGTGGTCGCCGGATTGGTGATCCATGCGGCGAGGGTCGAGTTGATGCCCACACCCGGCGTGGTGGAACGAAACACGGCGTACGCGGCGAAGAATGGATCGCTGGCGGCGGGCCAGCTTATGCGCAGTGTGTGCGAGGTGATCTCGTCCAGGACCGGTGCGGGCACCACGGCCGGCGACTCGGCCACGGAAATGTCGTCAATATGCCAGCCGTCTGCGTTGGCCGAGGTGTCGGTGGTGATCCGAAACCTCAGCAAAACCGCGGCGGCGTTGGTATGGGCAGCCAGGCTGTAACGTGCCCGCCGCCACTGGTTGGAAGAAGTGCCGGTGAAACTTCCCAACGACGTCCAGTCGGCACCGTTGTTCAGGGAGATCTCGACGTAACCCGCGTCACCCGCGGCGAAGTCGTATTTGTGATTGAATGACAGCACTGGCGAGACCGCATGCCCGGCCAGGGCCAGGGGCGCGGCCAGCGTGAGCGACTGGGAGCCAATGCCGTGGACATAGTTCGTGCCGGGCGAGTCGGACCACGCGCGCGTGGGTGACGCAGCGTCTTCGTCGCTCAAAGACCACGGTGGATCGGCGATCCACATGTTCGGCTCGGCCTCGCCGTTGTCCACGAAGGGGTAGTCCATGCCCGGATGCGTGGTGACGGCGATTTCGTTGCCGAGGCCGAGCAGGCCCTTGGCGTTCACCACCGCGAGCCGGTAATAGTAGGTGGTCTTCGGGGCAAGGGTGATGTCGGTGAAATGGGTGGCCGCCCTGTTGGGCAGTTCGGCGACAACGTGGGCCGTGCGCCAGTCCACCCCCGGTGTCAGCGACCGGTAAAGCCGATAGGCGGTGAAATCCGGCTCGACCGAGGCGGTCCACGCCAGGGTGGCGGAATTGCGGTTGGTCAGCGTGGCCGACAAAGTCACCGGTGCAGGGGCTTCGGCCACCACCACATCGTCGATATACCACCCGTCCATCACCACGGAACCGTCGGTCACCAGCCGAAAGCGGAGGCGCACATTGCTCAGGCCGGCAAAAGGCGTCAGATCGATCTGTTCGCGGGTCATGGTGGAGAGATGACCGGTGTAGGCCCCCAACGGGGTGGCCACCCATGTCACGCCACCGTCGGTGGAGATTTCCACCCGGCCGAAGTCATAGCCGGGTTCGAGGGCGTGCTGATGCAAGAAGCCGAGCGCGGGCCTGACCGCACTTGTCAGATCGAGGGAACCGGCCAGGGTCAGTGCGGCATCGGTGCGATTGGTGTAGAAGGCGCCGGGACTGTCCGTAACTGCGTGGGTGGGCGAGGCAAAACGCGTCGAGGTAAGTCCCCACGGACCCTCTGTGTTCCATTGGCCCAGACCACTCTCAAAACTGTCTGAGAACGGGTAGGCGCTCGCGCCAGTGATTGACGCCAGGACCACGCTCCATCCGAGGAGGCCGCGAACCGTGCGGCAAAACGAAAAGAGGACGGCGGGCGGCTGCCAGAAGGACACGTAGACTTTCACGCCCTACCATCCTCCAAGCTGATATCCACAGCATGCCATCCATTGCCAAAGAGTGGCCGTTTTTTGCGGTTCGGAGAGAGGTTGCCACCTCACGAGCTCCCGGCAGGGACGGGTCGCCGGGCGCCCTGAAATGGCGAAAACGCCACCGAGGGAAAGAAGCTCCAGAGCTACCCCGCTTGCGACCGCGGATCGGCAACGACCGGGGAAAACCCGGATACGAAAAAGCCCCGGACAAGTACCGGGCGGGCGAGGACCATCCACCGGCGAATCTGCTCGGTGTGGTGATCAGAGGGCCAACTTCCAAATCCCCGGCCGGGAGACCGACCAAGACGTACACGTGTTCATCGGCCCGAGCCAATGGAGGCCGACGCACACGCAGTGGGCTTGAAGACACTTTCAAGGCGCCGGGTTTCCGAAACCGGCGCTCGACGGATCGCGGGTTTTCGCAGGCTTTTGCGGACACAATGACTTTTTCCAACGACGGGCCGGCTGGCACTCCAAAAACCTCTTTCTTCGGGACACAGCCCTGCCGGATCAACAACCGCCGCAGGTGATTTGGGGAGAGGTGGACTTTTTCAATCACTCTACTGAACCTTCGGAGCACCAACGCGGGCCAGCGGCTTGAAGGCGGCATCCCCTGCGGTGGATTTTGGGCCGGGCCACCGAAGCCCGGAGGGACGCTTCAGGAACAGATCGAGCCTCGTTTCTTCTTCCGTACGGATCCCGACTTACAGAATGCCGGCTGCCGGGAACGGTGGCGCCTTCCAATCCGCAATGTGGAGCGGCAAGCCGATGGCGGGGAGTGCCCCGTCTGTGAGCATGGGGATGAGTTACGCCGGTGGGGGACACTTCCCTGGCGCCGCACCGCCGACCTCCGGTATGCGGGGAATTCGACGGGTCACACGTGTCGAGGACGTTGCGGAGTTCCCGCAGGAGAGTTGGACCGGAATCCGGTGCCCCCGCCGCGCGGCCCGACCGGCGGGCTTTCGCGGGGAACGAAAAGATCCGCTTTGCAGGCCATCGAGCCTCTGTTCCGGCCCGGCTCGAGGGCCACGACCTGATGACTACCGGGTTTCAAAGGTCGCTCGAAGCGGCTCGCGACGAACGCCTGCCGGTGATGCCCCGAGGCCTGCCGCCGGGGTCTGAGGATGGTGCCGAGGCCCCAGAGAAAACACCCGAAACCTATCGTTTCGGGCGGCTCAGACTGGCGAAGCAGGCTGGCGGCTTCGGAGCCGGAGGGCCCGGGTTACGAACCCCAGCCCGAGTCCCAGCAGGGCCAGGCTGGTCGGTTCCGGGACAATCTGGCCCCGGATCTCCCCGCCGGGAAACGCGGTGCTGTGGATGTTGATGTACCAGAGCCCCCCGTGGAGCTGGGAAAGTTGCGTGGCGAGGCTGAAACCAGCCTGGCCGTCCACGAGGGGCAGTGTGCCGCTGATCGTCCCGGACGTGCTGCCCGATTGGGTGTAGGTGGGCACCAGGTTGTAAATCACGCCGGCGTCCACTCCGGGGCCCGCCGGCCCATGAATGTGAGCTGCCGTGGCGTTGGCGGACAGCCCGCTCCAAACGATGTTGTTGAAGGTGAGGGTGTTCAGGGCGTCGTCCAGCGTCAGCGTGCCGGCACCCGAGCCGGAGCGTCCCCCTCCGCCGGCTTGCGCGGCGTCCAGAGTGATGGAGAACTGATGTTGCGCGGCCAGGACACAGGTCAGGCCCGCGAGTACGATCGTGGGTATCAGGAGCGGTTTCATAGGGGTTGAGAGTTTGGGGTTCGTTCGCCCAAAAGCTTGGCTAAGGATCTGGATTTGTCAACCTAAATTTTTGCGGTGCGGTTCTCGGGAGACGGGTTTCAGCTTTCGAGTCCCGCATTCACGAATCCCAATGAGATCCTTTTTTTCCGGCTTTCCCGTGCCGAGGAGCCCCGGTATTCCCACGGGCTTTTCGTGGTGTCGAAAACCCGGAATGCGCCGGACAGGGAGTGTGGGGCGCAAGGCGTCCTGCTTCTGCCGACTCTGCACACGATCTACCCTACAGCACTCCCACGGAGATTCCTACCCACGAATCCCACCTACCCACAAATCCCACCAAGAGTCGGAAAGGGATGGCAGCTTGGGGGCGCCGCTGGTTCGCCCCATCGTGGCGAGGATTCACCAGCCCAGGGCAACGCCCGGGTAACCGAGGGGCCGCGATTCACCCCGCCCTGAAGGGGCGGAACTCGGTACGGTCACATGCCCCCCGCGCGATTGGGAGCACGGACTCGCGCCCTTTCAGGGCACGGTGGGGTTTGGGGACGCGAATTCCCGGGGCGTTGCCCCGGGCTGTCGAATCGGTGCGCCTTCGGTGTGTGGATGGCTCCGCGTGATCCTGGGACCACAGAGGGCGCGTTTCCGTTTTGTGAGCCTCGCATTCAAGAAATCTCAGGGAGATGCTGTTTTCTGTCGGCTCGATCGGCGGAGAACGCCAGAGATTCCGCCGGCCTTTCGGGAATGTCCGAGAGCTGAGATGCGTCGGGTCCCCCGTTTCTGCAGGCGAACAGTGCGCGTGGCAGTAGGCTCGTCAGGGCCAACAACCTCGATTCGGAGGGCAAGGGGCGAACAAGAACGGGGACAGGCGGGCCGGATCGCGACCCGGGGCCTGCGGTGGCGGATGGCGATTCGAGCACGATTGGATCGGCATGCCGCTCCGTGGCGGCTTGCCGCATGGGTTCGTCGCAACGGCGGGCCCGGTCGTGGAAACGGTTTGAGAGGGGATCGCGCAGCGGGTTTCCAGGGCCATGGACCGGAGGCCTGTTCCGGAGGGAGCAGGAAAGGAAGCGGATCGACAGGGACTGGCAGGTCTCAAGCTTGACATGATGGAACGGGTTTGTTGTGGGTGGAGCCGGCTGGCCACGGAACGCCGGGCCGACCTCGCGCCGGAGGCCCGTGGGGCGACGATCCACGCGCATCGCGCCATTCGTGGTCGGCCCCGAGGTCCGAACCAGTGGCAAACCGGAAACTGGCTGCATGAACCATCGCATTTTTTTCTGGTCGCTGACGGCCGCGCTGGCCGGTTTTTTGTTTGGGTTCGACACCGTGGTGATTTCGGGGGCGGAGCAGACGATTCAGGCGTTGTGGGGATTGAGTGCCGGTCAACACGGGTTGGCCATGGGTTCGGCCCTGTATGGCACGGTCCTGGGGGCGATGGCGGGCGGGTGGCCCACGGACCGGTTTGGTCGGCGCGCGACTCTGCTGGGGGTGGGTGTGCTGTACCTGGTGTCGGCGGTTTGGTCGGCCCTGGCCACCGGGGTGTACTCGTTCAGCGCGGCGCGGTTTTTGGGCGGGTTGGGCGTGGGGATTTCGACGGTGGCTGCCCCGCTGTACATCGCGGAGATCTCTCCTCCGGCACGGCGCGGCCGGCTGGCGGGGATGTTTCAGTTCAACATCGTGTTCGGCATCCTGGCCGCGTTCTTGTCCAACGCAATCATCGGTCGGGTCGCGGGAGAAAACGCCTGGCGGTGGATGTTGGGCGCGGAGGCGGTCCCGGCGTTGTTGTACACGGTGCTGTGCTTCGGGATCCCGGAGAGTCCGCGGTGGCTGTTGGTGCGACGGGGCGACCGGCAGCGCGGTCTGGAGGTGCTGCGGCTGATCGAGCCTGATGCCCCGCCGGAGCAACTGGAGAAGCATGCGGCCGAAATCGAGGCATCGTCTCCCCCGGCCTCCCGTGGGGACCGGTTCTGGACGAGGCGCCTGCGCCGACCGATTCTGCTGGCGGTGTTGATCGCCTTCTTCAACCAGCTCTCGGGGATCAATGCCGTTCTGTATTTCGCGCCGCGGATCTTCGAGTGGACCGGGCTGGAACGACAGGCCGCGTTGTTGCAGTCGGTCGGCATCGGTTTCACCAACCTGGTATTCACGCTGGTGGGACTGTGGCTGATCGACCGGCTGGGGCGGCGGACGCTGCTGTACATCGGATCGGTGGGATACATCCTCTCGCTGGGGGTGGTGGCTCTGGGATTTGCGACGCAGCATTTCGGCTGGGTGGCACCCTTCATTTTTGCCTTTATCGCCGCGCATGCGGTGGGGCAGGGCGCGGTGATTTGGGTCTTCATCTCCGAGATCTTTCCCAATCGTCAGCGAGCAGAGGGGCAGGCCCTGGGCAGCTTTACCCACTGGTTCTTTGCCGCGCTGTTGACCACGGTGTTTCCCAAGATGGCCGAACTGCTCCCCCCTGCCGGAATCTTCGCGTTTTTCTGCGGCATGATGGTGCTGCAGTTGTTGTGGGTGCATTGGATGGTGCCGGAGACCAAGGGAGTGCCGTTGGAGCAGATGCAGCGGCAACTGGGCATTGGGCCGGAGACCGGGCCGACGAGGGAAACGACCGTGGCGAAATGAACCGGAGCGAGTTGGCAGGCAGAACAGCCCGCGTGGAATCATGGGTGCGTCGGGCGCTGGCCGTGGCGTGGGCGGGCACGGCCGGTCTGACGGGCTGGGGTTGGAGTGTACGGGCCGACGATACGGCGCCCTACCAGGAACGATGGCGGCCGCAGTATCATTTCACGCCGGTGCGCAACTGGATGAACGACCCCAACGGACTGGTCTTCCACCAGGGCGAGTACCATCTGTTTTATCAGCACAATCCGTTTGGGGACCGGTGGGGCCACATGAGCTGGGGCCACGCTGTGAGCCGTGATTTGGTGCACTGGGAGCATCTTCCGGTGGCCCTCCACGAGCAGGACGGCATCATGATCTTTTCCGGCAGCGCGGTCGTGGACGAGAGGAATACCAGTGGTTTTGGACGGGAAGGGGAGCCCGCGATGGTTGCCATCTACACGGGACATTCCACAACCGCCCCGCGGCAGGCCCAGCACATCGCCTGGAGCCGCGACAGGGGACGGACCTGGACGAAGTATTCGGGCAACCCGGTGCTGGACATTGGCGAGTCGGACTTTCGCGATCCGAAAGTGTTCTGGCACGAACCGACGGCGCGCTGGGTGATGGTGGTGGCTTGGCCGCTGCAGAGGCGGGTGCGGTTCTACGGGTCGAAGGATCTTCGACAGTGGGAACATTTGAGCGACTTCGGCCCGGCCGGTTGCGTGGACGGGGTCTGGGAATGCCCGGACCTGTTTCGGTTGCCCGTGGAGGGTCGACCGGGCGAGGAACGGTGGGTGTTGGTGGTCAGCGTCAGTGGGGGCGCACCCTCGGGAGGGTCCGGGGTCCAGTATTTTCCGGGGCGATTCGATGGGCGGGAATTCCGACTGGATCCGAGTTATCCGGCCGCCGAGCCCGAATTTGTGCCGGAGGGTCGGGTGCTGGCGGACTTCGAAGGCGAGGACTATCAGGATTGGACGGCCACGGGCACCGCGTTCGGGTCCGGGCCGGCCCGGGGCACGTTGCCCCACCAGCAACCGGTGACGGGCTTTCGGGGCCGTGGTCTGGTGAACACGTACCTTGGGGGAGACCAGGCCCAGGGCACGCTGCGATCGCCCCCGTTTGTCATCACGCACGATTTCCTGAGTTTCTTGATCGGCGGCGGGGCACACGAGGGGCAGACCTGCCTCAATCTGCGGGTCGACGGTGAAGTGGTGCGGACCGCCACAGGCGAGAATTCCGAGCGGTTGCGATGGAAGTGGTGGGATGTCCGGCCGTGGCGAGGGCGGGAGGCGATCCTGGAGATCGTGGATCGGCATTCCGGAGGATGGGGGCATGTCAATGTGGATCACATTGTGTTGGCGGATCAGCCGGCCCGATCTGCCCGCCCACCGGCGTTGTGGGCAGACCACGGAAGCGACTTCTACGCTGCGGTGTCCTGGTCGGGTATTCCGCCGGAGGACGGGCGCCGCATCTGGCTGGGCTGGATGGCCAACCTGGAGTATGCGGGAGATGTGCCGACGTCGCCGTGGCGGGGCGCGATGACGCTGCCGCGGGAGATGAGCTTGCGATGGCTCGCGGACGGGCCGCGCCTGATGCAGCAGCCGGTGCGTGAGTTGCAACGGTTGCGCGGGCCCGGCCTGCAGGGCCGCAATTGCAGCGTGGACGAAGCCAACGCGCTCGCGCGGGAGGCACAAGTGCGGGGGCCGTTGCTGGAGCTGATCGCAGAGTTCGAGGTGGCATCCCGGACAGGGGTGTTCGGACTGGAGGTGCATCGCGGGGGCGGGGCCGTAACGCGGATCGAATGTGATGCGGCAGCGGGACGATTGCGTCTGGACCGTCGGAGGTCCGGAGAGACCGCGTTCCATCCCGCATTTGCCCGGATCATGGAGGCCCCCTTGCGGGTTCGGGACGGCAACGTGACCCTGCACGTGTGGTGTGATGCATCCTGTGTGGAGGTTTTCGCCAACGAGGGGGAAGCCGTTTTGACGGCATTGGTGTTTCCGCCTCCGGAGGCGGTTGAGTGGGGGCTGTTTTCCACCGGAGGCCCGGTGCGCGTGCGACGGCTCGAAGCCTGGTCTCTGCGATCGATCTGGCGCTGACGGGTGGATCTTCCGCGGGGACCGAGCGCACACGTGCGCCGAGGGAGGCCGAGGGCCTGCGGAGCTCCGGACCTGCGGTGTCCGGGGTCTGTCTCCCGTCGTGTTGGCCGACGCACGGCCGTGGGCGGGACCGAGTTTGCGAGCCGGTGGCCTGCTTGCAGGAATCTGGTTTTTGGCGTACCAGCGGCTGGGATGGGACCAGAGATCGACCGTTTGGTGGCATTGCTGCGAGCCAGCCGGCGGCTGTTGGTGTTTACGGGTGCCGGCATCTCCACCGCGAGCGGAATTCCTGATTTTCGCGGGCCGGGCGGCGTCTGGACGCGGCGCCGGCCGGTGACCTGGCAGGAGTTTTTGAGCTCGCACGAGGCGCGTGTGGCGCATTGGGAGTACAAGCTCGAAGGTTGGGAGGCCTTTCGCGACGCGCGGCCCAATGCAGCGCACCGGGCCGTGGTGGAACTGGAACGCGCGGGCAAGGTCTTACTGGTGGTGACCCAGAATATCGATGGACTCCATCAGATGGCCGGAACGGATCCGGCGCGATTGGTGGAGTTGCACGGGACCAACCGCTGGATTGAATGCGTGCGGTGCGGGAAACGGTCGGAGCCCGAGCCCCACTTCGAATGGTTTCGCCGCACCCGCCGACCCCCGCAGTGCCCTTGCGGTGGGTGGTTGAAGCCCGCAACGATCAGTTTCGGCCAAAACTTACGCAGCGAGGATCTGGAACGGGCTTGGGCCGGGGCGGAGGCGTGCGACGCGGTCATCGCGCTGGGATCCAGTTTGTCAGTTTACCCGGCGGCGGAAGTGCCTCTGGTGGCGGCCCGACGCGGAGTGCCCTACGCCGTGGTGAACCGCGGTCCCACGGAGCACGACGGACTGCCGGAAGTGACGGTGCGCGTGGAGGGGGACGTGTCGGTGGTGTTTCCCGAAGCGGTGCGGGCGGCCCTGGTCTGAGACAGGAGAGGGACCAGAGCCGCCCGCAACTCGTCAATCCACCGGTGCCGGGATTCCGGCAGAACGACCGCGGGTTTTAGATTTCCCAACCCTTGCGGTATTGCCGCTTGATGTACTGGGCAGCCTCGGGAGCGTTCTTGGCCCGCATGTTGGGGCCATCCCACTCGAGCCGTTTGCCCACCTGAAGGGCGACGCACCCCAACAGAATGATCTCGGTGAGGTAGGCGGCGATTTCGAAGTCCGAGTAGCAGCGTTTTCCGCCCTTGCAGGCAGCGATCCATTCGAGGTGCTGGCGTTTGTCTGCGTCTCCCGGGAAGGGATTCCGTTCGATGGTTTGGGGAATGGCCTTGACGGCTTCGTGGTTCCGCCCGTCCACCATTTCCTTCTCGCCCTTCAGCTTCACGAAGAATCGTGCGCCGTAATCGTCCGGGGAGAACAGGACACCCTTGTCGCCGATGAGGATGCAGCCGCTGCCGGGCACGGTGCCCATCATGGCTTCGACGTCCGCGGTGATTTCCCGTGGCGGCTTGTTGTTGCCATCGTGCCGATAGGGGTTCTCCGGCAACGGATTGCCGCCGTCGTACCACCAGAAGGTGACCGGTGCCAAACCCTCACGAGCGGGGAACTGGAAGCGGATCCGGGACTTGAGCGGGAAAGACTCTTTGTTCATGCCCGAGGACCAGGCCTCGACTTCGGTCGGATAGCCGAGTTTGAGTGCGCGGAACGGCATGTTGGCGGTATGACAGGCCATGTCGCCCAGCGCGCCGGTGCCGAAGTCCTGCCAGCCGCGCCAGTTGAACGGGTGATAGACATCGCGCTTGTACGGGCGCCAGGGCGCCGGGCCGAGCCACAGGTCCCAATCCAGCGTGGGCGGGACCGGATCCTCTCCCGGGGGCCGGCCCATGCCCTGGGGCCAGATGGGGCGGTTGCTCCAGACATGAACTTCCCGGACCTGGCCGATCAGGCCGGCTTGAATGCATTCGACGGCGCGGCGCAGGCCGTCTTCGGCGCTGCCCTGGTTGCCCATTTGCGTGACCACGCCGTACTCGCGGGCCAGTCGGCGGAGCAGCCGGGCCTCGTATACCGTCTGGGTGAGCGGCTTCTGGCAGTACACGTGCTTGCCCAGGCGGATGGCAGCAGCGGCCACCACGCCATGCAGGTGGTCCGGCGTGGAGACGATGACGGCGTCCAGGGACTTCTCCTGCTCCAGCATTTTGCGCCAGTCGCGGTAGAACTTCGCCTTGGGGTACTTCTTGATCTGGCCGGCGGCGTGGGCTTCGTCCACGTCGCAGAGGGCCACGATGTTTTCGCTGGCGCAGTGGTCGGTGTCGCTGGCGCCTTTGCCCGCGGCGCCGACGACGCCGATGTTGAGTTTTTCATTGGGCGAGATGCGGCGCGGGCGAGGTCGCGCGCAACTGCTCAGGGCAACGCCACCGGCGGCCAGTGTGCTCAGGAAAATGAAGTGTCGTCGCGTGATCGGTCGGACAGAAGTTGGTTGAGTGTTTTCCATGCCGGCGTTTTAGGCAGGCTACAGCCCTTGCACAAGGAGATTTTTCGGTCCGCAGGAATCGGGACGCTGAAGGGCCGCTGGATGACGGGCCGGGTCGAGGGAGGGACCGCCGACTGAAAATTGTCGATTCATGGACGAACCGGGGATGGGTCGGGGTGGCGGTTGGAGAGGCGAGTCGAGAGCGGAGGGCTTCAACCCGGCACGAGTCCAAGCCGGAGGTTGCCCTCTCCCAGGGGCGCACCCGGAGATGGTTTCCCGCTCTTGCATGGGGCGTGGACAACGCCCGCGTGGGAAGGATCCGGCGGGAGGTTGACAAGCCCGAAGAGTCCTAGAGTGGGCTCGGGCGTGCAAGAGGCCGGGCACCGTACCGGATGGACATGGGGACGAGGTGTGAACAAGCCGCGGTGCTCTACGGACCACCCTGATCGGGGGTCGGTGGTGGATGATCTGCGGTCGGGGGTGGGGGCTGCAAACTGCCTTGGGAAGGGAAGAATGGTGAAACTCGTTCGGGGCGCACCGAAATGTCCGGCGGGAGATGGAGGCTTCCAGCGGTGGTTACCGACTTGGGAGTTGGGTATTGGTTTCTGCCGGCCGGATTGGAAAAAGAGGAGGTGGAAGCGGGCGGTGCGAAGGCGGCGTCAGTCCGTAAACTTCTCCTTACATCCGACCCGTCTCAGTTAACGTTAAAACGTCGGTTTGGTTAACAGATTTAAATCCGGTCTCGCATGGGTCGCAGATCCAGATGTTCGGTAACATGTTGGAAATCAAGAAAATTGCCCGCATGACGGGACTGGTACGGAGGTTTTGGCATGGAAACGGCTATCTAGCTAAAGGCACGCGTTTTTCAACTTAAACTGTAAAATGATCCGACATCTAACCATAGCGCTCGCCGCACTGGGCTGCGTTCTCAGCCTGCAAGCGGCCGTTTTCACTTTCGCGCCCAACGATCGCGACGGCGACCCGGACGATCTTTGGGATCTGGATCATCGCTACTGGTACACCTGGGGTTTCAAGGGTTTTGCGATTCCGACCGGCGAGGTGATCACCGACGCGGTACTCACCATCGCCAACATCAACAACTGGACAGCCGCTGAAAACGACGGCCGCAACTGGTTGCGGATGTACCTGTTGGATACTGCAGAAAAACCGAACAACAGCAGAGTGGACGAGGCCCTGCCGCCAGCGGGACGACTTCGGCGCTATTCCGACACCGACAACGGCATTGACAACATCGCTCCTCTGAATTGGACGGCCAAAACCCACATCGCCACCTACACGGATTACGACGGCGGGCCGGGTGGGGACGTCGTCACGCTGACCTATTCCTTTGCGACATTGGGGCTTCTGGACGAGTTGACGGCCTACATTGCCAACGGGAACAACTTCGGTCTGGGCTTCGATCCGGACTGTCACTATTGGAACAAAGGGGTGCAGTTCACGATTCACACGGCTCCTCAACGGGTGCCCGACGGTGGATCGACCCTGGCCCTTCTGGCTTTCGGAGTGGGTACGGCAACCCTGTGGGGGCGTCGTCGCTCCGCCTGAGTTTGCTGTCCGCTCCGCTCCCGTAGCGCCACCCTGGTCATCCCACCGGGGTGGCGCTCTACGGGAGGGCCGGGCGGCCGGGCTTTTGGAGTCGCTCTCGGCACCGGCGGGCCAATGCTCGAGCGAACTCCCGCAGCTAGTCGGGCCTGAGAAGCAGGCCGGAGGAGCCCGGCCCGAGCATGGGAGCGCCATGCGGAATCTGAATCCGGAAAGTCTGCTCGTCACTTCAAGGTTGTCGCTTTTCGCCGATGAAGAGGGTTGGAAGAGGGAGCACAGAAATGAAGGCGCGAGAGCCTGGAGCCGAAATCTCGCGTGGAGCTCGAGCCTGAGCATCAGCGGCTTGGACGAAAGCGACGGATTGCGTACAGTGCCGCGGATGTGAGATGGGACGGAGCGGAGCGGGAACATCGACGGTGTTTTCGCTATGGGCGGCGACCGTGGTTTCGGTCGGGGCCGCCGAGTACGTGTTCCGAGTCAGCGACGCGCCCCTGGATCCGGGCGAGCGTTGGGAATTGCGTGCGACGAATTTTTTCACCTGGGGAGTGCGCAGCTTTGTTCTGGCCCGGGGGGAGCAAGTGGAGGATGCCGTCCTGGTGGTTTCGCAAGCCCGCTACCGGCCCGCGCCGGGCGGGTTCAATCTGTTGCGGTTTTACCTGTTGGACAGTGCGGAGAACCCGTTGAACTGGCTGCCGGACGAGGGCCGGTTTCCACGTGGCCGCCTGCGCCAGTACCGCAAGGATGCCTCCGGTCCCACGGGCATCGCGGCACTTACGTGGACGTCCAAGGTGGAGATTGGCACCCATGCCAAGCCCGAATCGGAGCGGCGTCCGGAGGTTTTGCGCTGGTCCCTGGCGGAGCTGGGGTTGTTGCCGGTCTTTCAAACCTTTCTGGCCAACGGCAATAATTTTGGACTGGCGATGGATCCGGAGGGGGACTTCGGCAGTCCCGACGTTCGATTCGTACTCATCACGAGGGATCCGGTCATGCCGCCGGTGGCCACGATGCCTCCCGTGGTTCCGCGGGTCCAACCGGATCCGGTGCGCATGCCGGACGGCGGGTCCACGTTGGCCCTGGTATTGACGGTGCTCGGTGGTGGCCTGGTTTGGTGGTGGGTGCGTCGGCGCTGAGCGGCGGCCGGCTGCAGCCCGATGTCCTCCCGGCCGCGCGGAATCCGCCCGGGTTTGCGACGCGCATACTGCAGCGCGGGTCAGAGCCGAATCATCGAGATCGCGCACTTCAAAGACAACGCCGCGGCGTAGGGAAGTTCCAGCGGATTCCCAAAAGTTCCCGTACACACGGTGGGGGCCCGGCGGGAAGTTTTGCCCCCGCCTTCCGGACCTGCCCTGCCCGAGAGAACCTGAATCGGCCTACCGGATGGAGGGTTTCCGGACCCGAGATTTCGAGCGCGCTCGGGAGGGGCGACCCAGGGTTTCCTCACAAGCCAGCATCAGGGTTTCCACGATTTTCCGAATCTGGGCGGGGGTGGTGCAGTACGGAGGCATCAGCACGATGACGTTGCCGATGGGCCGCGTCAGGACCCCGCGCCGGGCCATGGCACGGCAGACGCGAATGCCGGCCTGTTCCCGCAGATCGAACGGCTCGCGCGTGGTCCAGTCGCGCACGAGTTCGATGCCGACCACCAGCCCGACCTGGCGGATGTCGCCCACTTGAGGGATGTCCCAGAGCACCGGCAGGGTTTCGGCCAGGGCTTGTTGAAGTCGGAGTCGGGCGCGCAAGGAGGCCCGGGTGCGCAGCAAGCGCAGGTTTTCCAGGGCCGTAGCGGTGCCGAGTTGGTTGGCGGTGTAGCTGTGGCCGTGAAAAAAGGTTTTGAATTCCTCGTAACGGCCCAGGAAGGCATCGAAGACCTCGCGGGTGGTGAGGGTTGCAGCCAGGGGGAGGTACCCTCCGGTCAGACCCTTGGCCAGACAGAGAAAATCGGGACTGACATTTTCGAGTTGGCAGGCAAACAAGGGAGCGCGGTCGGGTTGACGGGGCGGGGGAAGCGGGAGGCCGACCCGGCCGAACCCGGTCATCACTTCGTCGGCGATGAGCAACGTGTTGTGCAGGCGGAGGAGCTCGGCGACGCGGGCCAGCCAACCTTGAGGCTGGGGAATCATGCCGGCGGCGCCCTGGATGAGGGGCTCGACGACAAAGGCGGCGTACGGTTCGCCCCGCATCCGGCGTTGTCGTTCGAGTTGCCGCGCGACCACCTCAATGCATTCCCATCGGCACTGCCGGTACAGCCGTGCATCGGCGCGTTCCGGACGGGCACGGTTGTACGGGCAGCGGTAACAGTACGGGGCCATGACGGTGTCCGTTTTGAACAGCAGGCCGCGCCAGGTCTGGTGGAAAAGGGGAATGTGCCCCAGGGCCACCGCCCCCAGGGTGTCGCCGTGGTAGGCGCCCTGGAGGGAAAGAAATCGGGGGCGCGAAGCGGGACCGCGGGTGCGCCGGGTGAATTCGTAGGCGAGTTTGAGAGCCACTTCCAATGCAGTGGACCCGTCGTCGGAATAGAACACCTTGCTGAGGCGCTGGTGTGAGGGGCGCACACCGGAACCGGGCATGTGTGCGGCGCGGACCAGTTCGGCCGCCAACAGGGACGCGGGTTCGTTGGCCAGGCCGAGGGCGGAGCTGTGGGCGATTTTTCGCAACTGTCGGATCAGGGCGGCATTGAGGCGCGGGTGATTGTGCCCGTGCAGGTTGGTCCAGATGGAAGCGTTGGCATCGAGGTATTCGCGCCCGTGGACGTCGCGCAGCCAGGGTCCCCGGCCCGCGACAATGACGATCGGTTCCTGGCGCAACCAGTCGCGCATCTGGGTGAAGGGATGCCAGACGTACTGGTGATCGAGTCGGGCGAGTGGGTGCATGGTGTCCGCGTGAAACTCGGTCAGGCTGCGTCGTTGTCCCGAGACGCCGTCGTGAGGGTTGCCAGAAACGACCGCAAGCGGGCCAGGTCCTCCGGTTGGTGCGCGGCGGTGATGGTGATGCGAAGGCGTGCGGTACCGCGGCTGACGGCTGGATATCGAATGGCGGGGATGAAGAGGCCGGCCTGGCGGGCTGCTTGCGCGCAGCGGAGGGCAGCGTCGTTGGAGCCGAGAATCCGGGGCAGGATGGCGCTTGGCGGGGGAACCACGAGCCCCGGCCACGGTGACGAGCCGTCCGGCAACGGGGCCGCGGCAGTGTGCACGTTGTGCCACAGCCGATCCCGGCGTTGGGCGCCTTCGGGTGTTTGCAGCAGCTCCAGGGCCGCGAGGGCGGCGGCGGCCTGGGCTGGAGGGGGCGCGGTGCTGAACATGAAACTGCGGGCGCGCTGGACGAGCCAGTGGATGAGGCGCGCGGAACCGGCGATGAACCCGCCCGCACTGCCGAGCGCTTTGCCCAAGGTGCCCATCTGAACCTCGACGCGATCCGTCAGTCCCTCGGCAGCAATCAAGCCCTCTCCCCGGGGGCCGAACAGGCCGGTGGCATGGGCTTCGTCCACCATGAGCCAGGCCCCGTAGCGGTCTTTCAACTCGACGATGGCGCGCAACGGCGCCCGGTCGCCATCCATACTGAACACGGATTCCGTGATCACAAGAACGCGGGGAGGCCGCGGCCTGGAGGCTGCGGCGGAGCGCTGCGCATCGGCCCAGCGGAGCAATCGATCGAGGTCGTCGAGGTCATTGTGGCGAAAAACGCGCAGCGTGGCACCCGAAAGCCGGGCGCCGTCCACCAGGCACGCATGGGCCAGTCGGTCCAGCAACACGAAATCCCCGCGTTCCACCAGGGCGGGGATGGTGCCGAGCGCCGTGGCATAACCGGAGGCGAAGCTCAGCGCCGCTGCGGTGCCCTTGAAGGCGGCCAGTCGCGCCTCCAGGTCATGATGAATCCGGAGGGAGCCACAGACCAATCGCGACGCGGTGCTGCCGGCACCCCACTGTCGGAGTGCGCGAACGGCGGCTTCCTGCAGAGCCGGGTGGCGGGCCAGCGCAAGGTAATCGTTGGACGCAAAGTTCACGAAGGAGTGTCCCTCGATTTCAAGGCGGCGGCCGTCCGTTCCGGCGACGGGTTGCAACTGGCGCAGCAAACCCTGCTGTTGCAGCCGGGTCAGCTCCGCGTCCAGTTCCTGTTCCCATGCCGCGCTCATGAAAGTGTGAGGGGGGACCTGGAGGGCACCGGGTCGGCGGCGGGCCAAACCTGAATCCCGGCAATGAACGCAGCCAGGACCGGCCCCCGGTGTTCGACGGCGGCGTGCCAGGCATCGCGGGCGAATCGCACGCCGGCCGCCGGCAACGCAGTCAGGTCCGCCCACGCCCCGGGGATGATCTGTCCGGCTTGTCCCTCCAAACCCAGGGCCCGCGCAGGATTGACGGTGACCATGCGCAAGAGGCGTTGGGGGCCCAGCCAGGGCTGGCGGGTTCGCACCTCGTGGAGTTCCTCGAACAGGCTCAGCTCCGGGGGGTGCCGCCCCTGCTTCAGCACCGTGGCCAGGCTGTCGGTGCCGAGGCAAAGGTTGACGCCGGCACGGAGAAGCCGGCGCCAGGGGAAGGGTCGGTGACCGAAGTAACGATGGCTGCGCGGGCAGTGCACCACCGTGACGCTGTGTCGGGCCAGGAGGGAAGCGTCGCCGGGGCCAAGATAGTTGGCGTGAACGGCGAGGAGGTGAGGGCCCAGCAGGCCGGTCCGGTGCAGATGTTGCACCGGCGTAATGCCGCCACAGTCGCTCATGTCGCGTTCGTTGCGGAGCAACCAGTCGAACATGGGCCCGCGCGCGTGGCGGAACATTTGATACTCCTCCTCCGACTCGGCCACGTGGATGGTGACCCGCAGTCCGTGGCTTCGCGCCCGGTTGGCCACCAGGGTCAGGAGGGCCGGCCGCGTGGAATAAGGGGCGTGGGGCGAGAGACCCGCCCGGCAACGGCCCTGGGGGAGGCGATGCAGGACGGCTTCGGCCTCGGCCAGGACCTGGCGGGGTTCTTTGCGGGCACGAATGCCCGTCATTTCCAAGAAGGAGAAGATCCGCAGCGGGGTGCGGGCCCAGCAATCGGGCAACAGGTCGGGGATGGCTTCGACGTCCGCGACGGTGGTCGTGCCGCTGCGCAGGAGCATGGCGGCTCCGTGGAGCCAGGAGCGTCGGAAATCGTCCAGGCTCCACTCTGCCTTGGCCGAGGTGATCAATTTGATCCAGTCGGTAAACTGCCGCTGCGGAGGCAGCATCCCGGCCATGTCGGTGTAATCGAGATGGCAATGGGCATTGAGGAGACCCGGAAGCACGAGAGCCTGACCGAGGTCGATGACCGTTTCGCGGGCGGTGCGCCGCATCGCTTTCCACGGTGCGACTTGTTCGATGCAACCGTCGCGGATGCGGATGGCGCCGTCGGCCAGGGGCGGGCCGGCCATGGTCAGGATCCATGCCGCACGCACGATCATGGGTCGGGAAGCCGGGCAGGTCAGGGGCCGGGGGATCTCCAAGCCGAGTTGAGTTGGACGGGGGGCACCTGCGTCACAAACGGCAACGCCAGAGCAGGACTCGCTTTGCGTGTCGAACCAGCGAACCGCCGGCAGCACGGCCGTGGAGCGGGACCGTGGGCTCGGCTTTCCCCCGTCCACGGAAACGGGTCGGACCGCGCGAGTACCGGGGCGCCATTACAGGGCAGCCTCTTGGCGGCGGCGCTTCGTCTCGGCGGCTTGTTTGTGTTTGCGGGCCTTCTGTTTGTTGTGCCGGGTGCGAATCTGCTGCTCGAGTTTTTTGATCACCTTGTCGATGGCGGCGTACAGGTCGCTCTCACAATCCTCGGCGAACAGGTCGGGGCCCCGCACACCGAGTCGGATCGAACAGATGAACTGCTGCTCCTGGGCCCGGGCGTGGTCGCGTTCGAGCAGGACGCGGGCCTCCACGGCACGTTGTTGGAGGCGGGCGAGTTTTTCGAGTTTGCTGATGACATGGTTTTCGATCGCCTCGGTGAGGGTGAGGTTGTGTGTCGACAGAACCAGCTTCATACCGCTGCAACTATGGATCCGCCGGCCGAAAAATCCAGTCAAAGTGGCGCGGCGCGCAAACGGCACGGCGCGAAGCTCGCGCGGACCGGGGACGCCGGACCTGCGGGATCACCGGACGGGGCTTGCGCGGCGGCAGGGGCCTGCGCAGGGGTGCGGGTTTTGCTTTTTTCGGCAGCCGGGCTTTTTCTAACTTGCGGGCGTGCAATGGAAGAGAGTCAGCCTGATCGGGGTGGGCCTGTTGGGGGGCTCGCTGGGCATGGCCTTGAA
>JAOADM010000231.1 GCA_026417315.1 Limisphaera sp.
CAGTACAACACCCTCGGACCTCTCCTGGGGGAGGACCAGGGCCAGTTCGTATCCCGGGCTGCGATCTCGGAACGCGACCAGGGCTCGAAGGGTCACGCCGGCCACCAGGACGCAGAGGGCCACTGCAACGAGACTCAGGAAGCGCTTCAGCCAGCGCCGGGCATGGGGACGTTGGGGATCGGACTTCATAAACGCACCCTATCAGGCCCTCGAAAGGCAGGTCAACGCAGCGAAAGCGGTTGCGCCCTACCGCGGCGCATCTCGCTTCTGGGTACCCCCGGACCCTCGGCGGAATTCCGGGCACCCCCGGCAGGAAAAAGCCGAGGAGAAACGGCAGTTCTCTTGGATCCGTGAACCCGGGGCTGAATGACGGAAATGCGCCCGCCCCTTCGCATAGAAGCCTCCACGTGCCCGGTGGAAGCCCGGTCGGGCGATCCCGGTTCGGGCCTGCACCAGCGCTGCCCGCCCGCCAACCGCGCGAGCCCCGGCTCCGCGTCCGTGAGGCCCGGAGCTCCTCCCCGGGCCCCGTCCACCGGACCGCCGGCATCCCAGGTGGAAAGTCCTCCGAATGCCTGCCGAAGTCCTTCCCGAGATCAAGGATCCAGTCCGGGAAGTGGGCCAGTCCCGGCTGGCACAACGAGTCTTCGGATGACCAGGGAGAATCTCCCGTGACCAGCCGACGTTATTCGTAACTTACCGAGCCTCCGGACCGCGAGCCCAGCCACTGTTCGAAGGCTTCCGGCTTTTCCACGACAAGCACCCCCTGCGCCATGGCGGCATGACCGTTGCCACACAGTTGTGCGCAGTAGATGCGGAACCGTCCCTCCCGCGTCGGCGTGAAATGCACCGGCACCCGCATCCCGGGAATCGCATCCTGGGTGAGGCGCATCGAGGGAATCTTGAACGAATGGATGACGTCCTTGGAGCTGATGTAGGCAATGACCGGTTTGCCCACCGGCACATGCATCTCGTTCAACACCACCACGTCGTCCTGACCGGCCGGGTCGGATGGGTCCACGCCAAAGATGTTGGTCTCGTTCACCAGCCTCATGTCCTGCCGGCCAAACTGTCCGTCCGGGCCGGGATAACGAAAGTTCCAGTTGAACTGTTGCGCCACCACCTGCACCACCGTGGACTCTTTCTCGGAGGGAAACGACTCCACCGCCCGCGCCCAGATCGGCACCGCCAGGAACACCAGCAACAACCCCTCGACCGTGGCCACGGCCACCTCCGCATAGGTGGAGACATGGCTCCGCAGACCCTCGGGCGCGGACCGGGGCTGACGCCGCTGGTGAAAACGCCACACCACGTAAACGAAGTAAATCAACCAGCCCACGAACAGGATCGCCATGAGCCAGTGCACATAACTGATGAACCGGTCAATGGCCACCCCGTGAGCCGAAGCCACCTCTGGGATTCCCAACCACCTGGTCATCGTTGCACCTCCACGTTCCCCCGGCCGGTAACCGCTCCGGCTTTTCGTTGTTCCTGTCGCACCGCGTGAACGAAAAATGCCACCACGCCGGTCAACACCAGGGCCACCACGCCCACCAGGGCCACCACCGCCCAGGCCAGCCCCCGCGAGGCCGGTGCCCCCGGGTCCCCGTAACAGACGGCACAAGCCATTCCCGACCAGGGCGCCAACCCGGCCAGCATCGCCGTACCGACCCTGGCCTTTGCCCCCCGACTCTTCTCCACACGCATGCTCGGGCTCATAGATAGGCTGCCGACTTCAGCTTGCGCAGGAACCAGACCCCGTACACCACCACGACGATCCCGCCCATGCCACTCGCCAATCCCAGCCATAAATCTGACCGCTGCCCGCCCTCCCCGAACGCCTGCGCCAAGAGCCACGCAGCGGTGCCGAAGCAGAGCACGCTCAACAGGCTCACAAACACCACATGCACCGTCTTCAACGACATAGGCACCTTTCAGACGCCTCCGGGGGCGGGCGTGTCGCCGTGCGCCCAGATGCAAAGTCCCATCAATGCCGCAAAAAACAAGACCGTGAAGGCCAGCAGCGAGTAGATGACATTCCGCTCCTGGAGCAGGTGCATCAGGTGCCCCGCCACGAGGAACGCGTTGAAACCCGCCGCGGCCAGGATCAGGCCCGTCCGCAGGCCGGGCTCTGCCAGGGGCGCATAGGCGGCGCCCACCATGCACAGCGTGACCGCAGCCACCACCAGCAACACGGTTCGACACCGCACCACCGCGGCTCGATACACATCTTCTTTCGACAGGGCCTCTTTCATGGGTTCAGGTCAGGTACAACACTGGGAACAGGAAAATCCACACCAAATCCACGAAGTGCCAAAACAAGCCCGCCACTTCCACCCGGTTGGTGAAATGCTCGGGGTCCACATGCCACAGCCGGCTTCCCGGCCCCCAGAGGTAGGCAAACACCACCAGGCCCCCGAGCACGTGCAGGCCGTGCAAGCCGGTCAGGGCGAAATAAATCGCCATGAACGTGTTGTGGCGGGGCGCGTAATTCTGCATCCGCACGATTTGGTCCCGAGGGATGACCAGTTCCTCGTGCGGACCGTGCTTCCGACGTCCATCCAGCAGTTCCCGGCGGTCCGCCACATACCGTCCGTGCAGGACAACGGTTTCCGCCGTGGTTCGAGCCCGGACCAGGTGACCGTCCGCAATCCGGCCATCCTTCAACTGCACCTCATAATGCAACCACTTGTCGCGATACTCGTAGCCTTTGATGCCGAGGAAGATCGTGCCCAGGATCAGGGTCAGGCCCAGATGCAGCTTGAACCGGTCGAACCGTCGGGCCTTGCAGGCGGCCCAGGCCAACAGGGTCGTCACCGCCGAGGCCGCCAGCAGCAGCGTGTTCAAGGTGCCCAGCGGGACACTCAACCAGCCGTGCGGCCAGGTGTCCGGCGGAGCGCCCATGCGCAAAAACACGTACGCCGAAAACAGCCCTCCGAACAACATCACCTCGGAGGCCAGAAACAGCCACATGCCCAACTTGGCGTTGTACACGCCCGTGTCGGGCCGCGGTTGAACGGTGTAAGCGATTTCCATGGATCAATGCCCCAATCTCAGGAACGAGTTGCCTGACCCGACAAGGCCGACTCCGGAACGCTCTGCGGCAGGTAATCCGTGCCGTCCGCCCGGGGCCCGTACGCGTACGCCCAGCGATGCACACTCGGCGGCCGCAGGAAGTTGCCGTGCGGCGGTGGCGTGGGTGTCTGCCACTCCAGCGTGGTGCTCTGCCAGGGATTGTCGTCCCGCACGGGTTCGCCCCGCCAAATGCTCCGGAACAGATTCACAATGAACGGAATCTGCGCCAGCCCCAGGCCAACCGCCGCCCACAAGATGTAATTGTTCAGTCCCAAAATGAAGTCGCTCAACGTGCCCTCCACGCCCGGGGCCACCCGCGTCGAGTAACTCAAGCCGCCGTCCGACATGCGCCGCAGCATCCCGGCAAACCCCTGGGCGAACATCGGCATGAACACCGCGTTCATGAACAACAACGAACACCAGAAATGCACCCGCCCCCAGAACTCGTTCATCCGCCGCCCAGTGAGTTTCGGGAACCAGTAATAAATGCCCGCAAACAGGGCAAAGATGGTCCCCGGAGCCACCACATAGTGGAAGTGGCCGATGACGTAGTAGGTATCGTGCAACTGGATGTCACTGGCGGCAAAGCCCAGGGGCAGGCCCGTCAACCCGCCGATCCCGAACATCGGCAGAAAGGCCAGGGCAAACAACATCGGCGTATTGATCCGGATGCTCCCGCCCCACAGCGAGATCAGCAGGCAGGTCAACAGGATGACCGACGGAATGGAAATGATGATGGTTGTGGTCTGGAAGAAGGTCGAAATCCTCGTTCCCATGCCGGTCAGGTACATGTGATGTGCCCACACGAGAAAGGACAGGAAGCCCAGGGTCAGAACGGCGTAGACCATGGTCCGGTAACCCCACAAGGGCTTGCGAATGTTATTGGACAGGATCTCCGCCACAATGCCCAATGCAGGCAGAATCAGCACGTACACCTCCGGATGCGCCAGGAACCAAAACAGATGCTGCCAGAGCAAGGGGCTGCCCCCGCCGCTGATGTTGGCCGTGGCCCCGCCCACCGCCAGACCGGTGGGCAGGAAAAAGCTCGTCCCCGCCACCTTGTCCATCAGCTGCAGGATCCCGGCGGCTTCCAAGGGGGGAAACGCCAGCAACAACAGGAACGAGGCAACCAGCTGGGCCCAGACAAAGAACGGAAGGCGCATCCAGGTCATGCCCGGGGCCCGCAGCTGGACGATCGTGGTAATGATGTTCACCGAGCCCAACAGCGAGGAGGTAATCAACAGGATCATCCCGATGAGCCAGAACGTTTGACCGTCGGTCGGGATCACCGTGGCCAGCGGCGAGTAGGAGGTCCAGCCCGCCTGAGCGGCCCCGCCCGGGATCAAGAAGCTGGCCAGCATCACGACGCCCCCCAAGAAGTAGAGCTGATAGCTCATCATATTGAGGCGCGGGAAGGCCATGTCGTTGGCGCCGATCATGAGCGGGATCAGGTAGTTGCCGAAGGCCCCCACCGCCAGCGGCACGATCGCCAGGAACACCATGATCGTGCCATGCATGGCACCGAACATGTTGTAGAGGTCGGGGGACATCACCCCCTTGCTGGCCGGGCTGCCCAGCACCTTTTCGAGGAACCAGCCCACCACGGGCACCGGCTCGCCCGGGTGGGCGATCTGCCAGCGCATGGTCAGGATGAGGAAAAACCCGAGCAACAGGAAACACAAGGCGGTCAGGCCGTACTGGATGCCGATGACCTTGTGGTCCGTGGAGAAGACGTAGGTACGCCAAAAACCACCGGGAGCTTCACTGTGCTCCGCGTGTTTCAGGTGAGGGAGAACGGTACTGGTCGCTTGCATGGTCGTATCCGTGTTCCACTGCGCGGCACCTCAGGGCGTCCATCGCACCTTGTCCAGGACCAGGAACACCAGCAACACGGGCAGATAGAGAATGGACGCCAAAAAGAGTCGCCGGGCCGCCCGGTCGGTTCGTTGCCGGGCCAGTTGCAACGCCGCGCCAAGGTACGCCAACCCCAGAACCGCCGCGGCCCCAAGATACAAATCTCCCGTGAGGCCCAGGTACCAGGGCAATCCACTCACAGGCAACAACAGCAGCGTCCACCCCACCGCCTGGCGGCCGGTGCGGATCCCGGTGGGATCGAACTGGGGTAACATCCGGAAGCCGGCCCGCGCATAATCGTCCCGGTACATCCAAGCGATGCCGAAGAAGTGGGGCATCTGCCAGCACGCCACGATCCCGAAGAGCGCCCAGGCGCCGGCATCGAGGCTGCCTCGCGCAGCGGCCCAGCCGATCACCGGGGGCAGCGCGCCCGGGATGGCGCCCACCCAGGTGTTCCACCAAACCCTGCGTTTCAAGGGGGTGTACAGAAGCAGATAAGAGCCCAACGTCACCGCCCCCAGGAGTGCGGACAGTCCGTTGCACGTCCACGCCAGGTATCCGAGGCCGACCGCTGCCAGTCCCGTTCCCACGCCGAAGGCCGTGCGCGGTTGCATCCAGCCGGAAGGCAACGGGCGATGCTGCGTGCGCGGCATTCGACCATCCTC
>JAOADM010000232.1 GCA_026417315.1 Limisphaera sp.
GCCGTACAACGAGCTGGAGCGGGGGGTGATGGCCAGTGTGGTGACGTCGATGGGGCGGATGGCGGCGCACACGGGGCAGGAGGTGACGCTGGAGGAGATGCTCAACTGCGAGCATGAGATGGCGCCGGGGCTGGACCGGTTGACGGCGGAGTCGCCGGCGCCGCTGCAGCCGGGTCCGGACGGGCGCTACCCGGTGCCCATGCCGGGGCGCCTCCGGGGCCGCGAGTACTGACCCTGTCGGTCGGGAAACCCCCCGGCCAGGGGGCCTTGTGTGGCCAGGCTGTGCGCCTGCGGGCCTGCGCGGCGAGGGCGGAGAGATCCTCCGTCCCGCCCTTTTCTCCAACCTCGTGCCCGGGGACCTGCTCAGTCGTGTCTTACGCCGCTGAAAAAGGTGGGATAGACCTCGCCACGGGCCTCCCGCAGGATCAGCAGCGCCAATTCCCGGGCGTGGTAATCGCCCCACATGGAGCTTTCCCCGTTGGGCACCTTCTGTCCCGGGGCTACGTAATCCCAGCCGTTGGGGCGATGATACACCGAATGCAGAATCAGGCCCTGGTGTCGCGGGTCGGTGCTCAAGTAGGGCTCGTTGAACAGCGTGCGGGCGATGGTTAGTGCGGCCTGACGATAGCGCCGGCCCCGTGCGGGTTCTCCGTGGGCCCAGAGGTAGTTGCCGAGGCGGAACAGTCCCTGGGCCGCGATGGCGGCAGCGGAGCTGTCCACGGGTTCCCAAGGGTTGAAGGGATCCGAGGGACGGTCGAGATAGTCCGGGGGCAGCCGATGGAGTTGCGGGGCGCCCGTGTCCCACATTGGAACGCCGTCGGCACAGCAGTGGGCGAGGTAAAAGTCGGCGGTCACGAGGGCGCCGCGCTGCAGTTGAGCCAGGAAGGCTTCGCGACCGCCGGCGGCGGCGAAGTCCTCGTCGCTGCCCCGGACGCCGGCGTGGAAGAACTCCAGTTGTTCGGCGCAACCCAGCAGGGCCCAGGCCAGGCCGCGGGTCCAGGTGCTGAAGGGCGAGTACCCCTGTTGAGAGTTGGGGCATCGGAACTGGCCGCTGGTGGTGTTGAAAATGGCTTCGTGGGCGACCCGGCCGGGCACGTCATAGGCATCGCGGCCCTCGCCATAATAGATGTTGTAGCGCAGGGTGTTCCACGCGTGGTGGACGAGGCGTTGCAGCAACGAAATCCGCACGTCCTGCTCGCCCATGAGGACGTGTCCGAGCTGATGGGCCACGGCCAGCACGCGCAGCGACCGAATGGTGTCCACAAACAAGGAATGCGGCCCGTTGAAACTGTGGATGAAGCCCGTGCCATCCGCCAGACGTGTCCAGCGCGAGGCCTGGATGGCGCCACTGACCTTCAGAGCCAGCTCGTAGAAGGCCCGTTCCTCGGCTTGCTCGGGGATTTTGCCCTCGTGCATCAGCCGGAGCAGTTGGCCGTAGGTGGAGATGTTGTTGAAGCCATGGTCGTGCACGCCGATGTGCGACAAATGCGGGGCCATGCGCTGGAAGGTGCCGCGCCGGCCGATCTCCAGGAAACGATCCTCGCCCATGGCATCGAACTGCAGCAGAGCCGAGCCGTATTGAAATCCCTGGGTCCACTCGGTCCACCCCCGGGTGGTGTATCGACCGCGCACCGTGAAGACGGGCGTGCCCCGTTCCGGGGCCCAGGTCTTTTCCAGGGAAAGGATTTTTTCCGCCGAAAGTTCGAACAGGCGCTCGATGGCGGGGACCAGTTGACGACTGTTCAGTTTGGAGTCGATGCGCAGAGCCATAGGCGTGGGTTGGTAACAGTGGCGGCGGCGGTTCAGAGCCGGTGCAGATGGAAACCGCCGTCGATGTTGAAGACCTCGCCGGTGCTGAAGGGAAAGAGATCGGAGGCGATGGCAGCCACGGCCCGGCCGACATCGTCCGGGGTCCCCCAGCGCCGGATCGGCGTCAGTCCCTCGGCAATGAGACGGTCGTACTTCTCCTTGACGCCCGCCGTCATGTCCGTGGCCACGATCCCGGGTCGGATTTCGTAAACGCCGATCCCGTGGTCGGCGAGCCGCACCGCGAACAGCCGCGTCATCATCGACAGCGCGGCCTTGCTGAGGCAGTAATCGCCCCGGTTTACCGAGGCGGTGTACGCGGAGATCGAGGAGACGATGACGATCTTGGGCCTGGGCGCCTCGGGTGGAGCCGCTTGAACCTGTTCGATCATCCAGCGGGCGGCCTGTTGGGTGAGGAAATACGGCCCTTTGAGGTTGATGGCCAGGACGCGGTCGAAGCTCTCCTCGGTGGCTTCCAGGATGTCGGCGCGCACGGTGGGCGCCACGCCGGCGTTGTTGACCAACAAGTCGAGTCGTCCAAAGGTCTGCCGCGTGAAGTCCAGCAAGCGCTGCCGATCCGCCGCCACGCTGATGTCGGCCTGGCAGGGCTCGGCGCGGATGGAGCGACCGGCGGCCTCGGCGGCGACGCGGCAATCGGCGGCGGTTTGCGCGGCCGCGTCGGCCCGACCAGCGTAGTTCAAAACCAAATCGTAGCCCAGGCGTGCCAGTGCCAGGGCGATGCCGCGACCGATGCCGCGAGAGGCACCAGTGATCAAAGCCACCGCGTTCATGCGCCGCAGCATAGGCACGGGCGGGCGGGACGGGAAGTCAAACCGCCAGGGGCGCCCGGGGCGCGGCGGGCCGGCCCCTGAGCCGTTCATCCCGGCGGGATCAGGGCGGCTCGGCAAAGATCGGACAGGGATCTGTTGCGGAGGTGGAGGGTGAGGAAAAGGCGGTGCCGGCTCGAATCCTCTCCGGGGCGCGCCCCGGGGCGGATCCGGTCGCGCGTGGAACGTGATGGGCTTGCGAGGCGGAGGATTTGCGGTGGACGCGGTACGAATTTTGACTGCCCGTTGCGGTTTGCGTTCTTGACCCCGGAGGCGGGTTCGATTTCAAAGGGTCCATCCATGCCGCCGGTATTGACCTGGTCCCAACACTACACGCCGCTGGGGGATTTGGGGCGTTCGGCCATGGCGGCGTCGGTTCCGCTGTTGACGTTGCTGGCGCTGCTGGGGGTGTGGCGCGTGCGTGCACCCCTGGCGGCGTTGGCGGCGCTTGGCGTGGCTGCGGCGCTGGCAACCGGCATCTACGGCATGCCGGTCGCGCTGGCGGGCGCCGCCGCGTTGCATGGGGCGGCCTTTGGCCTGTTCCCCATAGGCTGGGTCGTTTTGAACGCCATGTTCCTGTATCGGGTCTCGTTGGAGACGGGCGGATTCGCAGAGATGCAGCGACGATTGGCCGGCGTTTCGGCCGACCGGCGGATCCAGGCGCTACTGATCGCGTTTTGTTTCGGGGCGTTTGTGGAGGGCCTGGCGGGTTTCGGGGCGCCCGTGGCCGTCACGGGTGCGCTGATGATCGGCCTGGGGTTTCGACCCCTGGAGGCAGCCGTGCTCGCACTCATCGGGAACACGGCCCCGGTGGCCTTTGGTTCGGTCGGGATTCCGATTGTCACGTTGTCGCGCGTGACGGGTCTGGAGGAAGTGACCCTGGGCGCGATGGTGGGACGCCAATTACCGTGGGTGGCCGTGGTGGTGCCCTTTTGGTTGGTGTGGGCGCAGAGCGGCTGGCGCGGCATGGTGGGCGTCTGGCCGGCCTGCCTGGTGACCGGGTGCAGTTTTGCCGTGCTGCAGTTTCTCGTGAGCAACCTGCACGGTCCGTGGTTGGTGGACATTGTGGCGAGCCTGGGGAGTCTGGGTGCGACCCTTCTTTTGTTGCGGTGGTGGCGTCCGGCCGAGATTCAGCCGGTCTCGGGCTCGGGAGTTCGGCCGGTCAGCGGCACGAGGATGGCGGGGTGGCGGGCGGCCCTGCCGTGGATCTGCTTTGCGGGGTTGGTGGCGCTGAGTACGTTGAAACCGATTCGCGATACGCTGGATGGCTGGTTCGCACCGCGCTGGCCGGTGCCGGCGTTGCACGAGGCGGTCATCAAAGTGCCGCCCGCGGCCCCTGAGCCGACCGCCGAGCCCGCGTGGTACCGTCTCAATTTGCTGTCGGCCAGCGGGACGGCGGTCGGTCTGGCCGCAATCCTCAGCGGGCTCGGGCTCGGGCTGCGGCCGGGCGCATTGGTGCGGCTGTACGGTCAGACGCTTCGCTGGGTTCGGGTCTCGCTGGTGACGATTGCCCTGATGTTGGCGCTGGGTTTTGTGACGCGCTACAGCGGTACGGACACCACGCTCGGGTTGGCGCTGGCAACCACCGGCCCGTGGTTTCCGTTTTTCTCGCCGCTTCTGGGCTGGTTGGGCGTGGCCCTGACGGGCAGCGACACCTCGTCCAACGTGTTGTTCGGGCATTTGCAGAAGGTGACCGCGGAACAATTGGGCTTGTCGCCGGTGATGATGGCCGCGGCCAACAGCGCCGGAGGTGTGATGGGCAAGATGGTCGATGCCCAGAGCATTGTGGTGGCGAGCGTGGCGACGGGCGGCCGGCCGGACAGCCCGGACGTGGGCACGGTGCTGCGGGCGGTGTTCTGGCACAGCGTGGGGCTGGCGTTGCTGTTGGCCACGGTGATCTGGGTTCAGGCACGCTGGTTCCCGGGGATCGTGCCGGGTTCCTAGCATCCGGAGCCGGTGCGGGCCCGGTCAAAAACGGAAATTGAAGATCAACTGCAGCCCCGTCAGAAACAGGGTGACCAGAACGATTCGGGCGAAGGCCGCTTCGGAGAAGCGGCGATTGAGTCGGACCCCCAACCAGACCCCGAGCGGGACCAGGGGAAAGTAGAGCAGCCCTTGGGTCAGGGTGTGGACGGTGATGACGCCGTTGGCGACGAAGAACGGCACCTTGATCCAGTTGATCCACGTGAACACTAGCACGGTGGTGCCGACAAAAATCTCCTTGGGCAGACGTTGGGGGACCAGGAACATGCTCACGACCGGCCCGGCCCCATGGGCGAAGCTCGAGGTAACCCCCGCAGCCAGACCGAAGAGGAAGCCGAGCCCGGCATTGGGTTGAAAGGCGCCTTCCACGCGGAAAATCCAGTCGCGAAACACCTGGAAGATCACGAATCCCACCGCGATCCCACCGATGGCCACGTTCAACTCCCGCGCGGTGAAACGGCCGATCCAGTGCACCCCCAGGACAACACCCATCACCACCCCCGGCAACAGGTACCACAGATTGCGCGCCTCCCATTTGCGCCAGTAGTAGTACATCGAAAAGGCGTCGCCGACGCACAGCAGCGGCAAGAGCATCCCGATGGCGTCGCGGGGCGGAAACGCCAGCGCGCACAACGGGGTGGTCAACATCCCGAGGCCGCCTCCGAAGCCCGCCTTGGACAACCCAATGAACAGCACGGCCAGGCCGGCCAACAGATGGTCTTCCCAGTTTGGCACCCGCACCGTTTAGGGCGGGGCGCCCGGGTTGTCCAGCCCTTCCCCGCGGCAGCGGTGTCGGACTTGGCCGGTTCTGCGGGATTGGGCTAGACTGCGCGCCGCATGTCGCGTGTGGTTCAGTGGTTGGCGGAGCTGGTGGAGCTGCCCAGTGTCAATCCGGCCTTCGCGCCTCCCGGGGTGGCGTGGGCCGGAGAACAACGCGTGGCGGCGTACGTCATCGACCGGGCCCGGCG
>JAOADM010000233.1 GCA_026417315.1 Limisphaera sp.
GACCCCCTGCGCGCTGAGTTCACCCGCCACGGCGTCGCCCAACCCGCCCTCTGCGTAGTGATCCTCCACTGTGACCACGCGATTTCCGGTTTTGCGGGCCGCGGCCAGGATGACCTCGGAGGCCAGGGGCTTGATGCTGTAGGCGTCGATGACAGTAATGCCAATGCCCTGCGCCGCCAGAAGGTCGGCCGCCTTGAGGGCTTCGTGCAAGGTCACGCCAGCAGCCACCACCGTCACCCGGTCCCCGTCCTTTTGGCGCAACACCTTCGCCCCGCCGACGGGGAATTCCTCCTCGTTGTTGTAAATCACCGGTGTTTTGGGCCGGGAAGTGCGCAGGTAACAAAGTCCGCGCCGCAGGGCCATTTGCTCGACCAGTTTTTCCGCGCTGACCGCATCGGAGGGGTACAACACGGTCGAACCGGCCACCGCGCGCATCATGGCCAGGTCTTCCAATCCCATCTGGGAGGGTCCGTCCTCGCCGATGCTGACTCCCACATGCGATCCGACCAGCTTGATGTTGGCCTGGGAAATGCCGGCGACCCGGATGTGGTCGTAAGCGCGCGTGAAAAAGCAGGCGAACGTCGAGGCAAACGGCACAAACCCGCGCGTGCTGAATCCGACGGCCACCGCCACCAGGTTCTGCTCGGCGATGTAGCACTCGTAATAGCGGTCCGGAAACTTCTTGGCGAAGCGTTCGGCAAAGGTGGAGTTCTTGGTGTCGCCGTCCATGGCCACGATCCGCAGGTCCACCTCGCCCATTCGGGCCAGCGCGTTGCCGTAAGCTTCGCGGGTCGCCACCATCTGTCCCCGCTCATACTGGACCGGCGGGTAGGCGGAGGGGGCCGGTCGCTCGGGCGGTGAAAGGGGCGAGGGCGGCGGGATGGCAACACCGGCGGCCGGGCGCGCCGATGGCACCAATTCTGCGATGGCCCGGGCGGCTTCGTCCTTGTTCAGCGGCTTGCCGTGCCACCCGTCCCGGTCCTGCAGGAACGACACTCCGGCGCCCTTGTAGGTGCGCGCCAGGATGCAAAGCGGTTGATCTCCGAGCCCCACACCGCCCAAGACCTCCATGATCTCCTCCAGATCATGCCCGTCGACGTCCTCCACCCGCCAGCCAAAGGCTTCGAAGCGGCGGCGGTAGGTGACCAGGTCGTGTCCAAAGGCCGTGGCTTCGCTTTGCCCCAACCGGTTCACGTCCACGATCCCGATGAGGTTGTTGAGCTTGCGGATGCCGGCCAGGGAGGCCGCCTCCCAAACCGCGCCTTCGGCGATTTCGCCGTCCCCCATCAGCACGTAGGTGCGGTAATCCAGGCCGTTCTGGCGCGCCGCCAGCGCCATGCCCACGCCGATGCCCAGGCCCTGTCCCAACGAGCCGGTGGCCACGTCCACGAACGGCAGCCGTGGCGTGGGATGCCCCTCCAGGTCCGAGGTGATCTGCCGCAACTGGCCCAACTGTTCCACCGGGAACAGGCCGGCCTCGGCCCAGGCGGCATACAACAGCGGGGCCGCGTGGCCCTTGGACAGGATGAAACGGTCGTTGTTGGGATGCCGCGGGTTCTTCGGGTCATACCGCATGTGACCGAAGAACAGCGCTGCCACCAGCTCCGCTGCCGACAGGCAGGAAGTCGGGTGCCCGCTGCCCGCGGCCGTCGTGGCGGTGATGCAGTGAATCCGCAACTGATTTGCGATTCCCCTCAGCAGTTCCAGGTCCGTCTCAATCATGCGGCCGCCGAACATAAGCCACCGCACCGCAGAGGGAAAGAATGAAATTGCGTTTCCAGCCGTGTCCGAGGGGCTTGCCAAAACCGGCCGGGACCGGCATTGTCGGAGCAATTATGAAAACCAAGGTCGTAGTGGTGGTGCTGGCTCTGGTGGCCGTGGCACTGGCGATCAGCCTGTGGGTCACCCGGCAAAAGGCCCGGGAAGAGCAGCAAAAGGCCACGGAGGCGATTTTGTATCACTCGAACCGCTGGGTAACGGCCGAGGGCAGTTTGGAGAGCGAACGTCGGCGCAGCGGGGAGTTGGAACGGCAATTGGCGGATCAGCGCCAGGCGCTGACGCAGTTGACCAACGAATTCACCCTGTTGTCCACGCGACTCCAGCAAACCGAGGGTGCGTTATCCGAGACCCGCAACCAGCTGGAGTCCACGCGACAGACCCTGGCGCAGCGCGAAGCCCGCATTGCGGAGCTGGAGTCGCAGCGCAACGAGCTGGATCAGCGCGCTCAGGAACTGACCCTCGCGCTGACCAATCTCACCCAGCAGATCGAGGAGGTGCGGCGCCGGTTGGCCGCCGCCGAGGGCGACAAGGCTTTCCTGGAGCAGGAACTCAAACGGTTGCTGGCGGAAAAGGCGGAACTGGAGCGCCAGTTCAACGATCTGGAAACGCTGCGCGCCCAGGTCGCCAAACTCAAAGAGGAACTCAACCTGGCCCGCCGGCTGGAATGGATCCGACGCGGTTTGTTGGGCGGACCCGAGGTGCGCGGAGCCACTCTGCTCATGCGGGGACCCGCACCGCGGAAGCCGGCGGCCACGGAAAAGTATGATTTGAACGTCGAGGTGAGCGCCGACGGCACGGTGCGGGTGATCCCGCCGGCAACCAACGCGCCGGCCACCAACCCGCCGGCACAATAAGCCGGGCTGTCCCCCGGAGCCTCCATCCCCGCGCCGGCCCACGGTGCCAGCGACAGGGAGGATTGTCCATGCCGACCTACGAATATATTTGCGAGAAGTGCGGACACCGGTTCGAGACGTTCCAGTCGATCACGGAACCGCCCTTGACCACCTGTCCCAAGGAACTGTGTGGTCGAAAGCGTTGGGGCAAGGGCCGAGTCAAACGCGCCATCAGCGGCGGTGCGGGTCTGCTGTTCAAGGGCAGCGGCTTTTACATCACGGATTATCGCAGCGAAAGTTACAAACAGGCGGCCAAGCGGGAAGCCGCCGCCGCCTCGGGTGGCGATGGTCAGAGCGGCAAATCCGCCGCCAAGAGCGGCGAGAGCAAGCCGTCCGGCGCCTCCTCGGGCAACGGAAAATCCTAGGCCCGGTTCGGCTCGGGACCTGGCGGGATCCCGCCGTTCCTGCCGGTCCCTTCTCCAGGGCTGCTGGACCGCCGGCCTGCTGCTGTTGTGGAGTGCATGGCCGGCCCCCCCGCAGACCCCTTCCAGCTCCGGCGGCCACCCCGTCCTGGTCAGCCAGTCCGGCCAGTTTGTGGTCAGTCGCCTGTGGACCCGGCCCTTGCCGCCCGACCTGGCGGCGTTCGCGACAAACCCCACGCATCTGCGCCTCGAGCCGGCGCTGTTGGTGGTCAGCTGCGAACGGACCCGCCAGCGCCTGAGCCACGAACTGGGCGGATTGCCACCGTATCGGGACCGCATTCACCTGACCCTGGTCCCGGCCCGGGGCCCCGCCGAGACCCTCACGCTGCTGGCGGATCGCTTTCCGGGCGGTTGGAAATACCGCCTGGCCGTGCCGGAAGTGGTGGGCCGGCGGTGGCTATTGGAAACTTTGGTGCACGTCATCCTGCTGGAGGTCGCCAACCAATCGGCCGGCGACATCTCCACCGACCTTCCGGCCTGGCTGATCGCCGGCCTGGCCGGCCGATTGCAGACCTTGGCCGAAGAAGAACTGTTGTTCCCTCCGCCGTCCGATCCGGGCGCACCCGTGGCCATCCGCCGCACCCTCGTCGAGCGAAAGCGCTACGATCCGCTGGTGCGCGTCCGGCCAATCCTTCAAGACAAGGGGCCCCTGAGCTGGCAGGAGTTGTGCTGGCCCGGAGTGCAAGGGGCTGACGGCCCTGACACCGACCGTTATCGTGCGAGTGCGGAGCTGATGGTACACGAGCTTCTGCGACTCCCCAAAGGCCCCCAACACCTGGCCGGCTTCGTTACCCATCGGGCGCGATTCCTCAACTGGCAGGCGGCGTTCCTGGACGTTTTCCAGGACCACTTCCCCCGGCTCCTGGACGTGGAAAAATGGTGGGCCCTGCAGCTGGCCCTTTATGAACGTGGCGATCCCCAAAGCCCGGCTCCACTCCCGAACTCCTGGGCCGCCCTGCAGGAAACAGTGCGTGTCCCGGCCGAAGTCCGCACGTCGTCGGCCGAGTTGCCTCAATTCACCACAAACCTGACGTTGCAAACGGTCATTCGGGAGTGGGACTGGTCCGCCCAGCGACAAGCACTGACTGCTTGCCTGGTCCGGCTGGAATCCCTCCGGGCCAGCGTGCCCTGGGAGGCGCAAGTCGTGGCTGCGGCCTATGTCCAAACCTTGCGGGCCTATCTGGAGCAGCGCCCGAGGGCTGAGGTCTCCACGCCTGCGGCCGGCCTGACTCGACCCTCGTTGATCCGACTCCTCCGGGACACCTTGCAACAACTGGACGCCCTGGACGCCGAAGTCGCCGCCCGCTTGCAACCCCCCTCGAGCGCCGCGGGTCGGGCCGGGTCCTCGGCACGTCCTGCCGCGGCAGCCAAGGCCCGCCCCGCCCCGTAGGCCCGGACCGCGGCGGGCGCGGCTCAACTTCCACGAACCGGGTTCTCTCCGCGCATGTCCGCAGGCAGGCGATTCACCGCCGCAACCATCTCGGAGCTTGTCCGCCCGCCTCCGAGAGTTGCTTTTCCAGCCGTCGGCGCGTTTTCGCTGCAAGTGGGTCGCTCGACAAAAACCGCTTGCGCCAGGCCGTGGACCAGCACGTACGAAATCCCCACAACCGCCGCAAAGCCCAACGGGAACCCCGCCGCTTCCGGGTTTCGACCCATCTGAAGGATCCACTGGGACAGCCCCTGCCAAAAACCGGGCGGATGCAACAGCACGTCCCAACTGTGCAGCCGCAACACCCGGCCCAGGTAAACCCCCACACCCGCCGCCAACCACGCCAAACTGCAGAAGCTCCAGCCCGCCACCGACCCCCACCACGATGCGACCCGAGCATGCATCACGCGCAACGAGGCCAGCCCCGCCATCCATCCCGCCACTGCACAGCCCAGAATCAAAGAGAAGTCCACCCAGTACTGCCCCGCCGGCGCCCGATGGGCGTGAATGAGGTCGGTAAAGAGGTACGGTGCATTCGGAAAAAACAGCAGCCACAGGACCCCGGTGGCGCCCGTGCAGGCCCACCGCACCGCAGAGGAACGGATTTGCCCGGCCAGTTCCATCGCCCGCGCAAATCCCAAAGGCACCCAGGCGAGGAACAGGTTCCACCACAGCAGCCGATAATGCGTCTGGCCCGTCTGAAGGATCCGCAGCCCCACCCACAGACAACAGACCGCGCTGCACAAGAACAGGGTTCGGTCCGCGCCGAACCCGCACAGCCGAGACCCTTGCAGACGGGAGACCCTCGAGGCTCTCACGGGCGCGTTCACTCAGCGGAATTGGACCTGCGGAACCTCGCCGCCGTTCAACACGCCCCCGCTTTCCTCCGGCTCGCGTGGATGACCCGGGAGCCGGCACCCTGCAGGGCTTCGGACGGCGCTCGATCCGGACATCGGCGCACCTTCGCCTCCCGCTTGAAATCGCCCCGGCCCCTGAGCCGTGCGACCAACTGGTTCGGTCCTGCCCTTTGTGCTAGAG
>JAOADM010000234.1 GCA_026417315.1 Limisphaera sp.
GCCCTGGGCCATGCACGTGCCGCGCCGGCCGACCTTGCACGTGCCGCCGCTGGATGGGGAGGTGCGACCGGTGTTCGAGTACCGGGAGCCGTTTTGGTTTTGCGCCTTTGACCCGCGCTGGAAGGTGCGCAACGGCGTCAACGGTGCCCACCCGCCCATTCCGCCGGAGTGGGGCGATTGCATTCGCTACAAGGGATTCGCCCACACGTTCTATGCCCTGGTCCCGCCGTCGGAGCATTTCGCGCGGCATCCGGAGTGGTTCAGTTGGATCGACGGACGCCGCACGCATGAACGAGCCCAGTTGTGCTTGTCGAACCCGGAGCTGCGAGCGTTCGTGGCCGAACGGGTCAGGGCCTGGCTTCGCGAGTCGCCCGAGGCCCGCATCGTCTCGGTCACCCAAAACGACTGGCACGGCAACTGTCAGTGCCCGAACTGTCGGGCCCTGGACGAGGCAGAAGGCAGCCCGGCGGGCAGTTTGCTGGACTTCGTCAATGAAATCGCCGCCCGCATCGAGCCGGAGTTTCCCCACGTGTGGGTGGATACGTTCGCGTATCAGTACACGCGCCGCCCGCCGCGCCGCCTGCGTCCGCGGTCGAACGTGGTCATCCGCCTGTGCTCGATCGAGGCGAACTTTCGCGAACCCCTGGATCACCCCTCCAATGCGGCGTTTTTGGAGGATCTTCAGGGCTGGTCCCGGCGCGCGCCGCGACTGTATGTGTGGGATTACACCACCGATTTTGCCAACTACCTGTTGCCGCACCCGAACTGGTTTACCCTCGGCCCCAACGTGCGCCTGTTCCAGCGCCACGGAGTGCGCGGCGTGTTCGAACAGGGTGCGTACCAGGACTGGGGCGCCGAAATGGCCGAGCTGCGGGCCTGGGTGCTGGCGCAATTGCTGTGGAACCCACAACAGGATGACCGCCGCCTGATCCGTGAATTCCTCGAAGGATACTACGGCGCGGCCGCCGGTCCGATCGGCCAGTATCTCGAGCTGCTCCACCGGGCCTCGGCGGGATTCGAACTGCGGTGTTTCACCCGACCCAACGCGCCGCACCGCCGGGCCCGTGTCCTGATCGAAGCCGAACGCCTCTGGGCCGAAGCCGAAATGCGCGTGCGAGACGACCCGGAACGGCAACCGCGCGTGCGCCTGGCGCACTTGCCCGTTCGTTACGCGTTTCTCCTGGATTGGGAACGCCTGCGTCGGGAAGCGCGCGACGAGGGGCTGGCCTGGCCGTTATCAGAGAGCAAAGCCGAGGCGGCCCGAGAATTCGCCACGTGGGCGGCCGGCCGACCGGACCTGCCCTGGACCCGCGTGCAGTTGCTGCGCGAGTCGGGACTCACGGTGGACCAGTTCCTGGCTCCGATGCTGCCGTGAAAGTCCCGGTCGCCGCCACATCAGGCCCTCCCCGGCCTGCGACGGCGTCGGCGGACGATACTCGGACGGCGCGACTCCGGGCTTGTGTTCGGCGGTGAGCATGCTTTGCTGCGCGTGAGAAAAGAGCCGGAGGATCCGGGGAACGAGCGAAACTCCCCTGCTCGTTGAGCCCGGCCGGTCCGGGCCCAAGACCATGTATCGCATCATCGGACAGGACGGAAGGGAGTATGGCCCCGTGCCCCGCGACACCCTGCTGCAGTGGATTCGGGAGAACCGGGTGGGGCCACAGACTCCCGTGCTTCCCGAAGGCGAAACGCAATGGCGCGTGGTGGGGCATCTGCCGGATTTTGCCTCTGCGCTGTCCGGCAGCTCCCCGGCCGCCCCGCCTCCTCTGTCGGCATATCCGCGGCCGACTGTGGCGCCGCAAACGCTGCGCACGCTGGCCCTGGTCAGTTTTGCCTCGGGGGTTCTGGCGTGGATCTTGTGCTGTTGTTGTTATGGCGCGCCGCTCAACGTGGTGGCCGTGGTCCTGGGTTCGGTGGTGTTGTATCTCGGACACGGGGACCCCGGGACGTCCGGGGCACGCGCCTGGGCACTGGCCGGTGTGATCCTGGGCGCGTTGAGCGTGTTGCTCTGGATGGTGGCCTCGGTGGCGACCCCGTGGTTGATTTCGATTTGTCCCGTTCTGCACTGCCGGGTCGTTCCGTGACGAAACCGTGGGGGACCATGGTGCCATGGATCAACCGACTTGCCCGCCGCGGTTGGACCGGCCGGCGCGGTGGCGCCCGGTCTGGTTCCTGATGGTGTTGATGATTGGCGCGGGCCTTTGGGTGTTGTGGCATTTCGATCCCGCGCGGTCGGCCCTGTATCCTCCATGTCGGTTTCATGCAGTAACCGGATGGCAATGTCCGGGCTGCGGAGGCCTGCGCGCAGTGCATGCGCTGTTGCACGGGCGAATTGCCGAGTCCTGGCAGTTCAACCCGCTCCCCATCCTGCTTGCCCTGGCCGGGCCGGTGATGCTGGCGGCGTGGTGGCGGTGGCGTCGGCGCCATCCCGGTCAAGCGTGGACCCTGTCCCCTCTCTGGGCGTGGGCGGGCCTGGGAGGCCTTTTGTTGTTCGGGATCCTTCGCAACGTGTTCTGAGCAGCCCGGACCCGGCGCATTACGCGGGCGGGCCGTCCGGCCGAGGGCCGAGCCCTTCACGGATCCAGCGCAGCACATCGGCCGCCGCCCGGCGCGGCGCAGTGCCCAGCACGTTGTGGTCGGCGCGTCCGTACAATCGCCATTCGCGAAAACCCGGACAATGTCGTCGCAACCAGGGACACACCCACCACCACGGCACGAGGGGATCGAAGCCGCCCGCCAGTGCGTAAACAGGCCGATGCGTCCGGCGCGCCACGGAA
Organism: Limisphaera sp.; assembly: GCA_026417315.1. Classification (GTDB taxonomy): domain Bacteria; phylum Verrucomicrobiota; class Verrucomicrobiia; order Limisphaerales; family Limisphaeraceae; genus Limisphaera. Next base: position 2,778 of record JAOADM010000234.1, read on the forward strand.
CGATAGTCGGCCCGTGCCACCAACTGAAGCCGCGCGTGAATGGCCCGACGGTTCTCCGGTGTGCGGCGCTCGATGAATTCGTGGATGGTATCGCGCGTTTCCGGCGCCTGCCGATGCCGCCAGCCCGCCACGCCGGCATAGGCCTGCAGGAGGACACGATGAAGGCCCTGGGGCATTCGCCGGCCGAGCGCCGCCAGCGCCCATGCCCCGGCCGGCCAGGGATGACGGACAAACCCGCCCGCCAGGATCAGACCTTGGACCTCGGGCTTTGAGGCACCCTGTGAAGATTCCCCCTGCGCAGCGGTTGCCCGCCAGTGTTCCAACAAGGCCCAGGCAACCAGCGACCCGAACGATTCCGCCAGCAGCCAGAAACGGGAAGTTTCCAACTGCTGCAAGGCCGCGCTCACCGCGTGGGCGTAATCCGGGATGTCCCAATCCGTCCGATCGGGATAGGCCAGTTCGATGAACTCCACGGGAGGCGCCACCGCCGCGCGGAAACTGGTCACCAGGGTCCAGTCGCCGTGGATGCCGGGCAGATAAACGAGGATGGGTTGTCCGCCGCGGAAGTGACGGCGAACGGTGAGCCCGGCGATGGAGAGTGTCTCCATGAGGCTCGGCCCCGGTGGCGTCCCGGCGATCCGCAGGGGTTCCGGCCCTCCCCGGCGGACCGGTTGCGGGCAGGGCACGCGATCAAAGGAACTCTCGCGGATCTGTGATCCGGCCGGTCAGCGCGCTGGCTGCCACGGTGGCCGGACTGGCCAAATAAACCTCCGACTCTTTATCGCCCATGCGACCCGGGAAGTTGCGGTTGGTGGCGCTGATGCATTTGATGCCCGGCCGATTGATCCGGCCGAACGTGTCCACGGGTCCGCCCAGGCAGGCGGCGCAACTGGCGTTTTCGGTCATCTGGACGCCCGCGTTCACAAGCACGTCCCAGATGCTTTCCTGCCCCCAGAAGGTGGTCTGCAGCTCGTGCACGATCTCCGGCGTGGCCGGCACACCGAAGGTATCGATCACCACCTTGCGCCCCCGCAGGATCCGGGCCGCCTCCACAAAGTCGCTGGTCTTGCCGCCGGTGCACGATCCGATGTAGGCGCGGTCGAGCTTGATGTGCCCCAGTTCCTTGGCCTTTTTGCGCCGACCCGGATCGGGATGACAGGCCACGAGGGGCTCGAGCTTCGAGAGATCCACGACCAGCTCGTAAACGAACTTTTGATCCCGGTCCAACTCGACCGGCTCATAGGCTTGCTTGGTGTTGTTGAGCCGGGTCCGGGCCTCGACGTATTCGGCCGTGCGCGCGTCAAAGGGGAAGATCCCGTTCTTGGCCCCGGCCTCGATCGCCATGTTGGCGATGGTCATGCGGTCGTCCATGGACAGGAAGGCCACGCCCGGCCCGTCGAACTGCATGGCCCGGTAGGTGGCGCCGTCAAAGCCGATCTCGCCGATGATGTGCAGGATGACATCCTTGGCCATGACGCCCGGCTGGAGTCGCCCCTCCAAATAAAAGTGCATGGTCTCCGGCACCTTCAGCAGCAGACGCCCGGTGCCCATGACGAAGCCGGCATCGGTGTTGCCGATCCCCGTGGCGAACTCGTTGAACGCACCCGCCATGCAGGTGTGGGAGTCGGTTCCAAACAACACCTCCCCCGGGCGGGTATGGCCCTTTTGGGGCAGGGCGGTGTGACAGACGCCGGCGTACCGAACCCCGTACTGGCGCCGCAACATGCCCTTGGAGGGATCGAATCGCCAGACGCCGTTGGGATCATCGATGACGTCGTAAAAATACTTGATCCCCTGCTCCTTCACGAACTCCCGGAGAATGTCCACGTTGCGGTTGGACTTCGAATCGGCCGTGAAGATGTAATGGTCCGGAATGATCACGATGGCCTCGGGATCCCACACCCGGGCCTTCGGTCCAAACTCGCGCTTGAACACGCCAATGGTGCCGGGGCCACAGACATCATGGGTCATCAAGATGTCGGCCTTGACCCAGATGTTGTCTCCGGCCTGCACGCGGGCCTTCCCGGCGGCGCGTGCCAGTACTTTTTCGGTCAGCGTCATAGGCTTCCCAACATAGCCGAGCCTGCCCGTGGCATCAACGCCGGCCCTGCGAACGGCGCACCGCGCGGAGAATCCACTGGTTTCCCTCCCCCCAGCTGGTCCACCATGCCACGGAACCGCCGCGCGGGAGGGCGGCAATGGGATGGTTGCCGCGCATCCCCGGCAGCGAATGCGGCGTTTTGGACATCGACGACCCGGGATCGATACATGGCCGAACCCATCCATGGCGCAGGGGTCGCCTCCAGCCCGACCCCGCCGCAGCGGTGGCTCAACCGCACCGTCCTGGGCATCGGGTTGGCCAGCCTGTTGAGCGACTGCTCCCACGAGATCGCCACGACGGTCCTGCCGGCCTACCTGGCCACGCTTGGAGTGGCCGCCGCATGGCTGGGCTTGATCGAAGGCGTAGCCGATGGGACCGCCAGTTTCGCCAAAATGCTCAGCGGCTATTACACGGACCGGCTGCGGCGTCGCAAACCGATCGCCGTGGCCGGCTACGTGGTGACCGCCCTCGGCACGGCATGCTTCGGTCTGGCGCAGAGCGCGTGGCACGTGTTGGCCGCCCGCACCCTGGCATGGCTGGGCCGCGGGGTCCGCACACCGGTGC
>JAOADM010000235.1 GCA_026417315.1 Limisphaera sp.
CCGAGAACTGGACCGCCAACGTGGCGTTCGGTGCCCCGGCCCGTCGCCCGCTTTTCATCACCGCCAGCACGGGACTCTACTCCATCCGCACGCGCTTCCCCGGCGCCAATCCGGGCAAGTAAAGCCTCCGCGGCGCTGAGGCGCATGGGTTGCTGCCTCGGACCGGCCTCATCGGGAGCAGGTGAATGCGACCACCGCTTCTCGGGGCGCGAGACACCCTCCGACCGTTCCCCACCGGGCGCATTTCCCCTTTTGAGCCTCAGATTTGAGGGTCCGAAGGGAACGCCGTGATCCCTCAGTTACCCGGTGGTGCGCATGTTCAAAACCCCGCTGGGTTTTGGACAAGCGTCCCAAAGCCTGGAAAGTGGGCCGGACAGCGGATCGAGGGGTCTGAGGCCCTGCTTGCGGCACGCTGCAAGCGACCCGCTTCCAACACGGCCCCCTGCACAATCTTTCCCGGCCAGCCTGCCGAGGGTCGGAGAGGTGTTCACGCCCAGGGGTGCCGTGGGCTTGCCCCAACAGGGCGAGCATTCGCCAGCCCAGGGCAACGCCCCGGGTAATCGGGTCCGCGTGAATCATCCCGCCCTGAAGGGGCGGGATTCGGGTATGGCGTCCGGCCCTCGCGATGGAGGTCCACGGGTTGTGCCCTTTCAGGACGCAGTGGTTTCTTGCGGGCCGAATCCGCGGGGCGTTGCCCCCGGCCGACGAATTGAATGTGCCTTTGTCGCCTCGTCTTTCCGAGGCCCCCGCGAGCCGGTGGCCGGGATGCGCCTCTGGCGCAGGGCTTGCCCCGTGTGGTCTGTCAATAACCTATTTGGGCACTGGCAAGCCCGGACTGCCCGCGCGCCGCAGGGGACAATCCTTCAAAGCAGCCCCGGGCAAATCCAGTTCCTCCAAACGCATCGAAGATCGAAAGGGTTTCGCGCCCTCGGGGCGTCGAAGGTTTGCTCCAGCGAGGGGCGGAGGCACCGGCTCAGGACACGGGCCCAGCCCGAAACCCCATTGCGCAAATCCCGAATCCATGGCTCTACCGCCGACGCGCTGGATCCGCCCCAACGGGGCGGGATTCATCAGCCCAGGGCAACGCCTGGGTCACCCAGGTTCCGCAATTCACCCCGCCCTGAAGGGGCGGAACTCGAGTGTGACAGGCCCGGCCTTGACGATGGCGGTCATCGAGTTGCGCCTTTCAGGGCGCAGCAGCTTCTTGCGGGCCCAAAGCCCGGGGCGATGCCCCGGGCTGAGGAATGGATGCGCCCGTGCGGAACCGGGGACAGCACAGCGGCGCATCTCCGTTTTGGAGCTCCGGATGCGAAAATCCAATACAAGGCCCTTCGCGCTCGGCCTTGCCGTGTCAGGCACGTCCCAGATTTCGCCCAGCTTTCGAGCGATGTCCAAAAACGGAAACGCGCCGCTTCCCACCTCTTTTCCCGAGAGGGAACCGGTGGACAAGGAGAGGTCACCTCCGGGAACTCCCGGCCCGGGAAGGCCGGGTGCCCTTCGGCTGCTCCTCAACCCCGCAAACCAGGGGATTTCAAGCCGACGCGCTCTTGGAAGACTCGGCCTCGCCCGGGGAAGTCGAACCGGCTTTTGCGGCCGTTTCCTTGGCGCTTTCCTTTTCCCGCACCAACAGGGCGCTCTTGCCCACGCGTTTGCGGAGATAGGTCAGCTTGGCGCGTCGAACTTTTCCGCGGCGTTCCACCTCGATCTTCTCGATGCGCGGCGAATGCAGCGGGAAGACCCGTTCGACGCCCTCGCCATAGCTGATGCGCCGGACGGTAAAGGTCTCGTTGATCCCTCGGCCCCGGCGGGCGATGACCACGCCGGTGAAGACCTGAATTCGTTCCTTGTCGCCCTCGACGACGCGGGTGTGCACCCGCACCGTGTCGCCCACGGCGAAGTCCGGTTTGTCCTTGCGGAAATGCTCCGCTTCGATTTTGTCAAGCAGTGCCTGGTTCATGGTAGCTCACTCGTGCATTAGACTTCTCAGGCGCGGAGACCGGCCAACCGGGGACGGCGCCCACGGACCGCACTCGATGGGCCTGCTCAGCCGGGATTTTCGGCTGCCCCTTGAGAACCCGTACGGGTTCGGGAGCTGTCACCGGCTGCGTGTTCTGCCAGCCATCGTGCCCAGAGATCGGGCCTTCGTTCCGCGGTACGGCGCCGGGCCTGTTCCGCTCGCCACTGCGCGATGGCCGCGTGATTCCCGGACAACAGCACCTCGGGCACCTTCATGCCACGAAACTCGGCCGGTCGCGTATATTGAGGGTACTCGAGCAGGCCCTGGCTGAAGGATTCCTCCAGGGCACTGGCTTCATCCCCGAGAACCCCGGGCAGCAGGCGCGTGACGGCATCGATGATGACCATCGCGGGTAGGGCGCCATTGGTCAGTACGTAATCGCCGATGGACAGTTCGTCGTCCACCAGCGCCTGCCGAATGCGTTCGTCCACGCCTTCGTAGCTGCCGCAAATCAGCAACAGTCGCGGCCGCTGCGCCAGTTCCCGCGCGATGCCCTGATGGAACACGCGGCCGGCCGGGGACAGCAGGATCACCCAGGGCGGCTCTCCCTCGGCCTTCAAGGTCTCCACGGCTTCAAAGATCGGTTCGGGCTTCAGGACCATGCCTGGCCCGCCGCCAAAAGGGCGGTCATCCACTGTGCGGTGCCGGTCATGGGTGAAGTCCCGCAGATTGTGAATCCGCAGGTCCAGCTTCCCCGTGGCCCGGGCCCGCTTCAAAATGCTCTCGTCCATCGGGCCGGTGAACATGCCCGGGAACAACGTCAGCACATCGATGCGCATGGTTGTGTCCCGGCTCCCCGCGGCCCGGGAGGCTCACCCTCCGGTGGGAGGGGCCTCGCTGATTTCCACCGCACACCGCAGGCCGCGCTTGCCGCTGCCGGCCTGCAGCAGCGAACGGATCGCGTTGATCGTTACGCCGTTTTTGCCAATGACCTTCCCCATGTCGACCGGGTCCACGGTCACTTCGTACACCGTGGTACCGGCCCGCTTGACCGGGTGAATGGTCACGGCCTCCGGCCGCGAGACCAACCCCTTGATCACATATTCAAGGAATTCCTGCATGGGCCTCCATCAGCCCTGCGCAACCTGCGCCGCCTTGTGCCGCAGACGGCGGATGAAGCTGGCCACCGTGTCCGTGGGTTGAGCCCCGCGGCTCAACCAGTAGTCCACTCGTGCCAGGTCCAGCTTCACGTTGTCCCCCTTCTGAAGAGGGTTGTAGGTGCCAATCTCTTCCAGGCACTTGCCGTCCCGACGGCTGCGGCTGTCCGCCACCACAATCCGATAGGCGGGTTTGTTCTTGGCCCCAATGCGCTTTAACCGGATTCTTACCATAATCAAAAGCCTTCCCCACAACATCCGAATCCGGGCCGTCGGCCCGGATCCCTCATCCTTTGGGTTTAAGGGCCGGGCACCATACCGTGAGCGCCTCCCAGTGGCAAGCCTTGTTTTTGGAGGCTTCGCAACGCAGTTGCCCATGCTTTCTCAGCCCGGGACTTGCAAGGATCCCAAGGGGGTTACCTTTCCCCCGGCTTTCCCGGGCCGAAGGACGCCCGGAATTCCGCCCGGCTTTCGAGGCTGTCCGGAGCCCAAAGTACAGCGGACAGCGGGACTCCGACGCAAGGGCCCCTGCCCAGCGACACGCTCCAAGCGGCAATTCGCCAAGGCAGCCCCGGCAGTCCATTGCCCCCCAAACCCCCATGGAGGATCGAAAAGGTCTCGCGTTTTCGGCGCGCTGGAGGTTTGCCCCAGCGAGGTGCGGAGGCGCCGGCTCAAGACACGGGCCCAGCCCGAAACCCCATTGCGCAATCCCGAACCCACGGCTCTATCGTAGACGCGCTGGATCCGCCCCAACGGGGCGGGCATTCGCCAGCCCAGGGCAACGCCCTGGGTGACCGGGTCCGCGCAATTCATCCCGCCCTGAAGGGGTCGAACTCGAGTGTGACAGGCCCGGCCTTGACGATGGGGTCATCGAGTTGCGTCCTTTCAGGGGACGGCGGGTTTTGGGGTCCGACTGCCAGGGCGTTGCCCGGCACTGACGAACAGATGTGCCTTTGACGCGCCCTGGATTCACCCTGTCAGGGTGGGGAATTCACCGGCCCGCGGCTCTGCTTGCGCGGCTGTGAAGCATGTAAAGTGGCGCAAACGGTTGCGCCTTCGGTGCGTCGGGTGTCCGCCCTGTTGGGGCAGCAATTCACCAGCCCGGGACTACTTGAATTCCAATGTAATCCCGTGCCGTTCGAGCGTGCTCCCTTCGGCCTGGGCCAGCAGCGCCAACGAACGACGGTACTGCACCAGGGCGCTGATCTCGTCGGCGCGGGCGGCCGTCAAATCCCGCTGGAGTCGCAGCACGACGAAACTGGTGCTCTTGCCGCTTTCCAGCTTTTTCTGCTCTGCGGCCAGCGCGGCTTCGGCATATGCCCGGGCTTCGCGGGTGGCCGCCACCCGTTCATAATTGGCCTGGGCCAGCTTCACCGCGTTGTCGATCTCGATCATGATGTCCTGCTCCAGCTTTTTGAGGGCCAGAAGTCGCTGTTCGTACTGGGCCTTGCTGGCGCGGTAGGCGTTCAGCGCCGAGCGATTTCCCAGCGGATAACTGATCTGGCCGCCGACAAACCAACGGGGTTGATCGCGCTCGGCGATGTCGCCGAACACGCCACTGAACTCGGCTGTGGACCCGGCATAACCACCGCCCACGCGCAAATCCACCTGGGGGTAGAGCTGATTGCGGTTGATTTTGACCTGGTAGCCCTGTTGTTCCAGATCCAATTGGGCCTGCAGGAAATCCGGTCGCAGACTCAACCCTTTGGCCCAGCTATCCTGCACGTCCAAAACGGGCGGAGGTGCGTCCAGTTCGGCCGAGGGCTCCAGCCGGACGTGCGCCCAAGTGGCAAAATCGTCCGTGAGAAGTTGCTTCAGATTGTTTTCCAGAACCGCCAGATTGCGCTGCGCCGCAATCAGGTCGGCCCGGCGCGCCGCCACGTCGGCTTCGGCCTGTTTTTCGTCGAGTGGAGCCAGGGCGCCGACTTCGACGCGTTTGCGGTTTTCGGCCAGGAGTTGTTCGGCCAGTTGGAGGGCTGCCTGTTGAACGCGAACGTTTTCGTACGCGGCTTTCAGATCGTAGTAGGCCAGTTCGACGCGCGTGGCCAGGTCGATCATGCGGGCCCGCAGACCCTGCTCGCTCCACTTGAGGCGGTTCTTGAGAATTTGGATTCGGAGCCGGGTCGGGTTGTACCAGAAGTCCCGCAGCAGGGGCTGGGTCACGCTGATGTCCACCGACCCGCTGCTGTCTGAAAAGGGGAATTCCACAATGCTGTTGCCCGGACCCAGCCCATAGCGAATTCCATCCGTATCGCGTGCGCTGAGGCTGATGTTGTAGAGGGTTCCCCAGGGCAACTGACCGCTCAGACCGCTACTGATA
>JAOADM010000236.1 GCA_026417315.1 Limisphaera sp.
GATGCCCCGTGAGCGTGCCAGGGCCGGCGCCCGGTTCGGCGCCGCAGCTTTTTCGAGACTGTTGCCCGGCCCCCCGGCCGGCTGTCGGGTCGCGGGATGGATCGCCCGCCGCATGTCGGGCCCCGGCCTCGGGTGGCCTTGTAAGTTTGGCAGTCGCGGGACGCAGTCCCGGTCTCAAGCGGGCTGTTGCTGAGTGAGGCAGTGCAAGGTGCCGAGCCCGAGGACCAGGTCTACCGCGTGGATCCCGATGACGGGACGGTCCGGAAAAAGTTCGCTCAAAATGCCCAGGGCGACGCGGTCCTGGGGATCGTTGAAGGTGGGAACCAGGACGGCTGCGTTGGCGATGTAAAAGTTGGCGTAGCTGGCCGGGAGACGCTGTCCCTCGAAGAACAGGGGCGCAGGCATGGGCAGGGCAATGAGCTCGGGGCGGGAGCCGTCGGGGAGCCGAAAGCCCCTGGCGATGTCCCAGTTTTCTTCGAGGATTCGGTGATTCGGATCGCGGGGATTCGGCTCGCGGACCATGACAAGGGTGTGCGGGTTGACGAAACGGGCCAGGTCATCCACATGGCCGTGAGTGTCGTCGCCCTGGATCCCCCGTTTGAGCCAGAGCACTTGTTGCACGCCCAGGTAGGATTGGAACACGGCCTCGTAATCCGCCCTCGTCATTCCGGGGTTGCGGACCTGGACTTCGGGATCGAGCAGGCATTCCTCGGTGGTAAGCAGGGTGCCCCGGCCGTTGACTTCGATGGCACCGCCTTCGAGTACCACGGGACGTCCTTTGTGGATGACGGGGAAGAGCGGTTTGCGCAAGAGGCGCGCAGCCACCACCGGGACCTGACGGTCATGGCGCCAGTTCGGGTACTTTGCCCAGCCGTTGAAATGGAACTGCAGGATCGCGTGCCGGGGGCGGGGTTCGGGGCGGCGGACGAAGATGGGACCGGAATCGCGCGTCCAGCTCCGGTTGGTGGGGTGGTGCACGAAGCGCACGCGTTGGAGCGGGCAACCGGCCTGTTGGAGATACCGGCGGGCGAGTGCTTCCTCGTCGGCATGACGCACCAGCAAATAGACGCGCTCGCCCGGCACCAGTTTGCGGATGATTTCGGTGTACACCCACCGGATGGTGTCGAGCTTGCCGGGCCAGTCGGAAGCCAGGTGGGGCCAGGCCAACCAGGTGGCCTCGTGCCGTTCCCATTCGGCCGGCATGGCATATCCGAGTTCCGAGGGCGCAGTTGTGTCCCTCGCGACCGATCCGTTCGACTTGGTGCGCATGGCGGGCCCCAGCATAGGAACGCCCGGGGGAATGCCAAGATCGGTGCGCGACACCCCGCACCACTGGCTGCGATGGCAAACGAAGCGGGAGTCCATCGGTGCGGTCAAGGCGGGCTTGGCCCCCGGGGCCGCAAGATCGAGGTGCGGGAGGGGGGAAGGGAGATGGTGTGGGGAAACGTCGATTGCAGGATCTGCGTTTGACGTGCGGCCGCGGGATGGGGATGATGGCCCCGGTCCTATGAAAACGAGTTGCATTTGCTGGTGGGCATCGATGCTGGTGGCAGTGTGGAGCACGACTCCGGTGGTGGGCCAGCCGGGACGGGGACCGGGGCGGGCAGAGCGCGAACCGTTCGTGGCGCAGACCCTGCCGAAGGACGAGTCGGAGAAGCGGATCTTGTCCGTGATCGAGGACGTGGGGCGCAACCAGCGTCAGGGGACAATGATTGTGCCCGAGCAGGACGGTCGGATTCTGCGGGTCCTGGCGGAGTCCATCGGTGCGAAGCACGTGGTGGAAATCGGGACCTCGGTGGGTTACTCCGGCCTCTGGTTTTGTTTGGCTTTGGAGCGGACCGATGGGCGACTGACGACGTTCGAAATCGACGAGGGCCGCGCGGCCCGGGCGCGGGAAAACTTCCGGCGCGCCGGGGTGACCAACCGCGTGACCATCGTCATGGGGGACGCCCATCAGACGGTTCTGCAGCTCAAGGAACCGATTGACCTCTTGTTTTTGGACGCCGACAAGGAGGGCTATGTGGATTACCTGAAGAAACTCCTGCCGCTGGTACGGCCGGGCGGTCTGGTGGTGGCGCACAATATCACGCCGGGCATGGCGGATCCCCGCTATATTCAGGCGATCACGTCGGATCCCAATCTGGAGACGATCTTCCTCAACCTGCATGCCTCCGGGATCAGCGTGAGCCTGAAAAAGCGATGAACCCACCGGAGCGGGGTACGCGCTGCCCAACCGACAGGCAAGATACCCTCGGGCGGTCGCAGGGGTTCCGGGCCGGGCAGAATTCCACTGCACCCCCACGACCGGAAGAGATCGGGCCGGCGGCGATGCAGTCGCCCGTCTGTCCCGGTTCGGGCAGCCTGGTCGGCAAGCTTTCCCGCCCCTGGCCTGGCGCGGAGCTCCGGAGAGGAAGGCCCGCGCGGTTTGCGTCCGGACCGGAGGTCATTTGTAATTGAGCCCTGGAGGGATCATGTCCACGCCTGCGCAGCCCAAACCGGTGTTGAACCTGCTGGATTCCACCTGTTTGATCGTGGGGATCATCATCGGCGCGGGGATTTACCAGATGGCGCCCGAAATTGCCCGGGGCGCGGGTGGGCCGTGGGGACTGATGGGACTGTGGCTGTTGGGGGGGCTGCTGTCATTGTGCGGGGCGCTGTGTTATGCGGAGCTGGCCGCGGCCTACCCACGGGAGGGGGGTGACTATGTGTATTTGAGCCGCGCCTACGGATCGTGGGCGGGCTTTCTGTTCGGATGGGCACAGTTGACGGTGATCCGGCCGGGCGACATCGCCGTCATGGCCTTTGCGTTTGCCCTGTATGCACGGGAGCTTTTCGGGACCTGGACCGCCGGCTGGGGATGGAGCGCGGAAACGACTCTGAAGGTGTATGCCTGTGCGGCCGTGGGGGCGTTGACATGGATCAATGTGCTGGGGGTCCGGGCCGGAAAATGGACGCAGAACCTGTTGACGTTGGCGAAGGCTCTGGGATTGCTGGCAATGGCGGCTGCGGCGGTGGCCGCCGGGCCGGCCGGGTCCCCGACGGAGGAGGCGGCTTCGGTGGATCCCATTCCGTGGACGCTGGCGCTGATTTTCGTCCTGTTCACCTACGGGGGCTGGAACGAAATGGCCTACGTGGCGGCCGAGGTCAAAGATGCGCGGCGTAACATCGTGCGCGCGATGGTGCTGGGCATGGCGGCGGTGACCGGCCTGTATCTCGTCGTGAATGCGGCCTTTTTGTACACGCTGGGGTTTTCGGGCCTGGCCGGTTCGCAGGCGGTGGCGGTGGATGTGGTGCGGGCGGTTTGGCCCGAGCAGGCGGCGGCGCTGGTTAGTTTGTTGATTTGCATCTCGGCATTGGGCGCGGTCAACGGACTGGTGCTGACGGGGGCGCGGATTTCCTACGCCTTGGGGTCCGACTACCGGGTCTTTCGTTGGCTCGGCCGGTGGCATCCCCGCTGGGGCACCCCCGCCGCGGCGCTCCTGGTGCAGGGCGCGCTGGCGTTGGGACTGATTCTGGTACTGGGCGATTTTGTGCAGACGGTGTTGTATACGGCCGCGGCGGTGTACACGTTCTACCTGGGGTCCACGCTGGCCGTGTGGGTGTTGCGGAGGAAGGAACCGACGGTCGAGCGACCCTATCGAACCTGGGGTTATCCTTGGACGCCCTGGCTGTTTGCGGTGGTCTGTGGGGCATTGATCTACAGTGCGGTGACATACAAGCCGCTGCTGGCCGGGGCGTCGGTTCTCCTGATCCTCACGGGGCTGCCGGTGTGGTGGTGGAGCCGAAGAACCGCGCAGCGAACTTCCGGCACCGACCCGGCAGAGGCCGAAAGTCAGACGGGTTCTTGAAATCCCCACCAGCTTTGCCACGGCTCCAATGCCAGTTCGGTCGCACCCGCGGGGTGGCCGAGGCTGCGTCCGTCGGTTCCATCGAAGCATGTCACTGGCAGCCGGTGCCAGGAGGTGGGCAGGGAACACCTCACGGGCCGGGGAGAAACGTTGTGGAGACAAAGTACCGCGTGGCCCGAGTCGGGGTCGAGCCGTTCGATCACAAACAGGCGCGGGTCCAGATCGTGGATTTTGAAGGGCGCGGCCGGGGCGAATGCGGGCGAGGCTTTCCGCAGGCGGAGCCACCGGGCCAGGGTTTGGTACACGCGCGCGGGCAGAGAGTCAGGGCGATCCAGTTCCCGCTCGAGGGTGCGGCGCTGCAGCTTTTGCCGGTTGATGCGGCGCGGGATGCCGGACGCCAGCGCTCCCTCACGATCGCCCCGGGATCCGAAGAGCGAGTGGAAGTACAGTGCGGGCATCCCGGGCAGGCTCAACACAATGGCATGAGCCGTGGCAAACTTGCGGACGGCAACCGGGTCGGGTTCACGGGCCGGCGGCGGACTCAGTGCATCCAGGTAGTTGATGTTGAGCTCGTAGGGGACCCGGGATCCATCGGGCGTGGCTCGTTCCGAGACAAAGCCCCCTGCCTCGCGGGTCAACCGTACCAGCGAGTCGATCGCGGCGGGGGCCAGAATGCCCCGGGCGGGGTTGAGTCCGATGCCGTCGTGCGAGGCGAGGTAGTTGAGAAAGGCGGTTTCCGGGGACGGCGTGACGAGTTGGCGAGCCCACTCGGTCAGCTCGCGGGCCTGGCCCGTACGAAAGCTGTGAAGCACCAACGGGGGCAGCGCGAAATTGTAAACGAGATGGGCCTCATTGGTGCCGTTGCCAAAATAGGCAACGTTCTCGGCATGGGGAACGTTGGTCTCGGTGACGAGACGGACATCCGGGGCCAGGTCTGCCAAAAGCGTGCGGAAGAGTTGAACGATCCGGTGGGTTTGGGGCAGGTGGAGACAGGACGTGCCGGGTTCTTTCCAAAGGAAGGCGACCGCGTCCAGGCGCAAAAACCGGGCGCCGTGACGGACGTATTCGAGGAGCACGCGAAGCATCTGGAGAAGCACGGCGGGTTGCCGGTAGTTGAGATCCACCTGGTCGGCGCTGAACGTGGTCCAGACACGGCGCAGGCCGGTCGGCGTGGAGAACGGGGTCAACAGCGGGGTGGTACGGGGCCGGATGACGGCGGTGAGGTCGGGCTCGCCCTCCACGGTGACGTAGAAATCCTGATAGGCCGGATCGCCTTCCAGGAACCGCTGGAACCACTCACACCGGGTGGAGGTGTGGTTGCAGACCAGGTCGAACATGAGGTCGAACCGGTCGCCCAGACGTTCCACGTCGCTCCAGCTCCCGTATCGCGGGTCGACCGCCAGATAGTCCACCACGGCAAACCCGTCGTCCGTGGTCCAGGGATAGAAGGGCAGAAGGTGAACCGCGCTGACGAGCCCCCGGATGTGTTGGTCGAGGAATGCTCCGAGGGCACTCAGTGGGGAAAGCCCGTCGTCGAGGACCTGATCCGCATAGGTGATCAACAGCTGTCTCTTATACACATC
>JAOADM010000237.1:0-5032 GCA_026417315.1 Limisphaera sp.
GGCCTATGTAGGGTTGGCGCGCGGCCTGGCCGCGGCGCGCCAGTTGGGGCCCCGGGTGTATCGATGGGCCGAGTGATCGATCAGGGGGCCGCACGCGGTGCCGGCGCCCTCAGACCGCGTCGCGTTCGAACGCCAGGGGCGGGTTGGCCGAGGGAATCTGCAACCGCTCCGGAGTTACCTCCACCGGCCACTCCAGGTTCTGCCCGTCGAGTTGGAACCGCAGCAGGTACTGCCCCCCTTCATTCTGCCAGCGGCCGGTCAGGGTCCGATGCTCCACGGCAGGACCGGCCTCGCCCGGCTTGGGCGGGCGCGTCACGGGATAGTTCTTGAGCGCGACGAACCCGGAAGGCGCAACCACCAGGGAGGTGTTGAGGAGGATGCCGGAGAGATGTTTCCGAGCGTCCCGCAGCTGCAGAGCGGTCATCCGCGGGTTGGCCTTGCGATAAAGGGTGAACGCGGTGGGAAAATCAAATGCCCAGACACCGAGGATTGGCTCGCGATCGTATTTGGCGGATTTTCCGCTCTCCAAGTACGCCATCAGGTCCTCCAGGTCCGGCTCGATCGTGGTCCAGATTTCTCGCAAAAGGTCGGTGTTTTGGAACAGGGCGGCCACTTGCGGGTGGGCCAACACCTCGCGCAAGGGGGCCCGGCTCTGACGGAGCTGCGCATACGTAAGGTCCTGGGCGAAGCCCTGCAGCTCGGGGCGCTCCGCAATCTCCAACAGGGCCGGATAACGCGCCAGCCGCCCTTCAAGGAGGGGATTGTGAAACAGGATGCCCGCCAGGTCGGCCGCGTCATAGTAACGCTCTGGCAGGGGATCCAGCGCGCGGGCCACGCGATGGAATTTCGTTTCCTCCAGGTCCCGTGCCACGCGATTGAAGAACCGCAGGGTCCAGGGGTCTTGTTCGGAATTGGCCAACTGCGCGGTCCAGTAGCCGAAGATGTAGATGCCCATGCAGACCAACAACGTGTACAACGTCCCGTTCACCAGACCCAGGCAAGCGCCCAGCCGTGCGTTGAGTCGCTCGAACAACGCGCGGTGCAGGTCGCTGGCGTGATACTTGAAAAACACATCCACCTTTTTGTGCACGGGCACGGCCGCGGCCTTGAACAGGCCGTTGACGATCCAGAACGCGACCACCGGCGGCAGCAGCCAGGCCAGGACGGGATGTTTCACGCCCAAAAACGCCAGCACGGGCTTCAACCAGGGGCTCAACGGCAGTGCGAGAACCATACCCAACAGAATACCGACCAGCGAGAAGGCCACCCGGACGGCACCCTGGCGATATCCCAGCGCTGTGACGCTCGCCAGCAACAACAACACCAAGATCCAGATCGTCATACCCGCAAATTATGGAAAGCCGGCTCGAAGGCGCACGCGGAAAATCGCCCGTCCCGCCGACTCCCACTCAGAGTTGATCCGGGGCTTGGCACCGGCCCCTCGGGTGAGAACCCGGCGGAGCGGCAAGGCTTCGAGCTCCCGCGTACGACTGCCAGCGGCCGGACCGAAAGCATTGCACGCGCAGCCGGGGCCTCTTCAGGATGCTCTGACACAGTTCGGGTCCCGCCGACGCGCTTGTGCGACCTCCTGATCCGCCAAACGGGTGGGTTCGGGAAGTCGATACCGAAAAGCACACGCCAGCACCACCGCAATTGCGTCGTTGAGATCGCACCTGTGGCCCACGCTGACGTAAACCGGTTTGATTCCGGTTTGCGTGCGAAGCACGGCGCCGATGGTTTGCCCGTCCTCTTTCAACTCCGTGAAGGCGCCCCGCTGCGGCGGTGGAGGCTCGGCCTGACCGCAGAGACGGCTTTTGGCGCATCCGATGGACGGCAGGTCGCAAAGCACCCCCAGATGGCAGGCCAAGCCGAAGCGGCGTGGATGTGCCAGGCCCTGGCCGTCACAGAGCAGGAGGTCTGGCGTTCGACGAAGCCGTCGCAACGCAGCCAGCAATACCGGAACCTCGCGGAACGAGAGCAAACCCGGCACGTAGGGGAAGCGCACCTGCCGCTTCACGGAGTGCGCTTCCACCACGGTGCGCGTTTGCAGATCCCAAAGAACCACACCGCCGAAGATTTGGCTGCCATCGGTGCTGAAGGCGGCGTCCAGACCGGCAATCCAGCGTGGCCAGCGCTCCAAGGGGGCAATCCGCACTCTCGGGGCCAGCTCGGCCTGGAGCTTGCGCGCCGCAGCCGGCGTGCGCGGCCAGGGATGAAACGGGGGTGGCAGTTTCATGGCATTGACCAGAGGTTCCCGAGAGGCGCGCGGGCCGTGCGGGATCGGCTTTCGGCGGACACGCCCATGGGTTCGACGACGCGGCGGGGTACACGCCTCGCGGCCAACCCTTTGACACGGCGCGCGTTCGCTGTCGACTGCCGACTTCCGGAGCCGGCCCGGCCCGGTCGCGGGGCGCAACGTTGCTTGTACGTCCGTGCGATCACAGCGGAGCCCCTTTCAGGGAATGCATTTGCGCTTCGCAGCGCAACTTTTCACGCCATTGGTTCCCAAACGGGCACATTGATCGCGCAGCCGCGGCGGCGTCCGGCCGGCCCGCTTCCGGCTTGAACCCCCGGACCTGGGTCGTAGTGTAAAGGCCATGAACTTGGAAGACCACCTGGGCGATGTCATCCGCAAAGCCCGGGCCATGTCTGGCGTGCAGTTGGGCGAGGCCGCTCGCGCCGCCGGGTTGACCGAGTCGGAATTCCGGCTGTTGGAAGAGTCAGGGCAAATCCCTCGCACTGTGGACTGGGGACGATTGGCGTGCCGGGTGGGGTTGCATCCCCAGAAGCTCGAGCATCTGGCCCGTGGATGGCTTCCCCGCGTGCCACCGCTGGATCGTTGGCGCCGACTGCGGATGTTCACCACCCAACAAGGCGCCAACACGGTGAACGCATATCTGGTGTGGGATGAACAAACGCTCGAGGCGGCCCTGTTCGATACGGGGTGGGATCCCTCCGAAGTACTGGCGGCACTCGAACAGTCGGGGTTGAAGCTCAAGTATCTTTTTCTCACCCATGGCCATTTGGACCACGTCAGCGGCGTGGAGGCCGTGCAAGATGCCGTACGGGGTGTGGAAGTGCGCGCACACCCAAAACCCGCACCCAGGGATTTGCCAGAGGTGGAGGGCCTGCCCGTGGGCCGACTCCGGATCTGGTTTCGGCCCACGCCCGGTCATGCGGCCGACGGCGTGACCTATGTGATTCGCGGATGGCCGGGCGAAGCCCCGCCGGTGGCGATTGTGGGCGATGCCATTTTCGCAGGTTCCATCGGCCGCGGCAATCAATCGTGGGAGCTGGCCCGGCAGGCGGTGAAAGATCAGATCCTCAGTTTGCCGCCGGAAACCCTGCTTTGCCCGGGCCACGGACCGTTGACCACCGTGGCGGAAGAAATCGCGCACAATCCGTTTTTTTGAGGCCCGTTCGGCGCCCACCCTGCCACCGGGCAAGGGGCGGCCCGCAAGGACAGACAAGGTCTGGTGCGGCTCTCCGGCAAGTGGAGTTCCGCGACCCAACGCAGGAACCCTTTCGACTTCCAGGGGTTGGCGAGGTCGGCACCGAGGGATCCGGGCCGGCCGATTCGGCGATTCGGAACGCACGCGGAGACGGTCGTACGATCTGTCGTGCGGCGCCTGCGGCCGCACCAGACCAAACGAGGCATGAGGCCGACCGGCGCCCTGGAAGATCGCTTTTCGGGATGTTTCCCATGGCCGGAGGCGGCCGGGCAGGGGAGCCCGAAAACGCGCCCCTTGGCACGTCGCTGGCTTCGGAAGAGTTTTTCCGAGAGCTTGCCCGCCTCAGAGTGGTTACTGGCGGCCCTTCCGGGGGCCTTGTTACCATGGAACTTGTGAACGGGCCGGAGTCCCATCGCATGCGAATCCGCCGGTGGCAACGCACTCTGGAGGTGCTTTGGCACCGGTATTGGCGGCGGGCCCTGCGCTGGCGGGAACGTCTCTGGATCAGCGAGGAGGCGTTGCATCTGCTGCTGGCGGCCGGGGTTGGCGTGGTGGGCGGCCTGGTGAATCTCGTGTTTTATTACGCCATCGAGGCGGTCACGTTGTTGTTTCTGCATCAACCGGGCGATCCGGTGGAAGTGGCCGAGCTCCTCGGCCCTTGGGAGCGGTTGTTCACCCCCGCGCTGGGAGGATTGTTGGCCGGGCTCGTGTTGCATTGGGGACTGCAATGGGTGAAGCGTCCGGGCACCACCAATCTGCTGGAGGCCGTGGCGGCCGGGGACGGTCGACTGCCCTTCCGTCCGAACCTGGTACGGGCCCTGTCGTCCTTGATCAGCATTGGGACGGGGGCGTCGGTTGGGCGAGAGGGCGGCATCACGCAGCTGTCGGCCACCCTGGCGTCGAAGTGGGGCCAGTGGCGGAGGTGGCCGCCGTACCGGTTGCGGTTGGTGGTGGGATGTGGGGCAGCGGCCGGGATTGCTGCTGCGTACAACGCCCCGATCTCCGGCGCCGTGTTCGCGGCGTGGATCGTGCTGGGCAACTTTTCCATGTTGCTGTTCGCCCCCCTGGTGGTGTCCGCCGTGGTGGCCAGTGTGTTGTCCCGGAGTTTCTTCGGGATCCGCTCATGGTACGAGGTCCCGGTGGTCGAGTTCACGCGGCTGGGACAGTTGCCGTGGTTTTTGTTGCTGGGAATCGTCGGGGGTGTGACCGGCGTGCTGTTTTTGAAGATGTTGCGGTTTACCGAGGAGAGGTTTCGACGGATCCCCTGGCCGGTGTACGGGCGCATGGCGCTGGGCGGGCTCATCGTGGGCTTGATTGCCCTGGCCTACCCGGGGGTATGGGGCAATGGCTATGTGGTGGCCAACCGGATTCTCCATGGCGAATTCGAGCGGCTGACCGCGGACTGGGTCAGCGCCGGGCTCACCGGCGAGCGTTGGGGCCTGGTCTTTCTGGCGGGATTGTTGTCGGCCAAACTGCTGGCCACGGTGGTAACTGTCGGCTCGGGGGCCGTCGGTGGCGTGTTTACTCCGACATTGTTTCTGGGTGCGGCGGTCGGAGCGGCGTTCGGCCTGAGTCTGCAC
>JAOADM010000237.1:5042-5406 GCA_026417315.1 Limisphaera sp.
CTGGGCGCGGCCTTGCATCTTCCGGTCAGTACGTTCGCGCTGGTGGGCATGGGCTGCGTGTTCTCCGCCACGACCCGCTCTCCGTTGTTGGCCATGATTTTGGTCTTCGAAATTTCCTTGAACTATTCGTTGATGCCGCCGCTGATGCTGGGCTGCGTGGTGGCGGCCCTGGTGGCCGGACGACTCCATCCGGACTCCGTGTACACCGAGACCCTGCGCGTGCGCGGCCTCGATACCACGACCGAGGTCACGCTGGACTGCCGCGTGGGCGATCTGATGCGCGATCCGGTGCCGCCGGTGCGGGAGACGGCGACCCTGCAGGAGATGGCGCAGCGGTTTCTGACGCGGACCAACAACTTTTTGC
>JAOADM010000238.1 GCA_026417315.1 Limisphaera sp.
GCCAAGGTACGGGGGAGAGAATTCTTTCGTTCTTACGCGCCGAATTCAACAACCCGGAGGAAACGCCGGTGTCCTCTGACTTTCGCGGGCCGTACACGCCCGAAGTGGCGCCGAGCTTTCGGGGCGGTCCAAGCGATGAATTGCGCCGGTCAGCGAATCTGAGGCGCCAGGGCCCTGCAGGCGCCCCCGGTGCAAACGACGATCCTCCAACACAGCCCCAGGCAGACCCGTGCTCACCAGACCCAATCCGGTGTCACGAAGTTTTCGTGTCCTCGGCGCGCCGTGCGCGTCGCCGACGGGACGTGGCAGGCACCAGCCCAGGGCGACGCCCTGGGCAACCGAGTCGCCACAATTCACCGCGTCCTGAAAACGCCCAATTCCGTGTGGCTCGCCCGGCGCTCGCGATTTTGGGGTGCCGGGGTTGCACCTTTTCAGGGCCCGATGGATTTGGAGGACCGAGTTCCCGGGGCGTTGCGCCGGGCGGGTGGAGGAGAGGCGCCTTCGGCGCGTGCTCGGGTCCGCGCGATGCGCGGACACGGCGCGCGCGTTTCCGTCACTGAGCCCCAAGATTCAAAAATCCCGGCAAAATCCCCGTTTCGTCCGTTTTCTCGCGCCGGGAACCTCCGAACCCCACACCGGGCTCTCGCGGTTGTCAGCAACTTCAAATGCGCCCTCGTCTCATCCGCCCGGCCGGCAGGCTTGCCATCGGATCAATCCCGCATAACATTCCCGGACGTTCGACGTCATGGATATCAAGCTTCCACCTCTCGGTGAAGGTGCGGACAGTGGTGTGGTGGTCAGTGTGTTTGTCAAACCCGGGGACACCATTAGCCCGGGCCAGCCACTGCTCGAACTGGAAAACGAAAAGGCCATCGCCACCATTCCGGCCGAACACGCCGGAACCGTGGCCGAGGTGTACGTCAAGCCCGGCGAGAAGCTTGCCGTGGGCCAACGCATCCTGCGCCTGCAGACCCCCGGCGCCGCTGCGCCAGCCTCCGCCCCACCGACCGCTGCCACGCCGCGAACACCCAAACCCGAAGCACCTCCGGCAGCCCCAAGGCCCGCCCCGGCTGCCGCCTCACCGGTGACCACCCCGGCCGCACCATTGCCCCCCGTGGAAGAACTCGAAGAGGAGGAAATCCCGGCTCCGGTCGCCGCCCCGGTCGCTCCCCCTTCCGTGCGGCGCCTGGCGCGGGAACTCGGAATCGACCTGAGCCGCGTCCGGGGAACTGACCCCGGTGGCCGCATCACCCGCCAGGACCTGCGCAACTACATCCAGCGCCTTCAGACCCTCGCCGTCAAATACAAGGAGTTGGCCGCCCGGGCCGCGGCCCCCGCTGCGGCACCCGCTCAGCCGGCTGGACCCCCTCCGGCCGAGCCGGTGGACTTCTCGAAATGGGGCCCGGTCCGGCGTGAACCCCTGAGCACCCTCCGCGAGGTCATCGCACGCCGGCTTTGGGAAAGTTGGGAGGCCATCCCGCATGTTACGCAGTTCGACGAGGCCGACTTCACGCGCATTAACGAGCTCCGCAAGCAATTCGCCCCGGCCTACGAACAGAAGGGCGTCAAACTCACGGTCACGCCTTTCCTGATCCGTGCCGTGGTGGACACACTCAAAAAGCATCCGGTTTTCAACAGCAGCCTGGATGAACAGGCACGGGAGCTGGTCATCAAGGAGTACTTCCACATCGGGTTGGCGGTGGACACCGAGCACGGGTTGCTGGTGCCCGTGGTGCGGGACGCCGACCGAAAGTCTCTGCTGGACCTCGCGAAAGAGATCGAATCGCTGGCCCAGCGCGCCCGCGAACGCAAACTGGCCCGCGAGGAGATGCAAGGGGGAAGCTTCACCATTTCCAACCAGGGCGCCATTGGCGGAGCCCATTTCACGCCGATCATCAACCGGCCGGAGGTCGCCATTCTGGGTGTGGGCCGCGGGAGTCTGAAACCCGTGGTGCGCGACGGTCAGGTCACACCGCGTCTGATGGTGCCCCTGGCCCTCAGTTACGACCACCGGGTGATCGACGGGGGATCCGCAGCCCGGTTCATCGTGGATCTGGTGCGTGCCCTGGAGAATTTCCCCGAAGAAGCTGTGCGGCTTTGACCGCTTCGGCTTTGCCGCTCACCGGGGGTTGACCTTTGAAATCGCCTATGCAGCCCATTGAAACCGAACTGGTGGTCGTCGGGGCCGGCCCTGGCGGCTATGCCGCAGCCTTTTATGCAGCCGACCTTGGCAAAAAAGTCATCCTGGTCGAAAAAGACAAACGTCTGGGCGGCGTTTGCCTGAACGTCGGCTGCATCCCCTCGAAGGCCCTCCTGTACGCCACCCACCTGATCACGGAAACGAAGGAATCTTCGCATCGCGGCATCACCTTTGCCCCGCCCACGGTGGACCTGGCACGGCTGCGCGCATGGAAGGATTCCATTTTGGAGAAACTCGCCGGCGGCGTCGCCTTCCTGGCGCAAAAGCGCGGCGTCCAGGTCATCCGGGGGCGCGGCTATTTCGAGGACTCTCAGACCCTGCGCGTCGAGACCGAGGAGGGCCAAAAATTCATTCGATACCAACACGCGATTGTGGCCACGGGATCCTTGCCCGCCATGCCCAAGGCCTTCGACCTCGGCAACCCTCGCATCATGACCTCCACCGAGGCCCTGGAGGTGGAAGAGATCCCGCCCCGGCTGCTGGTGGTGGGCGGCGGCTACATCGGCATGGAACTCGGCACGGTCTACGCCGCTTTGGGCAGTGAAGTCATCCTGGTGGAGGCGCTCGACAAGGTCCTGGCCGGAGCGGATCCCGACTTGGCCCGGCCGGTGGTCCAGCGGGCCCAGAAGGCGTTCAAGGAAATCCGGCTCCAAGCCAAGGTCCTCAGCATGGCCACCGCCGGCAAACAGATCCGGGTGGTCACGGAATACAACGGGCGCAAACTCGAAGAGTTGTACGACCGGGTCCTGGTGGCCGTGGGCCGCGTCCCCAACACCGAGGATCTCGGGCTCGAAAACACGCGGGTCCAGTTCACCGACAAGGGTTTCATCAAGGTCAACGAACACCAGCAAACCGACGATCCGCACATTTACGCCATCGGAGACGTGGTCGGCGGCGCCCTGCTCGCCCACAAAGCGCACAAAGAAGCACGCATCGCCGTCGAGGTGATCAACGGCGAGGACAGTCGTTTCGAAAACATCGTCATCCCGGCGGTGGTGTTCACGGACCCGGAACTGGCGTGGTGCGGTCTGACCGAGGCCGAGGCCAAAGNACGCGGCATCCCTCATGAAGTCGCCAAGTTCCCCTGGTCTGCTTCAGGTCGGGCCATGTCGTTCGATCGCACCGACGGCATGACGAAGCTGATCGTGGACCCCGAGAGCGATCGTGTGCTGGGCGTGGGGATTGTCGGCCACGGGGCCGGCGAACTCATCGCCGAAGCCACCCTGGCACTCGAAATGGGCGCCACCGCCGAGGATATCGCCCTCACGGTGCATCCGCACCCGACCCTCTCCGAAACCCTCATGGAGGCTGCGGAAGCCTATTACGGGTACGCCACCCACACTTTGGGCCGGAAACGCACCCTGTGATCTCATCCGGCGGCGAGGCGAATCACGCTCGCCGGCAGAACCCGATGGCCGGCCTTCTTGCCAAGCCGCGCCCCGCCGGCATTGATGCGGGCTCTGCACAGCCGTTCCACGCACCTCAACGCGCGGCCTTCTCCAGCGCTTCCAACACGATCCCCGGTGTCAGCGCCTCCGGCAACACCAACGGCTCGCGCGTCGGATCTGCCGGATACACCAGGACCAACGGTACCCCGGCACGGCCGAACCGCTTCAATTCTTGGGTGATCGCCTCGGGGAAGTGCGTGTAGTCGCCGAGCAGCGCCACCGCGTTGAGCTCTCGCAATTTGGCCCGCACCGAAGGCACCTCCAGCGCAAACTTCTTGTTCGCCTGGCAGGTCAGGCACCAACGCGCGGTAAAGTCCACCAACACGGGTCGGCCCGCGGCACGCGCCGCCGCGACGGCCTCCGGACTCCACGGCTGCCACGGAATCGCATCGCCTTTCCCCACGGAGCCGGACACGTTCGGCCCGACGTTGCTGGCTGCCGGCTCCCGCCAATGCATCGCTCCTTCGAGCAAGCCCACATAGCCTGCGCCCAACACGATCAACGCCGCCACCAACCCGGCTCCGCGCCGGGACCGACCCCGTTGCCAGAACGTCCCGAACAACCAGGCCGCCACGCTCAACAAGACCAGGAACCACGCCAACCACCACGTGCGATCCCCGTAATGTGCCTCCACTAGGCTCAACAGCCACACCGCTGCAGCGAGCATGGGGAAACCCATCGCCACCTTGAAGTGTTCCATCCACGGTCCCGGCTTCGGCAGCCAGCGCAACCAGCCCGGTTGCCAGCTCAGCACGAGATAGGGAAATGCCAGCCCCAGTCCCACCGTCAGCAGGACCAACAGGACAACCCAGGGCGGTTGCACAAACGCAAATCCCACGGCCGCGCCCAGAAAGGGGGCCGTGCAGGAGGTCGCCAGCACCGTGGTCAACAGACCGCTGAAAAACGCGCCCGCGGCCCCGGGACGCGACGCCCACTGCGCTGCCGAGTCCATGGCGCGGCCCCCCGCGGTCACCTCGAACACACCAAACAGGTTCAACGCGATGAGCGTCACCAGAATCGTCATCGCGATCAAAAAGTACGGGTTCCCGAACTGAATCCCCCAACCCGCCTGCCGCCCCGCCGCCTGCAAACCGATCACCAACACGGCGAGCGCCGCAAAGGATGCCAACACACCCAGCGTATAAACCCAACCCAACCGCAAGATCTGCCGGCGATCCTCCCCCGCCTGGTTCACGAACCCGAGAATCTTGAGCGCAATCACCGGCAGGACACATGGCATGACGTTCAAGATCAGTCCCCCCAGAAACGCATAGCCCAACACCCACGCCAATCCCCGCAAGGACGAGGGTCCGATGCCGCTGCTGGCCGCGGGCGAACCGGCAGAGGCGCCTTCCGGTTCCTGAATCTTCGCACGCACTTCCCAGGCACGCGACCGCACCCCGTCACCGGCCACCACAATCCCGGCAATTTCCGCGGGCCAGTTTCCCGTGAAAGTTTGCACGACTTTGCGCAGTCGAACCCTTGCCGGGTCGGCCGGGAGCCGCGTGCTCGGTGCCTGCATCTCATAATCGTCGGCCTCGTACGGGAAAAAGTCGGCCCCGGCCCCGCTCATCCCCTCTGCAGCCCATTCGAGCACCAAGGGCCGTTCCCGACCCGCGCCCGGCGGTGCGTCCCAGACCGCGCGAAAGCCGAGGCCTGCCCCGTCCTCCGGCAAGCGACCTCGCCACTGCTGGATGAGACCCGCAGCGGCAGAGGCCCGCCG
>JAOADM010000239.1 GCA_026417315.1 Limisphaera sp.
GAATTTCAGATGCTCCACAAAGGTCTCATCGCCCGCCACTAGCTCGGTCAGTGCGTTGGTGAAATACCGCGCCGCCCCTGCGTGTACGTAGCTCTCCAAGATCGTCACCTGACTGCGGTCTCCGACCACGACGAGATTGCGCGGGCAGAAGGTCAGACCTTCGCCGGCCGGGGTGGCGACATGGAGGATGCTCAGGGGCTCCGTCAACTTCGTGTCGGGGGGAATCCAAATCCAGGCACCATCGGCAAAGAACGCCTGATTCAGGGCGGTGAACCCGTTGTCCGCGGCACCCACGAGCCGGTCCCAGTAGGGCCGGAGGGCTTCCCCGTCCCGCGTCAGGGCCGGGATCAGGCTGCCAAACCGGACGCCCGCCGGTAGCGGATCCGGCCGGGAAAGCCGGGGATGATAATGGCCGTTGACGAACACCAGGCGCGGACCCGGCAGGCGGGCGCACCACAACGAGTCGAGCACCTCCGGCGGCAGGTCCCCGGCTCCGGGTTCCAGCGCGGGCCGGAACGCCATCCGGGCAATCGGCGCCACGTTGGTGTAACGCCAGTCCTCGTCCTTGAGCGTGGGCAGGCCCAGGGACTGGAACCGTTCCAGGGCGGTGCGCCGGCGGTCCACCACCCACTCGGGCTGGTCCCACAGTTGCACCACCCGGTCAAATCGGCTCACGTACTTTTCCACGGTTTGCTTGGTTTCAACCGCTGCTTGTGTCATGAGACTGAATCCGTGTCGCGACTCCGGCACCGCGGCCGGGCTGTTCAATCTCCCACCCAGGTGGGAAGATCGCAATTCCGAAACGCCCCTACGTTAGCACGACCGGCTGCACAGACAAATCCGGGCTTTTCTTCGCGAGTTTTCGGGGCGGCAACGACCTGCCGTCCAGCCCCGGCACGTGAGGGAAGGGCCCAAGGGTCCGCCGGTTCAGGGCTCGGCAGGCAAACCGGTTTTCTCGCCGTTGCCCGACCCGGCGTCCTCCACCAGGTAAGCCGCGAATTCCTGTTGATGTTGCGGACTGAGATGAACCCGGAAGCGGGCGGTCCTGGGGTAGTACCGACGCTCGACCACCTGGCCCACGGCGTGCAGCCGGGCGATCAAATCGGCTCGCTCATGAGGGATGGCCACCCGCACGCATTGCCGGGACGGGCGCAACTGTCGGGCAATTTCCTCCAGCAGGTTTTGCAGGCCCTGTCCGGTGAGGGCGGAGATGGCGACGGCCTGGGGATGCCGCTCATAAAACCGGGCCGCCACCTCCTGTCGGGGCAGCCGGTCCACCTTGTTGAACACGATGATGGTGGGCTTGTCATCGGCGCCGATCTCTTTGAGCACGCCCTCCACCGCGGCCATCTGTTCTTCGGCCAGAGGGTGGCTGATGTCCACCACGTGCAGCAAAAGGTCGGCCTCGGCCACTTCCTCCAGCGTGGCCTTGAAGGCTTCCACGAGTTGGTGGGGCAGCTTCCGGATGAAGCCCACCGTGTCGCTCAGGAGCACCTCCTGACGCGTCGGCAGCCGGAGCCGCCGCGTGGTGGGATCCAGCGTGGCGAACAGCTTGTCCTCGGCCAGAACCCCCGCGCCGGTCAGCGTGTTGAGCAGGGTGGATTTGCCGGCGTTGGTGTAACCGACGATCGAGGCCAGTGGAAATTGGTGGCGCTGCCGCGCGGCCCGCTGGATGGCACGCTGACGCCGCACTTCCTCCAGTTCCCGCTGGATGCGAGCAATCCGGTCCTGGACCTTGCGCCGGTCCACTTCCAGCTGGGATTCACCCTCGCCACCCCGCATCCCGATGCCGCCGCGTTGGCGAGACAAATGTCCCCAAAACCGCGTCAACCGGGGCAGCAGGTGCTGCAGTTGGGCCAGCTCGACCTGGAGCTTCCCCTCGCGCGTGCGGGCGCGCTGGGCAAAGATGTCGAGAATGAGCGCGGTGCGATCCAAGACCTTGCATTGAAACACCTTTTCCAGGTTCCGACTCTGTGCGGGGCTGAGCTCGTCGTCGAACACCACCGTGTCCACCTGATTCTGGCGGCACCACGCGGCGAATTCCTCTGCCTTGCCCCGTCCGATGAAGGTGGCCGGGTGAATGGCCTCCACGCGCTGTACACCGTCGCCCACCACCTGCCCGCCGGCGGTGGTCACCAGTTGGGCCAGTTCTTCCAGAGAATCCCGCGTTTCCCAACCGTTGGCGCGGTGCTTCAACTCCGCGGCCACCAGGAAAACGCGTTCAATACGTCGTTGTTGTGTTTCGATGAGTCCTTTCAAGGTTTCAACCACCCGGGCCCAAAGGGGAGGGACTCCTGTCCGAAGTCAGCACCTACCAAGAAGCGCAGCTTGCGATAAAGACATGGGAATTCACATGCCTCCCTTTCCGCAGAATCCGGGAAGATGCCCCATCGGATGGCCATGAATGCTGCCAATGTCACCCGGCCCCGGGCCCGTCGACTGGGAAACCCCGGCCCGCACTTCATGGTCCACGCCGAAGACACCGCTCCGGTGGCAAACGCAGGAAGGATCCTGCGCCTCGAGCCCGGGCCGGGCTCGCCCCTCCCCGAGCCGTTGCTTTGTTCATCGCTGGGAAAACCCGTTTGTGGCAGCTGAACTTCTCTGCCTTCCGCATCTCGTTTATAAATTACGCCGGCCTGGCCCGTTGTCGAGTGTCTCGGTTCCACGGCAAACGCCCGCGGAGAACGGGGCAGGCGTCCAGCCCGCAGGTCGGACAGGTGCTTTTCTGCGGGGCACCACAACCCGTCGAGCCGCCCATGGTTCGGCTTGGGCAACCGACGGGGGCTCGAGTGACTGCGGCGTGAGGCAGCTTCTGGAACCGCACTCCGGCCCCGGGGGTGCAATCGCGAACGGACCTTTCGAGACTCTCGACAGACCGGCCGGCATTTCAGAACCGGCGCCCGGTGGTGGACTCGGTGGCGGGCGCGGTGCTCGAATGCCTTTGGGTGCTCCTCATATCTGCGAGTACCCGAGCGGGCGCAGGAAGAAATTGGTAATGTTGGTCACGATCTCCGCATCCGTGTACCCCGGAGTCGTGCTCAGTTTCTTCCATTCCGGATCCGCCACAAACGTCCGCCAGGCAGCGTCACGCGCTGCCATGTCATCGAACACCAGCATGTAGGTCAGATTGGGCAGACGCGCGCCCACGAGCGTGGACCCGAAAAACACCGGCCGCAGCCCGGTCCGCTTGAACAGGGCGGTTTCCCCCACGTCGAACATCTCCACCTTTTTGCGGTGGGCCCGGTCGCTGTGGCTCTCGTAAATGCGCAACTCGAAAATGCGTCCCTTTCGTTCGAGCGTTTGGGGCGGCACTTCCAATCGCGGCATTCCTTCGAATGCGATCATCAAGGAGCTTTCGTACCTTACGTACGGGGGATTGTCCGGCGGAGCCTGGGTGAACGGATGCGCCAGAACCTGGGGATCCGTGGCCAGGACCCGTTGCGCCTCCCACCACTGGGCCAGCGAGCGGCAGGGAAGCAGCACGTAGCGGGTGGGGCTGTCCGGTCCGGTGGCCACATCGAACACCCCGACCCGCTGAATCCCCACGCGGTTCCACGCCGGTAGCGCCGCCTGTTCCAGAAACTCGTCCAGGCGGCGGACCATGGGCCCTCGCCGCAACTCGTAGCGGCGCAACTCGTAGAACTCGCGCTCCGGGGCCTGGGGGAGCCTCGGCCGCCCTTGCGGAGAGTTGAGACACGGAGAGACCCAAACTGGCGAACCCGAGAGATTGGAGGAATTCACGCCGTTGCATAAGCGCAGCTTGGGACAGAACCGGCCATTGCGCAATGTTTTTGCATGCCCCGGGCCTCCGAAGGGCGCATTTCCGTTTTTTGAGCCCCGGATTCAAAGATGCCCGGGAAACGTCCCTTTTCTGCAGCTTTCTCCCGGGCCGTGGATGCCCGAGGCCGACGAGCTTTTCGGCAGTCCCCAAAAACCCGTAATGCGCCGGACCGTGGATCTGTTGAACCGGGGCTCTCCCTCGTGCAGGGGACGATGAAGCAAAGCCGCTCCCCGCGAGTCCATCCCCACCCAACCCATCCAGGGCCGGAAGTTTCACACCTTCGGCGCGCCCGGGTTTGCCCCTACGGCGCGTCGATGCACCGGTTCAGGGCAGCTCCCGGGTCAACCGGACTGCCTCGCTGTCGGGTGAATGGCTGCGCCACCCGCGCGACGTTCGAGTGCTCCATGGGGGTGTGAATTCACCAGCGCAGCGCAGCGCCCTGGGCGACCGGATTCCGCCATGCAGTCCGCTCTGCAGGGGCGGAATTCGGAAGGGGCGCGCCCGGCCCTTGCGATGGGCGTCCTCCGGTTGCGCCCTTTCGAGGGCCCGCAGGTTGTCCGTGGACGCGGTTCCCGGGAGGCGTTGCCCCGGTTCGGATGAACGGGATGCGCCTTCGGCGCGTGGACGGAGCAGCGCGATCCGTGGAGCGCGGAGAACGTATTTCGACTTTTGGACCGCGGATTCAAGAATCTCGGGCAAATGCAGTTCTGCCTCGGCCTTGCCATGCCGTGAGCAGGCCCGAAACGCCGGCGGGATTTTGGCGCGTGTCCAGAAAGAACCTGCACTCCCGTCACAAACGAATTCAGCGCAGGATCGGCTTCGCTTTCCAGACCCGGCCGCAGCGCCACTGCGTCTGACTCGGATCCGACTCGCATCCGGAGCTGGGGAAGCTCACGAAGCTCGCTAATCATGGCTCCTCTTCCACCCTCGGCTGCCGAAACCGGTCTTGGCGAGGGCGCGGCTGCTTGGTCGCTGGTGCCCGAGGCGGGCACCGCCTCCGGGGCCACCGGTGCCACGGTGCCATCGACCCGGCACACTCGCGCGCGGCGAATGTTTTCATAACAAAAAGCTTGCGCGCACCGGCTTCGCGCTTGTCGGTTGTCGGCAACGCCCGGGCCCGGCTGGACACAACCGCTCGGGCGAACATGGTCGGAAGTTCTGCAGCGGCCGGCTTCAACACAAAGGCCCGGAATTGGGTCGCAGACGCCCCCCGGCACTTGCCAACAGGCCCTCGTCTGGTTGCCCGGCGGTCGTCGCGCCTCCGGCCGTGATGCTGATCGCGCTACCAGATGCGAGAGGGATCCCGGGGGTTCAGGCGGGCCTGACCCCGCGCCCCGTAAAGGACTCACCACGCTGACCGGCGGTTGACTCTCTGCCATGATCGAAAGCCGCTTGTGCCCCGCTGCCGAACCCCTAGAGTTTGGTCGTGAACATGCAGGCACCATCGAGGGAGAGTTCGGACCGGTCCAAGGAACCCGACCGCTCGGGTCGCACGGGACTGGCGGGGATGGGTTACGGGCTGGCCGTGGGCGTGGTGCTGGGGG
>JAOADM010000240.1 GCA_026417315.1 Limisphaera sp.
GGCAATATTTCTCGCGGTGTTGCCGCCTGACAACTCCAAACCCGGGCCGACTCGAGCGCTCGCACCTTGGCCGCCCCTGTCGAGGAAGCATCAAACGGTCTCGCGGGCCAGAGCACAAAACGGCTTCACCCAACCTCCAAGACCATGGGGAAGAGTGATCAGACGAGGCCTCGCGACCCCGTCACTTTGTTGCCGAAACCTGCTCCTGCTGAGGCCGCCCGCCTGCAGATTACCGCGGCCCGGGCCCTCTCACGGCTGGGAAGCACCCGTTTCCTGTCCGGGTCTCCATGTGGCCCGCTGTTGCATCCACAGAATGTCCGGATTCCCGGGCATCAACGCGTCGTCCCGCGGTGGATTTCGCGTCCGGGCATCCTGCCAGACCCGGCGCTCCACGTGCGTATCCAGAAACACCAGATTCGCCCCTTGCCGGTGGCGCACGCCGGGCTTGTCGCGCAACACCCAGGTATGCGGCTGAGCCGCGAGAAAGTCCCACTGCAGAGCGAAACTGCCGTCGTTGATGGTCTCCACCCGCTCGTCCACAAAGGTCAGAAACATCGCCGGAGCGGGGCGGACCATTTCACTGAGTTTGCGATACGTCGTGGCCGCCGGGCTCACCACGGGGCTGCCCACAAAACAGTTCAGGGACACCGTTCGTACCCGGGGCAGAGGGACAGGCCCCAGCGGAACCGGATCACGCGAGGCCGGACATTGCCAGATGCTTACTTCGCCCCCCAGATAGGGCGCCAACAAACTCCGGCGCAAATACAGCGTGTTGGTACAGTCCGGCCCGGGCAATCCCAACCAGCCCTCCACCCATTTCGGGCCCAGCGCGTCCCAGTCCCCATCTGCGTTGGGCGGCACACGATCGTTGTGATCCTGCGCGTACATCTGCAGGGCCAACCCGAACTGCCGCAGGTTCGACGCACACTGGATCGTGCGGGCCCGTGCTCGTGCCGCGGCCAGTGCCGGGAACAACAGCGCTGCGAGAATCCCGAGGATCGCGATAACCACAAGCAGCTCCATCAAAGTGAACGCGAAAGCGTCACGCAGACACCGTTCACCTTGGCCGCGGGCTTTCATCCACGCGATTTTTAGTCCCGCCCGCGTCCGCCGTCAACCCCTGCACCGCTTGCGCCCGCGTCAAATTCCCGCCCCCCGGGAAAGACCCACGCGCTCAAGCCAACGGCGTTCCCGGGTTCCCAACCTCACAAGGCTGCCGTCTAGAGCCGCGGGACCGCCTCCCCGGGTGCCCTCGAAATCGGCGAGCCGGCCGTCCCTCGGATCCACTGCGACGGAACCGCGCCTGCAGGACAGGCCTTCGGACCATCGACAGGCGCGCTCGGGCTTTCCGAAACGTCGGGCACATCCGGAGTCAGGGCAACAACGAGGCGGATTCGAGATCCAAAAACAGCGTCGCACGCGGATGCCGCCGCAGAATCGAAGCCGGACATCGCTCACTCACCGGCCCGCAAAGGGCGTCGCGAACCGCCTTCGCCTTCCGCTGTTCCGGCACCACCGCAATCATGCGGTCCGCCCGTATCAGTGCCGGAACCGTCAGGGTATACGCATACCGCGGCACTGCATCCAGATCCGGAAACCATCCCTCCCCCACCTGCTGACGCCGACAGGCCTCGTCCAACGCGACCAGCTTGATCCAGTGCGGATCCTGAAAATCCGCCACCGGCGGATCGTTGAACGCGATGTGTCCGTTTTCCCCAATGCCCAGACAGCACAGATCGATCGGTCCCTCCTGCAGCAGCGCAGCGTACCGGCCCACCTCCTTTAAAGGCTCCAGCGCATCGCCCTCGATCCAATGGACCGCCCGGGGCCGAACCTTGCTCGCCACACGTTCCCGTAAAAACCGCCGAAAACTGGCCGGATGATCGGCCGGCAACCCGAGGTATTCGTCCATGTGAAACACCGTGACCCGACCCCACTCCAGGTCCGGCGCAGCAGTCAACGCTTCCAAAAACTGCATCTGGGACGCTGCCGAGGCCAGGATCACGCGCGCCTGCCCGCGCTGATGGATCGCCGTCCGCAGCCACTCGGCCGCTTCGGCAGCCGCTGCCGCCGCCAACTGTGCGCGCGCCGCATACACACGCACCTCCAACTCGTCCACTTGGAATCGCCGCACCGGCGGGATCGCCCGCGTTTCGGGTTCGTCAGAGTTCATCATGGTTCCCTCGATCGGTCACAGTCCGTCGTGCAACCCTGGCAGGGTGCTGAAAACGTCCTTTCGCCCACAGAAAACATGCGAATCTCCTCGAAAAATCGAAGGTCGTTTCCCCGGGACATCACTGTTTCAACACCCTGCTGGCTGTCGTCTCCGCGCTCCGTAATGCCGAGGTCCTGTGGCGAACCTCAAGTGCAAAAGCCATTTCGGTACGCCGCGCGCC
This sequence comes from Limisphaera sp., assembly GCA_026417315.1. Classification (GTDB taxonomy): domain Bacteria; phylum Verrucomicrobiota; class Verrucomicrobiia; order Limisphaerales; family Limisphaeraceae; genus Limisphaera. The sequence goes on from JAOADM010000240.1 coordinate 2,397, forward strand.
GCATTTCAGGTTTCGAACGCCCCTCGAAAGCCCTGCGGAACTTCGTGCGCCTTCGGCGGCGGGAAAGGCGAGGAAGACCGCATGTCCTCGGGATTCATGCGTCGAAGGGTTGAACCTGAAGTGCCCCGGCGTTGCCCGCGGACTGCGCGGGCCAAACCACGCGTCGAAGGCGCATCGAGCCGTGCATTGGGCGTGCAAGCTCGTTGCGCAAAGCGGGCATCAGGCTGGGGGATTTCTCACCCCGACGGAGGGACATATACCGCGCTAAAAGCGCGTTCCATTCGCCAGCCCGGGGCAACACCCCGGGAACTGCGTCCCCCAAACCCACCGCGCCCTGAAAGGGCACAACCCGAGGACGCCCATCGCACGGGCCGGGCGTGCCACAACACCAGCCCTGCCCTCCCGGGGTCAATCCCGCTTGGCTTCGTACCCAGGACGCACCCCTCGGGTGGTGCACCCAGCCTCGCACTGCCGCTCCGACAGACCTCGCTCGCCTTGTCTCTTGGGAAGCTTCGTCCCGCAAACGGTCCGGAGCAAAACCCACCGCACCCAGAAAGCACGCTGCTCCCCCGCACCTGCCGCCCCTGCGCAACAGCTCCGGCGGATGCGGAGCCCTTGGATCGTGGCGTCTCCTCGCGGCTCGGCCGTGTGCAGCCTCCGACGGCTCAGGAACACATGGCCGCGTCGCGCCACGGTTTTCACGCGAGCCGGCTCACCGTCCGGCTTCCCTTTGGCTCCACGCTCCTTCTCCGGTCATGGCAGGGCCTTGTTTCAAGCCTTTTTCAAGGCGCGCAAAAGTACTTGACAAGAGAGAGTCAAGCTACCCCCGACACGTAAACCCCAACAGGACTTGTTGCTACCATGAAAACGCTCATCGTACCCAACACTCGCACGGTCCTCCGTAGAATCGCCGCATTGACGTTCATCGGCTGCCTGCTGCCCGCTGTGGTATTGGCGGCTGTGCTTCAGGGTTGGAAATGCGAACCGCTCCCCACCGATACCCAAACCCAGGGGAACGCCCAAGGATTGCCCTGTGCCGAGGACTCCTATTGCGATGGACTGTGTGAACGATACCAGTACGACCAACGGCGCAGAGGCAACTGCGTCCAGACCGGCAACCCCGATCACCGCTGCAACCAGCAGCCGCCGGTCCGAGTCGAACAGAGAGTCTATTCTGGTGGGTCTTGTAAGTTCATGACCCAAACCATCAGCAGGAGTTGTATTTGCGAAATTCCCCCCGGCTCGAATCCAAGTGGAACCAACTATGTCACTTCCGATTGCTCCCTTTGATGGCAGATTCGAGCCGGGGGCGTGCCGCCGAAACCTTTTCGAACGTCTCCTCCGGCTGGTCTCTGCCTCGGACCAAGCGGAGGCTGCGCTCGGTTCGGTTGAAGCGGCTGGATAACGCTGAGAACCCCAAAACCCACCCGTACCGATCCACAGCAGAGCCGGCCAACGCCCTTGAATGGACTTGTCTGCTCGAGTGCACGGCATACCATAGAGCCGGTGCGATACCCGGGCCCCAGCACGCGTTGCCGCACGGGTCGAGACCGTCGCCACCCGTGGCCATCCCCTAGCTGCTGCCGGATCCGAACCCTGCTCGCCCCAAGTCCCCGAGCCCGACCATGAACCTGCTCCCTGCCGATTCCCAAATGACAGCTACGACCTCTCTCGGCCCGCCCAGTGCGGAACAGGCGCCCCCGGACAGCCCCGGAACTGCGGCAAGTCCCGGCGCATCAAGCAGTCTGCCGCGCTGGACCGTTTGGTTCTGCGGCCTCTCGGCCGCTTTGCTGGCACTCGGTGCGCTCGGTAAAGGGATCGCCCTGTGGATGACGCGCCTGCCGCCCCTGATTGACCCGCCCGACCCGGTGCTTCCCTTTCTGAGCTCGCGCACCCTCATCGGCCTGACGGCGCTGGCCGAGCTGCTCTTGGCCGGCTGGGTCTGGAAATGGCGCCGGCATGACGTGGGCTGTTGGGCCCTGGGCTGGTGGGTAGCTGCTCTTCTGCTCTATCGCCCGACCCGCTACGCCCCGGGCGTCCCGTGGGAGGGCGGCCGCTCCTGCCTGGGTGCCGTGCCCAAGTGGTTCGGTCTGGGCGAGCGGGCGGGCGCCAGTATGGCCCTTGGGATGCTGGTCTTTTGGTCCCTCGGATGGCTGTTCTGGTATTTCGGTGGTCGCGGCTCCGCCCCGATTCGACAAACCGCGTTACTCCTCAGTGTCGCCCTGGTCCCCCACGTCTCCGCAGTGGACCTGACCACCCATCACCTGGTCCTCCAGGGCCGCCAGGACTACGTGTACTTCTACGAGAACGGTGCGGTTCAACAGGAGCTTTCCATGCGCTTCGTCGTTCGATTGGCGGCGGATACCTGGTTCCTCAAATCCGACGGCATGCAGGCCTTTGGCCTCAGCAACAATACTTTGCGCGCAACATTCACCAACCCATCGGCCCCTCCCGCCGGTGGAGCTGATGCCGGGTATTTCCCTCTATTCGCGCCAACGGGGATCAGTTTTCCGTGGCTGGCCTATTGTTCCGGACTTTGGTTTCGTCACACGCCCGACTGGGGCAGCCTGCCCATGATCAACGCCTGCGCCCTGACGGACCCACGAGCCCACATGTGCGAGGCTCACGTCGCGCTCCTGGACGAAGAGCATTTCATCCCCGCCCACATCACCTGGATCACCACCGAGGAACGACTCAAGAACGCCAACAAAAGCCCCTACTTGCAAATCCTGGAGGGTGACAGCGAGGAGGAGTGGACGCGTCACCTCGATTACTCCCAGCTTTATCCCACCGGTTTGCTTTGCACCGAATACAAGGTCCTGGCCAGCACCAATGTCGGCGGTGTGGCCCTGCCCTTGCAGGCTCAAATCACGGTCTTCCTTCAGAAGGGCCGCTGGCCCGCCCTCAGTGGAGAGCCCTACACCCCTC
>JAOADM010000023.1 GCA_026417315.1 Limisphaera sp.
CTTCCCAACTGCCGCACGAGCCGTTGTCCAAGCAGTTGGAACGGCTGCTGAACCAGGGTGGGGCCGCCGCTCCGTTCACGGTCAACCAGCTGCTGGCCGCCACCGGCGGACGCAGCGCATGTTTGGTCATGGTGTTGTTGGCTCTGCCGTTTGTGGCCTGGGTTTCCGTGCCCGGATTGAGCACGCTGGCCGGGCCGATGATCGCCTTTCTGGCCTGGCGCATGGGCCAGGGCCGCGTGCCGCGCCTGCCGGCCCGGTGGGGCGACCGCCCTCTCACGGCAAAAACGAGACAGGCGATTCTCACCGGAGGGCTTAAGGTTTGTCGGTGGATTGAAAAGGTGGTGCGGCCGCGACGCACCCGCTGGTTGCGGTGGCCGCTGGTCCGTCGCTTTCACGCGGCGTTGATCGTCCTTTTGGCGGTGTTGATGGCACTGCCGCTGCCGTCGCCCCCCTTCTTCGGGTCCAACACCCTGCCCAGTTACGCCATCATCCTGCTGGCCTTCAGCATCATGGAGGAGGACGGTGTGATGATTTGGGCCGGTTACCTCATGAGCCTGATTGCCGTGGGTTATTTCCTCGTTTTGGGCGGCCTGGTCTTGTGGCACCTGGCCGAGTGGACCCAACAGTTGTTGCGGCTCTTGCAATGGGCCGGATGAACTTCCGCTGGCAACTGACCCCGCCCCAACCCCTGCTGGCCGACAGCCTCGCCCGGGCCCTGCGCATCTCGCCGTTGCTGGCCCAATGCCTGATTAACCGCGGGCTGACCGAAACCGGCTGCTGCCGCGCGTACCTGGAGCCGAAACTGGCCCGACTCCAGGATCCCTTCGCCCTGCCGGGCATGGTCGAGGCCGTGGACCGCCTCGAACAGGCACGCCTTCGTGGCGAGCGGGTCGTCCTCTTCGGCGATTACGACGTGGACGGCGTGACCGCCACGGCCCTTCTGCAGGAAGTGCTGGAAGGCCTGGGCTGGTCCACCGCGGTGTATCTGCCCCACCGCCTCGAGGAAGGGTACGGACTGAGTCCGGAAGCCGTGGCCAACTGCCTTGCCCGCTTCCCCACCCGACTCCTTCTGGCCGTCGATTGCGGTTCCACCTCCTTTGAGGTGATACGGCAACTCCAGGACCGCGGCGTGGATGTCCTCGTCGTGGACCATCATCAGGTCAGCCAACCCGCCCCGCCCGCTTGCGCTCTGGTCAACCCGCGCGTGCGAACCGGCCCTGACGCCCAACCAGTGCCGTTTGGCGAACTTTGCTCCGTGGGCCTCGCCTTCAAACTCGCTCACGCCCTCGTCAAACGCGGCCGACAACAAGGTCGCCCCGAGGCCGCCGCCTTCGACCTCCGTCCCCTGCTCGATCTCGTCGCCCTCGGAACCATTGCCGACGTCGTTCCCCTCAGCGGGGAAAACCGCATCCTCGTCAAAGCCGGGCTGGCACGACTCAATGCCACCCGACGCCCCGGCCTTCAAGCCCTTTGCCAGGTTGCCCGTTGCCCGGAACCCCTCGACACCTACGAGGTGGGCTTTCAACTCGCCCCGCGCCTCAACGCCGCCGGACGCCTCGAAACGGCCGAGGCCGCCTTTCATCTCCTTCGAGCTCGTTCCCCGATGGAAGCCGGGCCTCTGGCCGACCAACTGAACCGTTGGAACCGCGACCGCCAGGCCCTCGAACGCCGCATCCTCGAGCAGGTCCTCCAACGACTGCGGGACCGCTTCAACCCCGAGACCGATTACGTGATCGTGGAAGGACACCCCGACTGGCACCTGGGCGTCGTCGGCATCGTCGCCGCTCGCATCGTCCAGGAATTCTATCGTCCCACCCTCATCCTGGGCGGAGACGGGGAGACCTGGCGGGGATCCGGCCGCAGCATTCCGGGGTTCGACCTGGCCGCAGCCCTGCGCCGATGCAGCGATCTCCTCCTCCGCCACGGCGGCCACGCCATGGCCGCCGGCGTCAGCGTCCTCCCCCGGCATCTCGATGCGTTACGCGTCCGGCTGAACGAGCTGGCCCGGCAGGCCCTCGCCCCCGAGGCACTGCAACCGGTCCTGCGCATCGACGCGGAAGTCGCCCTCCACCAGCTCACCACATCCCTCTTGTGCGAGTTGGACCGGCTTCGACCCTTCGGTCTGGGCAATCCCACCGTCCAACTGGCCGCCCGCGCGCTCACGCATCACCGGCCCCTGCAACGGTTCGGGCCGGACCGTCAGCACGTCCGCCTCTGGGTCACCGACGGCACCGCCGTCCTCGAGACGGTCTGGTGGAACGGCGGCGATCAACCCCTGCCCGTGGGCCGGTTCGACCTGGCCTTTGTCCCCCAATGGCGCAGCCGCGACGGCCAGCGTACCGTGCAACTCCGCCTGTTGGACTGGCGCCCCGCCGCCTGAGGTGCCCCAAACCACATACCGTCGGACCCGTTTCGCATTCACCCGGGGACGCCTCGATCTTCTCCGCCAGCCCGTCCAGCCGTGTCGGCTTCTTCCGAACGGCTCAAGGAGGCGGTAAACCGCTTGATCTGTTCATGCGTCCCCAGCACCAACAGTTCGTCCCCCGACTCGATGCGGTCCCAACCCGTCGGTGCCACTTTTTGCATCCCGGCCCTCCCAATCGCCGCCACCTGAATCCCAAACCGCCGAATCCAATCCAGCTCCCGCAACGTCCGTCCCGCCGCCGGACTTCCCTCCGGGACCACCACTGTTTCCAATGCGAGGTCGGGGAACGCGGCCGGACCCGCACCCGCACCAGCCAGCCGCAAATAATTGATGGCCCCCTCCAGCGCTTGCGGCGCCCCCAGGACCAGCAGTTTGTCGTGTGGATACAGGCAGGCCTCTCCCCCCGGATTCGTGATGGGCCATCCCTGCCTCTCGATGCCCACGATGGTACCTCCGAAACGTTCCCGCAGCTTCAGCTCGGCCAAACTCCGACCCGCGTGCGCACTGTCACCCGGCAGTTCCACCTCCACCACATCCAAATCCCATTCGTCCGTGCCTGACAACCCGAGCGCCGAGCCCGCCGTGGTGCCGGTGCGCCCGCCGGGCCATTGCTGCCGCAGTTCCCATTCCAGACGCGATTGCCATCGAATCAGGCGCTTCCGAAGCACCACCGCCGCCACCAACAGGCCCGTCACCAGCACGCCCGCACTACCCGCCAGCGAGACTCCGGGCGGCAACAACAACGCCAGCCACTCCAGACCCGCCGCCGTGGCCACCACTCGCAGCGCACCCTCCAGCAACGGTTGCAATCGCTTCTGTCGCGGTGAGCCTCGCGTGGCCGCTTCCGCCAATACCATCACCACCACCCCCAAACTCCGCCACCACGCCAGCGCCAGCGGCAGGGCCAGGAGGCCCACCCCCAGACCGAAACCCCACAACCACACGCCCCCTTCTCCACCGGCAATCCCCTCCGCTCGCAACCAGCGCCACACGCGCGGCGCTGTCACCACCAGGGCCGACAACACCACCGTCCACAATCCCACTTGTCCCAACGGACGCCGCACCAGGCCCCACAGCAACCGCCCCTGTGGGGAACTCCGCAATCGGTCCAGCCAGCCCGCATAAAACAACAACCACTCCCGTGCCGGCTCCGGTGACCGCTCCGCCCCGAGTCGACTCCACCGCTCCGCCCTCCGTCCCAACCACGGCGCCGCCAGGCTCGTCAACAACGCCGCCCCCACCACCGCTGCGTAGAACTCCGACGGCATGATCCCGGCCGTCACCCCCACCTGCGCCAACACAAACGAGAACTCGCCCAGGGGTGTCAAAGTCAGTCCCGCCTGCAGTGCTTCGCGCACCCGAACCCCCGTGACCATCAACGCCACGGCACACGCCGCCGGTCGCAACACCCACGCCAGGCACGCCAGCCCCAACGTCCATGGCCACACCGCCCCCGCTTCGCGCACGTTCACCTGCATCCCGATCGCCACGAAAAACACCGCCCCGAAAATCTGCTGCAAGCCCGCAAACACCCGCTCCAAATCCCCCCGATACCTTGTTCCACCCACAATCATCCCGAACACAAACGCCCCCAGGGCCAGCGAGTAGCCCGCCCGTACCGCCGCCCAGGCCAGGCCCAGCAACAACCCGCCCACCACCAGCGTCCGCACTTCCGGCAACGTCTCCCGCGTCAACCACCCCAGCAGCCGCGGCACCACCAGCAACGTCAACAACACCACCAACACCACAAACGCCACCAACCCGCCCACAATCTCTCCCACCACCGGCGCCGGCCCGCCCAGATGCACCATCGAAGTCAGCACCGTCAGCATCACCACGGCGATCAGGTCCTCCAGCAACGTCATCCCCAAGGCCAGCTGTCCGGGCCGCTCGTGCGTCTGTTGCGTCTCCTCCAGTACTCGGCTGATGATCGCCGAGCTCGAGACCATCAACGTCCCCGCCAGAAACAACGACTGCACCGGCGACCATCCCAACGCCCAGCCCAACAGCCGGCACACCTGCAACACCAGCAGTGCCGCCCCTGCCGCGGCCACCGCCACCGAAAGGCCCAACGCTTGGAAGCGACGCAAACTCAGGTTCAGTCCGATGGAAAACACCAGGAACACCAGCCCCAACTCGGCCAGCAGCTCCACCCGTGCCTGATCCCGCACCAGCGCAAACGGCGGCGTGTGCGGCCCGATCACCATGCCCGCCACCAAATATCCCACCACCGCCGAGAGCCGCAGCCGCACGCACACCCAGGCCGCCGCCCCGGCTACCAGCCACACCACCGCCAGGTCGCGAATCAATTCCACACCCGTCACGCCGCCATTCTGCCCGTTCCCGCGTCTCCGACGCACGGCCAATCCATGCCCGCCGCGCCAAGGTGCGCATACACCGGCCCACACCTTGGGAGCGCCATCCCGGGCGCTTTGCCCCTTGGCCAACCCGGACCACCTCTTACACTGCCCCCATGAACAGCGTCATTTTGGTGGCCGCCGGACGGAGCACCCGCATGGGGGGGCAGGGGGACAAGCTCTGGCTGTCCCTGGCCGGGCGCCCGGTCATCGCCCACGTCTGGGAACGCTTCGACCGCTGTCCCCTCGTGGACGAAATCGTCCTGGTCACACGCCCGGAAACCCAACCCCGATTCCTCCAACTGGCTCAAGAAATCCGCACCACCAAGCCTTTCCGATTCGCCCCGGGGGGCCCGCGCCGACAGGACTCCGTGTGGAACGGGCTCCAAGCCGTGGCCCCCGAGGCGGACCTTGTGGCCGTCCAGGACGCCGCCCGCCCGTGCACCCCTCCCGATCTCATCCGCGCCTGCTACGAAGCCGCCCGCCGCACCGGCGCCGCCGTCGCCGCCCAGCCCGTCACCGATACCATCAAAGAATCCCTCGACGGACGCTTCGTCACCCGCACCCTCGACCGCGCCCGACTCTGGGCCGTCCAAACCCCGCAGGCCTTCCAAACCTCCATCCTCCGCCGCGCCCTGCACGAGGCGCAGCGCCGTGGACTGGAAATCACCGACGACACCGCCGCCTGCGAGCTCATCGGTCAACCCGTGGAACTCGTCGTCCACCCCGCTCCCAACCCCAAACTGACCCGACCGGAAGATCTCCCCTTCCTGGAATGGCTCCTGCGTCAGACTGGTGTGGCCCCCAATCCCTGACGCTTCGCGCAAAAAGCCACCCCGGCAGAGCGTCTCGAACTTCCGGACATCCGATTCTGCATGGTCCGCGGGTTGTTCCCTCCGGATTCGCAGGGCTCCATGGCCCTCTCTGCTGCATGCTCTGCAGCGGGTCAGGTGACCCGGCGCTTCCGTCCCGGCCACCTCGACCGAACCAGCTCCCACAACTCCGTGGCCACCGGAATCCGCAGCAGCCACGCCAGCAGAGCGTACACCAACGTCCCGGCCGCGCCCGGTACAAACACCGCCGCCATTCGCAACCCCACGGTGTCGTGGCCCCATTTCACCCGCCATGCATGCCCCGCAGCCGCCGTCACGACGATGGTGATCGCCGCCATCAGCAACAGCCGCCCACCCAGCGGGCGCAACGATGCCCACTCGAGCCGACGCAGTTTCCTTCGCAACGCATACGCCAGCAGGGCACAGTTCAGGGCGGAGGTGATGGTGTTGGCCAGGCCGAACCCCGCCTGGCGCAGCGGATGCACCAGCCAGGCCGACAACGCCAGGTTGATCCCCAGACAGACCACGCTGATCCACATGGGCGTGCGTGTGTCGTCCAGCGCGTAGAACGCGCGCGCCAGGACGTTCACCAGCGAATAGGCCACCAAACTGGGCGCCAGAAACTGCAGCGCCCAGGCCGTGCGCAGGGTGGCGTCCGGACCGAACCGCCGTCCCTCGAACAACAAACGCACAATCGGCTCGGCCAGCACCACCAGCATCACGGCCGCCCACAAATTCACGGTCAACAGGTGTCCCACGCCGTGCCGCAGCGTTTGGCGAAACTCGCCGTAGTCCCTGGAGGCGGCCAATCCGGACAACGTGGGCAACAGATAGGTGGCTACCGAGATTCCAAACACGCCCTGCGGCAGTTCCATCAGCCGCACTGCGTAGTTATAGGGTGCAATCACGGGCGCCTGCGGGCTGTCCACCCACAAACCCAGCAACTGCACCATCACCACGTTCAGGTGAAAGGCCGCCACGCCGATGGTCCCCGGGATCATCCGCCGCACCACTTCGCGCACGGTTTCATCCCGCCACGGCGCCACCCATTCATACCGAAAACCCTCCCGGCGCAGGGAGGGCCATTGGAACGCGGCCTGGGCCAGTCCGGCCGCCAGGACCCCGTAAGCCAGTGCGTAGATCTGCTCGTGCAACTCGCGCCCCCAGAACGGGGCCACGGCCAGCACCGAGACGATCATCACCACGTTCAACATGGCGGCACCCATGGTCGGAATGAAGAAATAGCCGCGTGCATTGAGCATGCCCATGAACACCGCCGTCAGGCAGACCGGCAGCATGTAGGGAAACATGATTCGCAGCAGCGACAGCATGAGGCGAACGCGGCCCTCCCAGGGGCCCCATTCGAGCACGGCGGTCACACCCAGTACCACCAGGCCGATGATCACCGCGGCGGCCACGATCAGGCCGGAAATCACGGCGTTGGCGGCCCGCCACATGCCCGCCGTGTCCCCCCGTCGTTCCTTCTGCTTGAAAATGGGGATGAACGCCGCTGTCAGGGCGCCCTCGCCGAGGAGCCTTCGGAACAGGTTCGGCATGGTGAAGGCCACTTGAAAGGCGCCCGCCACCCATCCGTCGCCCATGAACCGGGCATAGACCATCTCGCGAACCATGCCGAGGATCCGGCTGGTCAGCGTGGCCAATGCCATGGCCCCGGAGGATTTCAGCAGTTGCGACATTGGCCGAGCAGTCTAGGCAGGCAAACCCCGGGGGCCAAAGTGGAAACTCGTCGGATGCCCCAAGAGCCGCGCATTTCAGGTCCCTGACAGCCCCGAACGCTCGGCGCAGTTCCGGGCATCCCCGGCACGAGAACAGTGGGAGAGCGACAATTCCCCGGGCTTCGGGAATCCGGGGCTCAGAAACTGACGTCCGCCGGTGCACAAAACATCCGCACGCGGCGGGCGGTCTTCGGATGCTCCAGAGGCGCGGGCCGGGTTGGTTGGCAGCATGGCCTCACTTGGGATACCCCTTCGGAGGGAGCGGCGACCGCCCCGCGTTCGCGAACGGCCACGACCTTCGCGGGCCCCCCGGCCAGGGCGACCGGCCTCCCCGCGGCGGCTGGTGGGTGGACATCTCTTGGTCCCCGCGAGTTGTGCCAGGACTTCCCGGGAAATTCAGGCGGACGAGGCGCTCAAATCGAGAAACTGCAGTCCCGCTTTGCGCAGCGCGTACCCGGATTCCCGCAGGAAATCGCCATAGCAAAGCATCCAGTGAAATCCCCGCATCTCTTCCAGCAACTTCCGCCAGTCGCCCTGGATGCGGACGTCGATCTGGGTGCGACAGATCTCGAAGAAGGGATTGGCCAGGATCGTACCGCGGAAGCCCAGCCAGCGTCGGGCATTGAAGTCCGGGCCGAGATGGGTGGTGGTCTGGCCCCGTTTCATCTCCACCTTGGGGGCCGCGCCGTAATCGGACTCGAAATGCGTCAGGATCCGAGCGGGCTCGAGGCGTTTGCCGTCCATGCGACGTGGCGCGGTGCAGTGCGCCAACGTAAGGAGGCCGTCGTGGGGCGTGGTGGGGTTGTGAAGAAAGACGGGTTTGCCCGAGAGGTAATGCAGCAAAATCCCGGCGGGAATGACGACGAAGTCGGACTCGCAAAAGAGCAGGTAGCCCTCATCGTTGAGCAGCGTGAGCGTCAGGCAGGCCGTGGTTTGGGCGATACCCATGATGGGTCCCATGCAGTGATGGACGGTGAGGGCATCGGTCTCATGCTCGGCCATCAGGTCGAGAAACACCTCCTTCAGGACGAACGCCCGGGAAACAAACGCGGGGTCGGTTTCCAGTTTCACGCCGGCGCCGCTCAGATAGGTGCGCGCGGCCCGCTCGCAGGCGCTCATTCGCGCCGCGTCACGGAACGAGGACTTCAAGCGGGCTTCCAGGTCCGGATAGGAACAGTCGATGAGCTCCAGCTTCCACACTTCGCGAGCCAGGCGGGGGGCCTGGCGCCCGCCCTCGCCCCAGCCCCCGGGCCCCCCGATGCAGACCACCTTCTTGCGATACGTGTTGCGCAGGCCGTACAGCGCGCGCAGTCGCCACAGGAGCTCGTCATAGCGGTCCACGACCAAATCGTGAACGTCCATGCCCGGCTGACCGAACTCGTCCACGGTCTTTCGAAGGAATCGGGAGTGGACAATCTCGTACCACAGATAGGCAGGGCCGGGGTCGTGCCGCAGGAACATGAGATTGAACCGGTCCGGTCGCACGAGGGCTTCCAAAATATTCAGCCAGCCTCCGGCCCCGTAGATCAGCATGACGTCGGAATCGGCCCGGGCCACTTGGGCAGCGGCCTCGGCGGTTTTCACGGCCTGAACGGGCAGGAGGTGCAGAGGAAACTCCGCCCGGGCGGCCATGCGTTGCAATTCGCGGCTGATTCGGGCCTGTTCCTGTTGCGCAGCCTCGTCTGTGTGAATGCCTCCCCAGTTGCGCCAACTGGTGGCTTCCCGCCGCTGGGGAGTCTCGTACGTCAGCACAGGTTGGACGCGGAGAGGTTTGCGTTGGAGAGGCACACGGGAGCCGGAGAGCGGGGCGGGTGGTGCCGCGGCGGAGGGCAGTCCGCGGAGCACGAGGCCGGAGGCTGCGGCCAACCCCAGACCGCGCACGAACTGCCTCCGCGTCAGCGGCCAGGAAGCCGGCGCCAGAGAATCCCCCGCATCCTCAACAGACCCGCCCGGGCGAGCCGTTTCCCGAACTTTGGGGACCGAAACGCAGCAGGGACAGCCACCAAGGGAGGAGTTTTGGGCGTTCATGATTTGGCCAGAGATTGCGACTTCAGGGATCGAGCCGTCGCACCGAGGGCGGAACAACCCTTCGCGACGCGACATCCTCGTTCATCACATCGTCTTTTTCGTTCGGTCTCGATGGAAAGTCAACCGAATCGTTCCGGGCGCGGCCGCATGCGAGCAATCCCGCAGCCGGCTGGCTGCGGATCGGGGAGGCCGGTTCGTTTGGGGGAGCAGCGCGCAGCCTTCAACGCATGACCCGCCAAATGGTGGAAGCGGCCGGTCCTGGTCCGCGGGGTTGTTCTCAAAACCGGAAATGCCGCGGGACGTCCCCGGGACGCTGACCCGCCCCGAGCCGGAACCGGGCCGTCAGAATCCGTCGGCTCGGCCCTTCGAGCAGGATCCTCCCGCAGCACCAGCTGCCGCAGTGGATCCCTCCACGGGGATGCTTGAAGGACGGGACCCGAGCGGTGGGCCCAATCGCAGTTGCCCGCCCCTGCGGAGGCTGTGCCCACCCTCACTCGTCCCGTTTCATGAGGGATGAAGGGCCCCGCGGTCTCGGCCCCAAGGTGCGCCGGCGTACAGGCGAAACGGTGCCCCCAGCCGGGGCGAGCCCTCGGAGCTCATGGGCGAGCGCTTTAACCGGCTTCGATCCGATGCCCGCGGGAGAGGCGGGACGGAGTCAAAGCTGCAGAACGGCTCCCTGACTGGCGTTGGTGACGAATCGCTGGTAACGGGCCAGCCAGCCGGTCAGCGGGCGTTGCAGCGGGGTCCAGACCTTGCGTCGCTCGGCCAGTTCCGTTTCGGGCACGAGGATGTCCATCCGCCGGTTGCGGAAATCGATGCGGACCCGATCGCCGTTGCGCAAGAGGGCAATGGGACCGCCTTCGGCGGCCTCGGGGGAAACGTGACCGATGCAGGCGCCGGACGTGCCGCCACTGAAGCGGCCGTCGGTGATGAGGGCCACGGAATCGCCCAGGCCCATCCCCATGATGTAACTGGTGGGGGCGAGCATCTCCTGCATACCCGGACCGCCGCGGGGCCCCTCGTTGCGAATGATGACCACGTCCCCGGGCCGGACTTTGCCGCCGAGGATGCCCTCGCAAGCCTCTTCCTGGCTTTCGAAGATGACGCAAGGGCCTTCGAAGACGAAGTCCGGGCCGCATCGGGCTTTGAAGGCATCGCTGATGCCCGCGGTTTTGACGACACTGCCTTCCGGGGCCAATTGGCCGTAGAGGATGGCCAGGCCGCCGTCGGGCGAATAGGCGGTGGCCGGGGTACGAATGCAGTCGGCAGGGTCGAAGCGGAGGACCGGGTCGTGGGGCATCAAACCGGTGGGCCGCACCCTGGCGAGGATCGCGGCATCCGTGCTGAACTCGGCGCGCACCACGGTCCAGTTGCGGAAGCGGCGGAGGCGCAGGAGCGTGGATCGGACCCGTTCGCCGTTTTTCTCGTAGCGCCAAAAGAGGAGAACGGGTTGATGGCGCAGACTGGCCAGTTCCGCGCGCACCCAGCCGCGGGCCTCGCGGAGTTGTTGTTCCAGTCGGGGCCGGAGTTCGGCGGAGCCGTGGAGGGTCTGGCCATCGGGCCACAGCACCGTGGCCTTCGCGTCGAACAGGAGCAGCAGCGTTTCCACGTCGCCCGCGTTCCAGGCGGCGGCCCACCGCCACAACGTGATGGCCCGCGGGTCGGCTGGAAACGACAGCAAGGGTTTGGGAGCGAGGTTTCCGGAAGGAGTGCGCGCCGCGTGGCCGAGTTTGTCGCGGGGATCCACCACCGGGACGGCGGCACCGGAGACCCGGGCGGCCCTGGCCCATGGGCTGCACGTGGGCGCGCGCACGTCCCATTCGTCGATGTTTTCGCCCAGGGTCTTGCCGGTGACGGTCTTGCAGTGGAGGTGCAGCAGGCCGGCCCGTTTGAGTTCCCCGAGAATGGTGTGGATGCCCCCGGCCCGGTGGACATCCTGGATGTGGTAATCGGAGGAGGGCGAGACCTTGCACAGGCAGGGCACGCGCCGCGAGATGTCGTCGATGCGCCGCAGGTCGTAAGCGATGCCGGCTTCGCGGGCGATGGCCAGGGTGTGGAGGATGGTGTTGGTGGAGCCGCCCATGGCCACGTCGAGCGTGATGGCGTTGTCGAAGGCTTCGAGGGTCGCAATGTCCCGCGGTTTGAGGTCCCACTCGATGAGTTTGAGGATCTGGCGGGCGGCGCGTTCGTAGAGGGCCTCGCGTTCCTTGGAGACGGCGAGAATGGTCCCGTTGCCGGGAAGAGCCATGCCCAGGGCCTCGCACAGGCAGTTCATCGAGTTGGCGGTGAACATCCCGGAGCAGGATCCGCAGGTGGGGCAGGCGCTCTGTTCCAGTTGTCGCAGTTGCTCTTCCGAGAGTTGGCCGGTTTGAAACTGCCCGACCCCCTTGAAGACCGAGATCAGATCGGCCTTGGCAGCGGCCGGGCGGAGGTGGGCGGGCAATTCGCTGTCGGAAACGGGCTGTGCAATGCCCGCGGCCATGGGACCTCCACTGACGAAAATCGTGGGGATGTTGAGGCGCATGGCCGCCATGAGCATGCCGGGCACGATCTTGTCGCAGTTCGGAATGCAGATCATCCCGTCAAAGCAATGGGCCCGGACCATGGACTCCACGCAATCGGCGATCAGTTCGCGAGAGGGCAGGGAGTATTTCATCCCGCCGTGCCCCATGGCGATTCCGTCATCCACGCCGATGGTGTTGAAAACGAAGGGGACGCCCCCGGCAGCCCGGACCAGTCGTTTCATGAGTTGACCGATCTCGTTCAGATGGGCGTGCCCGGGGATGCAGTCGGTGTAGGAATTGCAGATCGCGATGAAGGGCTTGTCGAAGTCCTCCTCCGATTCGATGGTCCCGGTGGCGCGCAACAGCGCGCGGTGCGGGGCCCGTTCCAGTCCGCGTTTGATGATGTCCGATCGCATGGTCCGGTGGATTGCGGCGCTTCCGTCTGTGCTTTTCGAAACGCAACCTGTGCGGTCCAAGCTACGGGGATTCGATCGGGTTGTCACGCGTGGGGCGAACCTGCCTCGCGCGTTTCGGGCAGCCGGCGCTCCGTGAAGTGCACGGGGTCAGACAGCGCATGACTTTGCCGGAAGCAATCCGGCATGGAGACCAGGGCGGGATCGGCCAACGGGGCAAACGCGCGGGGTGGGGGATACACCTTGCCCGAGATGAAACGGGGCGGACGCCGGGCAGAGCAATCCGGCCGGTTGCACCGCCGATGCGTTCAGTTTCCTGCCTCAGCTGCGGGGGCGGGGTCCGGGAGCGGGTCCGGCCCGGCGGGTCTCTGTTCGGCGGGGGCAGCTTGGGCGCGGTGTCGAGCCTGGCGACGCAGGAGCGCCGAGGCGGAAGCAGCGCCGGGGTGGGTCGGGTGCGTGGAGGGAAGCAGGCGTCGAATGTGTCCGGGCAGGTCCCGGTGTCCGGCGCGTGCATAGTCCCGCGCCAGGCAGGCGGCGACCTCTTCGGGCGGCTGGCCGAGCACGGTCGTGAGGTATTCGAACAACCAACTGGTCAGCCGGGGCAGAGCGATGGCGTCGGTACGGCCGGCCCTTTGATAGAGCCAGTCGCTCCAGGCCAGGAAACTGTAGAACGGGGATCTGCCCGGGTGCCAGAGACGGGGCGCGGTTTCGGTGAAATGACCGCTGTTGGCCACCAGATCCCAGTAGCGCGCAAAACGGCGCAGCCGTTGCATCGTGGCGAAGTCGATGAGGCGGTTCTCCAGGATTTCGTAGGGCGGATGGGGATTGTACACCATGCCCCACTCGGCGTCGTGCCGGCTGATGGGCGTGCCGCGTAGGCGCTTGAGGATGCCGAACTGGATTTCATGGGGCTGCAGGGCCACCAGACGATCGAACCCGGCCGCAAAACTTTCGAGGGATTCGCCGGGTAGACCGGCAATGAGATCGGCGTGGATGTGCACGCCGGTCTGCTGGCGCAGCCAGGCGAGGTTCTCTTCCAACCGCGCGTAATTCTGCCGGCGCGAGATGCGGGCCGCCACTTCGGGGTTGAAGGTCTGGATCCCGACTTCGAATTGGAGGCTGCCGGGGGGAAACTGCTGGATGACCTCGCGCAGTTCCCGCGGCAGCCGGTCGGGGACCATCTCAAAATGATAAAACTGGCCCTCGCGATGGCGGCGCAAAAGGAATTCGAGAATGGCCCGGGCGGTGGCGATGTGGAGATTGAACGTCCGGTCCACGAATTTGAAATGGCGCGCGCCGCGATCCAGCAGGCGTTGCAGAGCGGCCAGAAACGGTTCGAGGGGGAAAGTGCGGACCGGGATGTCGAGCGACGAAAGGCAGAACTCGCACGAGAACGGACAGCCGCGGGAGGCCTCCACATACAGCACCCGGTGGGCGATGTCCTCATCCGTGTACCAGTCGTAAGGGAGGTCCACTTGACGGAGGTCCGGCAGCGGCGCTTGGACGATGCGGTGGACCGGCATGCGCCCCTGGAGCAGTTGACGCGCAATCTGGGGAAACGCCAGGTCGGCTTCGCCGCAAATGACGCAGTCGGCCAGGTGGGCGATCGGCTGTTGCTCGGTTTCGTAACTGACCTCGGGCCCGCCCAGCACCACTTTGATCTCCGGGCGCAGGCACTTCAACAGCCGTACCACTTCGGCCGTGGGACCCGCGTTCCAAATATACACACCCAGGCCCACCACGCGCGGGCCGGCTTGCAAAATGGCCTCCACCACGTCCACGGGGCGACGGTTCAGGTCGAACTCCATGAGCCGGGCGTGCGGCTGCAGGTCGCCCAGGTTGGCCATCAGATAGCGCAAACCGAACGCGCTATGGATGTACTTGGCATTGAGCGTGGCCAGAACGATGTCTGCCATGGGGTGCCAACTTAGCCCAACGTGGCGGGGCTTGTTCCTTGAAGAAATGACTTTTTCAACCGCCTGCTCCAGGGAACCGTCCAGGATCTGACTGTACGGCGCTTCACCGCACCGGCCACCCGTCCGCATCCGCAACAAAGAACCAAACGCCAGAATGGAGCGCCGAGACGCCGTCGCACCCCGGGCCACCGATCTTTGCTGCATTGTTTCCAGCGAGGTTGCATCGTCGGCGACGAAGGCGTTCCGAAACGACACGGCTCTCGAGGTCTTAACCGCAACGCCACAAGGTCATGCTGCTCATCTTTAAACCCGACAGCTCCGAATCGCAAGCTGCTTCCCCTCGGACTCCAGACCCCCCCCGAATCCGTCGCGAGCCGGGGAAACGGCGGACAGATGGGTGAAGTTTTTGGCGCGGGTTCTTTTGCGGGACCAGGGGCAGGGCGGGGCAGGCCGGTGACCAGCAAGCGCCCCCCGAATCGAGGGACGACCGCGTCCGTGACACCCACCGCGCCCTCAACGGCCTCATCCTCCCCAAAACCGACCCCTTCTGGCGCGACCATTACCCCCCTTGGGAATGGGGCTGCCGCTGCCGCGTCCGCCCCGTTACCGACACCGAAGCCGAAATCATCCGCGTCCGCGAAGCCAACCTGCCCCCCGAGAACCAAAGCACCATCGAAGGCCCACGCCTCCAGCGCCTCCGCACCGGTCACCTCGAACGCGATGGACGCACTTGGACCATCGCCAAAGCCCCCGGCCGCCCCATCGATGACTTCGCCTGGTCCCCGGCAGACCTGCGCATCACCGCCCAGGACATCGAAGCCCGCATCCCGCCGGAAGACCTGCCCGCCTGGCGCAACTTCACCCGCTCCATCGCGGTTGGAGCCAAAACCCTCGAGAAATGGCTCGAAGAGCCTGTTCTCCCCTGGCACACCCGCCGCGCTGGCGCCGCCATCGACACAGTCGCCGCCTCCATGCGCCGCCTCGGCTTCGCTGACAAACGCATCACCAATTACGCCGAAACTGCCGCCACCCTCGGCGTCGCCCCCATGGTCCGCACATCCAAAAACCGGGCCTTCTACCAATCAGCCACGAAGTCCGTCCACATCGCGAAGAATCCGAACGACTGGTACGGGGCCCGACAAACCATCGCCCACGAACTCGGCCATGCCTGGCTCGACCAATACGCCTCCCCAAACCCCGATGCCTGGCGCGAAATTCGTGAAGCGATGAAGCAGGACTGGGCCCGCTGGCAATCGTGGCTCGATCGCCTCATCCCGGGATGGCGCAATATTGGGCGATCCAATCTCCATGAGGCCTTCGCACAGCACATCTACCAAACCAGCTTCCACGCGCTCCCCATGCCCGCCAGAAAACGCGTCAGCCGCATCCTCGACTACATCGCCGCCATAACCCGCGGCCGCTATGGCGCGGGTCATCCCAAATCCTATTGGGCCAACCCGACTTTCCCCGAGCACGAAGCGATCGCCCACGCCACTGAAGCCTATGTGTCAGGCGACACCTGGTGGTTGCAGATCAGCAGCGCTGTGGCAGAATGGTTTTATCAACGCACCGGCCTCACGCCATGAACCAGGAAACCTGGGACTACATCCTAAAAATCGACCAAAAAGCCTGGAATGCAGGCATCGACCTGGACGTCGCCGTCAACCCTCCTAACCTGACAAACGAGAAACTCCTGCCGTTCTGGCAGGAGCTCGACCGCCTCCTCGATGCCGGCGCCAAACCTACTCCCGAGCAAATCCGCCAAATGGTCCAAAAAACGCTCGGCGACGACTTCTACGATTGGGAAGGCGTGATCCCCTGACATGGAACTGCAACTCGCCGTCAGCCACGCCCTCCTCCGCACCTTGTCCGGCCAGAACCTCACGCTGGCCGCCAACGCCGCAGCCCACGCCGCCGCCAACGCCATTCTCAGCCTCACCCAGGCCACCCACAACCCCTCCATCGGCGCACGGTTCCGCCCTAGACCCTGGCCCCCCAAACGCGACGGCTCCCCCTCTCTCCTCATCCGCACCGGCCGCATGGCTCATAGCTACCGCGTCGATGCCTGGATGGGCGGCGCAGCCATCACCACCGATGCCCCCTACGCCGCCATCCACCAAACCGGAGGCACCGTCCCACCCCACACCGTTCCCGCTACCACCTACCTCACCCGCCGCGGCACCACCGTCCACCGCCGCTCCTACCACCACCCCGGCGCAACCATCCCCGCGCGCCCATTCCTCCCGATCCAGCCCTCCGGCACCGGATGGACCCTGACCCCGGTCGCCCGCCCCATCGTCCTCCAACACATCGAAACCGCCCTCCGCACACTGCTGGGCACTTGAGTGAAGCCCAACCCCGCCCCCGGACTCGGGTTCGACCGAACCGCCGCCCCGCCGCCAATGCGCCGCCACTGCACCGCCGCTGCTCCACCACAACACCCCCACACCGCTCCACCATCAAACCGAACCCGCCAAAGTGTCGGCGGCCTTTGCACATCCAGCCCACTTACACCGAGTGGCTAGCAGACATCATGTCACATGCCACACACGCCTTCATCCAGGGCACCAAACCCCAACCGCCCATCCCGCATTCTACCAGGCCAAAGGCTATTAGCCGGCCTGAATCAGCCGCAGGTGATCAGAGAATCAACGACAAGTGTTTAGTTGTTTTTGATTCTCTGAACACCCTTCAGTCCTTGATGTTCAACATCTTCACCCCTCCTCCAGCCTCTTCCAAAATCTAAAACAGCTCACCGAGGCCGGAGCTTGTCGCCAACGGCTCTCACGGCACCCATCGCTGTGAGCCCGTAGTGGAGACGCTGTGTCAGCCGTTTGGGTTGTGGGAGAGAACGATCGGCAGATTCCCGGGCTGGCTCCATGCCGACGCATGATGCCGCACCGCCGCGTTGCCGATGGCGCAACGGCTTTCCCAGGGTGCGGCAGAATTCCGTTTGCCCACAAAAAACCACGCGAAGTTCCGCGAACAATGGAGGGCCATTCTCCTGGAACACTGCTTTCTCAACACCCTGTCGGAGTTTCAGTTCGGGCGGCGCTTCGCCGCCTGATGCCCCACGGCTCCATGAAGAGCCGCGGGCCGGGAAACCGGCGCGCGCGCGTGTCCGCGTTCGGCGGTCCGATCCCGGTGGGCAAAGGGTCGCGCGATCGGACCTGCATCATCCCTCTTTCCGCCGGCCCGCGTGCCCGGGGGTTCGATGCAGTCGCGGCGGCGGCGTCCTGTGTGTTGGTTGTGCCGAGGGTATACCTCCTGCCCGAGGACGGTCCGGGCTGGCAGCTCAAGTCCCGGTTGCGGCCGGTGCTGGGAAGGTCGAGTAGCTGCGGATCGGGCGGGGGCTGACCGGCTGCGGAACGGTCTGGAAGCTCGGGCCTGGTGTCCGAGTCTCGGGATGGCGTGGTTGTGTATGGCGAAAGTCTGGCCGGAGAGTTTTCCGCGCTCGGTTTTTGAGCCTGATCCGCTCTCGAACCGCGGCCTTGGGGGCCCTTTTACGAGAGGCACTTCGTTGGGCCGCCTTTCCAAACCGCCATCAGGAACCGTGCCGGCTCGCTCGCCAACGCTTCGAGTGACGACGGCGCGTGCTACGAGTTTGCATTCCGCCTCGAACCTGAACCGCAATAACTCGCGCATGAAAACACCCATCGATCACCCTTTGCGGCCGTTCGTGCGCGGGTACGCGGCTGCGCTGGCGGTGTTGGGGCGTTCGGCATCCGCCGCCTTCGGCCCAAGGGTCGCTCTCTCTGCTGGGGCCCCGGACTCGGAATGGAAGCTTCGAAGATGGAAGCCTATCACCCTGGGCGAGCGAGGCTGACCACCATGAGCCTTTCAGGACGGGTCTTCCTGGCCACGAGGGATGGTTTGTCGCACCTGGCAGCATGGCAGGCACCGGCCCGGTTCTCCGGTCGGACATGTTTCCGGACATTCCCGCAGCGCCTGCCAACGGGCTGACGTGCATTGTAACGTTCGATGCAAGAAACGGGTCTCCGGGCTTTGAAGGGGTGAGCCTTGGCTTTGACGCGGAGAACAGCGATGGATCACTTGCGTTCTTTGCCGACCAGGTGTTCCAACCGTTGGCCCTTGCATGGCGATCGTTCCGGATGGCGTTTCACACGCTGCCGGGTTGGAACGGAGGAGATGGAATTCGGTTGTCGCTTAATTTGGTAGGCCGGGGCGCGGCCATTGGGAAGACGCACACCGGGTTTCTGGATCACGTCGTGCTTGGGCAAATCTCAAAGCCATCGGCACTGGGCATGGGCTGGGGCGGCGGGACGCTGTGGCGGGAGGCGGGGGCTGGCGGTGCAATGGGTTGGTGCGGTCCAACGCGCAGTGCGCAGGGCCGAATCGCGAGGTTCAACTGGGAGGCAATAAATCGGGCAGCCTGCGGCGCCGGGGGCGTCGGTGTCCGTAGGCCCCGGGTCGCTTGCCGTGGCGGGGTGCATTTCCGTTTTGAGGCCCCCGGATTCAAGAGTCCCAGGGCAAAGCTGCGTTCCCTCGGCTTCCCCGGGGGCGAGGACACCCGAAATGGCGCCGGGCTCTCGAAGTGTCCAAACCCTGAAAGGCGCCCGGGCGGCGCGGGAAGCCATTTCAAATTTGTCCCGGGCCGCAGTTGGGCCTAGGCTGAGGGCCCATGAAAGCGACGGTCTGGTGGACCGGAGTTTGGGTGTGGGGTATCGCAATGGTCGGACACGGGATGGCGGAAGAGAGCCCGGCGGCACGAGCGCAGTCGTTCCTGGCGTTCTACAACGCGACCTATCAGCGTTTGTACCAGGTGGCTCAAGAGGCGCAATGGCTGGCCGCCACCGATGTGCGGCCCGAGCATACGGGGCGGCGCATCGGAGCCGATGCAGCCCTGGCGGCCTTTGTAGGCAGTCCCTGGGTGATCGAGCAATGCCGCGCGCTCGAGTCGGCATCGGGTGCGCAGGATGAACTGACCCGGCGGCAACTCCGGGTGATCGCCTTGATGGCGGCCGAAGTTCCCGGCACGCAGCCCGACCTTGTGCGGGAACGCGTGGCGGCCGAAGCCCGCCAGAGCGCCATCCTGGACGGGTTCGAGTTTCGCTGGACTCCGCCCGGGAGCACGTCCCCGCAACGATTGACAGCCAATCAGATCGACGACCTTCTGTTGACGAGTACCAACCTGGCCGAGCGCCGGGCGGTCTGGGAAGCGTCCAAGCAGTCCGGCGTGGCTTTGAAAGAGGGCCTGTTGCAGTTGCGGGACCTGCGCAACCGGCTGGCCCGCGAGATGGGATACAGTTCGTACTATGCCCTGCGGGCGGCCCATTTTGGACTGACAGTTCCGGAATTACGCGCCCTCCTCGAACGGTTGGTGGCGGAGACCCGGCCCCTGTACGAGCAGTTGCACGCCTGGGCGCGGCGTCGACTGGCGCAGCGCTACGGCCAGCCGGTCCCCCGGTTGATCCCCGCGCACTGGCTGCCCAACCGGTGGGGTCAGGAATGGCCCGGATTGGTGGAAGGTCTCGATCTGGACCCGATGTTTCGGGATCGATCCGCCGAGTGGATCGTGCGGCAGGCGGTGGCCTACGGAGAATCCCTGGGCCTCCCACGGGTGCCGGACACGTTTTGGACGCGATCGGATCTGTACGATCTGCCCCCGGAAAGCCCGCGCAAGAAGAACACCCACGCGTCCGCATGGGACATGGATTTGAACGGCGACGTCCGGTCGCTCATGAACGTGAAACCGAGTTTCGGGTGGTTTGCCACGGCCCATCATGAGATGGGGCATGTGTTCTATTTCCTGGCTTATCACCGACCGGAGGTGCCGTATGTGCTGCGACGGGGCGCCAGTCCCGCCATGCACGAGGCCATGGCCGAGACGCTGGCCACGCCCACGGTGCAGCCGCCCTACCTGAAGCGTTTGGGCCTCTGGCCGGACGGGGTCGCGGCCGACGACCTGCGCTGGTTGCTGAACGCGGCGCTGGACCAAGTGGTGTTCATTCCGTGGGCTGCAGGGGTTATGGCCTCGTGGGAACACGATTTTTACGAGGAGAATCTTCCCGCCGACGAACTGAATCGGCGCTGGTGGATGTACGTGGAGCGTTATCAGGGCATCGCCCCGCCGGAACCCCGCGGGGAGGAATTCTGCGACCCGGCCACCAAGACGCACATCAACGATGACCCGGCCGAGTATTACAAATACGCCCTGGCCTTTTTGACGAAGTACCAGTTTCACCTGTACCTGGCCCGGCAGCTGGGACAGGACCCTCGACAGAGCGACTTTTACGGCAGACGCGAGGTCGGCGCCTTTCTGATGCGCATCATGCAGGCGGGGGCGACACGGGACTGGCGGTCATTAATCCGCGACGCCACGGGCGAGGATCTGAGCGCGCGGCCCATGCTCGAATATTACGCCCCGCTGTTCGAGTACTTGCGGCGGGAAAACGAGGGGCAGCCGGTGGGCTGGTGAGCCCCGGCCATCATGCTTCCTCGAAGGACGCTCCGGCTGCGGCATGCCGGCCCCGGGGCTGCCGACCCTCGAAGGCGCCGACCGAAGTCGGTGCTGGTCCCGGTGGGGCCGATCGCTGCCCCGGTTCGGCGCTTACAGCCGTTTGAGCAGCTCGGCCCGGCTCCGCTCGAAGATCTCCTCGTGCAGTGACTTGCCATGGGCGTCCATGGTCACCACCGCAGGGAAATCTTCGACCTCCAGCTCCCAGATGGCTTCCGGGGCACCGAACTCTTCGAGGAAATAGACGTTGCGCACCCGTTTGACGCGTTCCGCCAGCACTTGCGCGGCCCCGCCCACCGCATGGAGATACACCGCGCCGCATTCCTTGCAGGCGGCCAGCGTGCGGGCGCCCATGCCGCCCTTGCCGATGACGGCACGGATTCCGTACTTGCGGATGATCTCCGCCTGGTAGGGCTCTTCCCGGGCCGAGGTGGTGGGTCCGGCCGCGGCACACCGCCAGGACCCGTCCGGTTCCCGCAGCATCACCGGGCCGCAATGGTAAAGAACGCCATCCCGCAGTTGGACGCCCGGCGGCAGGGCGCCCCCTTCATGGAGGTATTTGTGGACGGCGTCGCGTCCGGTAAACACGATGCCACTGAGGCTCACTTCGTCGCCCACGTGCAGGCTCCGAATTTGTGCCTCGGTCAACGGTGTGTGCAGTGCGATCATCGCTGGTTTGCCTTTTTTGCACGGCTGGTGTCGGCAACGTTTCGCCCGGGTTTCCGATTCGCGCAAGCCCCCGCACCCGACACTTGCGGAGCGTCGTCTCTCCGCCGGGGCATACCGGTCGAGGTCCATGGTTACGACCCCTGCGGCTCCGCGTAAAGGCTGGAAACGTACCGGGCCCTTGCGGGGATCCGCCCGCGCACGTGGGCCTGCTCCCAGCGCGACGGTCCTGATACAGCCTCGCCCCTGGGGTCAGAGGGAAAGGATCCAACGCAGCCAACCCGGCGCTGGTGGGGAGCCCGAGGGACGAATCTCGAATGGCTTCGGAGGCGATCTGCCGGTTCGCCGAGCGGCCCCGGGGGGGCCGCGTTGACCCGGCCAAGTCCGGTAACCATCGCGTTCCCACCCGGGGATTCTGGTTTCCGCGATACCGGGTGGGCCGTTATTCCTGGCGTGAAGCTCCCGAGGCGGAGCAAGCCAGGCTCGGCCGATCCTGCCTACACAAAAACGGGTTGCCCTCGGACGAACCCGGCCCCTACCGTCGAAGGCGTGGCTGTACAGCTGACGATTCTGGGGAGTGGTTCGGGTGGCAACTGCGCCTACGTGGAGACAGACCAAACGCGGCTGTTGATCGATGCGGGATTCAGCCCGCGCCAGATCCGGCTGCGACTGGCGCGGATTGGGCGCGTGCCGGAAAACGTGCATGGGATCCTGCTGACCCACGAACACACCGATCATATCGCCGGTTTGGCCGGACTGGCCGGAAAGTTGGGTCTGCCGGTCTACTGCAACCGGGCCACGGCGGAGGAGGTGCAGCGGTATCACCAGATGGCGTTCGACTGCCGATTGTTCACCACAGGGGCAACCTTCGAGATCGGAGACGTGGTGGTGGAGACGTTCAGTCTTCCCCACGACGCGCAGGATCCGGTGGGGTTCGTGCTGCACACGCCCGCCGGGCGGATTGCGTTTGCGACGGACCTGGGCCATTTCACGCGTCTGGTGGCGGAGCGGGTGCGGCGGTCGCGGGTGCTGGTGCTGGAGACCAATCACGACGTGCGACTGTTGCAGGAATGCCCGCACCGGCCCTGGAGCTTGAAACAACGGATCCTGAGTCGGCACGGACATCTGTCGAATGAAGCGGCGGCGGAGGGTTTCGAACAGGTGGTGACCGAGGACTTGCAGCATTTGTATCTGGCGCACCTGAGCCGGGACTGCAACCGACCCGAACTGGCGCTGGCCGCGCTGCAGGAACGCATTGACCGCGTGGGGGCAAGGCATGTGCAGGTGGTGGTCACCTCGCAGGATGAACCCTCGCCTCCCTTGAGGTTGTGAACCGGCTGAGGGACCCCTGCAGTTTCCGGGCCGACATGCCGCGATTCGAGTTCGATCTGGAGCTGACGCCGGAACAGTTCCTGGAATATTACCGGGGTCATGTCCGAACGGTTCGGGCGCGGGCCACCAACGGATTGGTGGTGGAGTTCCCCGCCGCCCTGTTGCAGCGCTTCCTGACCCCGGAGGGCATCCGCGGCCGCTTCGTCCTCACCTGCGACGAACAATTCCGGCATCCCCGAATGGAGCGGGTACCGCCGGGGCCGGAGGCGCGCGCGCCCGGACCCTCTGGTTGAAGCAAACCCATGTACACCGTGGAACCCATCACGGACTTCGAACGGCCCGAGCTGCGACCGTATCGGACGCTGCGCTGGGACGCCACGCACCGGGCACTCAACCTTTTCGTGGCCGAGGGAGAGAAGGTCGTACGCCGTCTCCTGGAGACCGACTTCGAGATCCTTTCCATGCTCATGCCGCCGAAATGGCTCAAGGTGCTTGCACCCAAACTTGAAGCCCGCCCGGAAACGATTCGCGTGTTTGTCGCGGAAAAGCCGCTCCTGGAGACCCTCACCGGATTCACCATGTATCAGGGATTGCTGGCGGTGGCACGCATCCCGCCCCCCAAACCGCTGGAGGAACTGGTGGCGGCCAGCGCCCGGCCGCGCTTGTGGGTGGCCCTGGAGGGATTGTCCAATGCGGAGAATGTGGGGGTGGCGGTCCGCAACAGTGCGGCGTTCGGCGTGCAGGCAATCGTGGTGGGCGAAACCTGCAGCAGCCCTTGGTTGCGACGCGCGGTGCGAACCTCCATGGGCACGATCTTTCGCATGCCCGTGGTGGAGTCGGTACGCCTGACGCACACCCTCCGGGAACTGCAGGCCCACGGGATCCGCTGCGTGGCGGCGCATCCGCGCCCGGAAGCCAGGCGACTTTCGCAGGCGGACTTGCGCGGCGACTGTTGTCTGGTCTTCGGGAGCGAGGGCAGCGGATTGTCCGAGGCGGTCGTGGCGGTGTGCGACGAGGCGGTGGCGATCCCGATGGCCGGCGATGTCGATTCCCTCAACGTGGGCAGCGCCACGGCCGTGTTCCTCTACGAGGCCTGCCGTCAGCGGGGCCGGGTCTGAAACCGGGTCGGCGTGCCGGTCGGCGCCGGGGCTGGTGACCCGGGCGGGCAAGCCGGCAATTCCGGGGCACCGGGGTGACCGCGTGGTCCCCTGCGCGGCGTCGAACGCCCGAGGCGCGGCCCTATTTTTTGGATCCCGCGGTTTCGTTCTTCGGCGGAGACGCTTTCGGGGTGCTGCATGGATGGGCCGCGTTTCTGCGGTCAGGGGTGGCGAAGCGGCGATGTCGATCGGGGCGACGCATCCGCCGGCCGGGCTGCCTCCGCGCTGGGCCTCGACCGGGCGCGAGCGCAGGAAACCTGGCAAAAGGCACCCGGATCATTGATGAACAAACCTGTTTGACATATATACAATGTTGAGCTAGTCGAATGATAGATATGTGCCTGGAATTCGCTGTGGCCAAGTATCCCGTGACGCTGCGTCTCCGCGACGGCAAGGAATGCACGGTTCGTTTGTTGGAGCCCGGGGATGCCGCGCGTCTTCACGAGTTCCTCCTGGCGGTGCCGGAAGAGGAACGGCTGTTCATCAAACCGCGGGTCACCAGTCGGCTTGTCCGACAGTGGTGTCGGCAGTCCAGACCGGAGGAGAATCTCACCCTGGTCATGGTGCATGAGGACCGCATCATCGGGGAGGCCACGCTGCACCAGCGGCCGGGCGGGTGGAAACGGCACATCGGAAAGGTGACCGTTCTCACCCATCCGCAGTATCGCGGGCTGGACGTGGCCAAATTGCTGGTCAAGGAGCTGCTGGAGATCGCTCCGCACTGCGGTCTGGAGCGACTGGAAGCGGAGCTGAACGGGGAGCGGACGGTGGCCATTCGGGCGTTGATGCAGCTGGGCTTCGAGCAACTGGCGCGCATACCGGGCTATCTGCGCGACATGCGGTTCCGGCCGCATGACTATGTGCTGTTGGGCGTCCGGCTGGTCACCGACGAGGAATATGCCGCGGCCCTGGGCTGAGCGCCGCGCCTTTTATTCGCCGGCGGTTGGAAGCGAGTCGGGCGGCGAAGCGGGGGCCGCCGGTGTCTCGGGCATGGGCACGGCGACGCGCTGGATGGCCAGGGCCCGGCCCGAGGCCGGATCGATGTCGATCCAGACGCCCAGGAGCATGATGCGATCGCGGGCCACTTCGAAGCGCTGCGGGCACTGGGTCAAGAAACGGCGGATGACCGGGGCGATCTCGCGGCCCAGCACGCTGGCCTGCGGTCCGGTGAATCCGGCGGCGGTCAAATAGGCGGTGCCCCCGGGGAAGATCTGCTCGTCGGCGGTGGGCACGTGGGTGTGGGTCCCGATGACGGCGCTGACGCGGCCGTCCAGCATTCGGGCGAAGGCGATTTTCTCCGAGGTGGCCTCTGCGTGGAAGTCCACGAGGATCACGGGGGTTTCCCGACGAAGCCGGTCCACCTCCGGGGGCACCACGAGGAAGGGGTTTTCCAGGGCGGGCATGAAGGTGCGACCCTGGGCATTGACCACGGCCAACGGGGCGCAACCCTCTTTGTGGACGAGGCAGCTGCCCCGGCCCGGCACGCCGGGGGGATAGTTGAGGGGACGCAGCACTCGCGGGTTCTCCTCGAGCAGTTTGTCGGTTTCCTTTTGATCCCAGACGTGGTCCCCGGTGGTGATGACGTCCACACCGGCCTCGAAGAGTTCGGCTGCGGTTTTGGCGGTGATCCCGGCGCCGCCGGCACTGTTTTCCCCGTTGGCGACCACGTAGGCCAGCGCCAGTTCAGCCCGCAGGCGGGGAAGCACGGCCTGCACGACCTGGCGACCCGGCCGGCCCACAACATCTCCGATGAACAGAACTCGCACGCGTCCAGCCTAGCGGCAGGACGAACGGCGGCAAAGCCCGGGATGACGGTTGCATCGGCCCTTGGAGCGCACCCGGGGAGGCGGTGGGTCCGGGCTTCCGGGCCGGCGTCCCGGGCCCCGGGTGGGCCGCTCCGGCGCCACGGGCACTCCACTTCGTCGGGCGGTTTTGGGGGCGTGGAGACGACCAGCGACCGTGGCGTCCGGGACCCCATCACCTTCGGGGCCCGGGGGGCGGCATTCATCCCGTCACTCGCGCCTCATGGTGCTCCGATGCTGTGCAGTCTGCGTGAGACCACTCGGCGGCGGGGGACCGGCTGCTGGGCGGATACCGGCCGTCGCTGTTGGCCCGCTTCCGTGGAGGTCGATCGAAAGGGGCCGCTTTGGGACGGTGGCGGCCTCCTGGTTTCCCCACTGGTCAGGCTCCCGGGGGCTGCAGTATGGTGAATGCATGGAACTGTTTCACAAGATCCTGAAAGCCGCGGTGGAGGCGGGCGCCTCGGATGTGCACATCAAGATCGATGCGCCCGTGGTGTTTCGCATCAACCGTCAATTGATCACGGTGGATGCGCCGGTGCCGGATCAGGCGTGGATGGAAGAGGTGGTGCGCAACATCACGCCGCCGCATCTGAAGCAGCGCCTGGAACACGAGCGGGAGATCGATTTTTCGTACTTCGTCCCGGGCATCGGCCGGTTTCGGACGAATCTGTTCCAGCAGCGGGGCCAGTGGTGTCTGGCGATGCGGTATGTGAAAACGCAGGTGCCGAGCTTCGAGGAGCTCGGGCTGCTGCCGCAGATCAAGCGCATCGCGGAGTCCCCGCGCGGCATTGTGCTGGTGGCCGGATCGACCGGATGCGGCAAGTCCACGACGCTGGCGGCGATGATCGAACATATCAACGCCAACTTTCGCAAGCACATCATCACGCTGGAGGACCCGATCGAGTACGTCTTCGAGGACAATCAGTGCGTGATCGAACAGCGGGAGGTGGGCCTCGACACGCTGTCGTTCCATCATGCCCTCAAGCACGTGCTGCGACAGGACCCCGACATCATCATGATCGGGGAGATGCGGGATGCGGTCAGTTTCACGGCGGCCATGAGCGCGGCCGATACGGGGCACCTGGTGTTGTCCACACTGCACACCACCAATGCGGCGCAGTCGATCAACCGGATTCTGGACTTTTTCAAGGCTGACGAGCGGGAGCAGATCCGGCGGCAACTGGCGGGAACGCTTCAGGCCGTGATCTGCCAGCGGATGTGCAACACGATCCAGGGCGGGTTGGTACCGGCCTTCGAAATCCTGATCAATACACCCACGGTGCGGAAGCTGATCGAGGAAAACCGGCTGGACAAGCTGCCGGCGGCCATCGAAACCGGCACCGACGACGGGATGCTGAACTTCAATCAGTCGCTGTTCCAGCTGGTGCGCAACGGCATCATTACCGAAAAGGAGGCGCTGTCCAAAGCCAGCAACCCGCAGGCCCTGGAGATGAATTTCAAGGGCATTTTCTTGGACGAAGGTCGGCGGATCCTGGGTTGAGGATCGGCGGGGCGGGAACCCGCCCGCACCGTCTGTCTGTCGCAACAGAGGCGGGCCACGATCCCCGGGGTCGAAGACGCCGCCGAACGGGCCGAGGCGTGACGCTGTGCCGTGCTTCCACGGTCTCCCCCCGCCGTGGGGCGCGGCCCTGGCGGACAGGCTGCAGACTCGGGAAGTCGGGTCGGCTGCCTCCGGGCTCGTGGGCGGACTGCCCGAGGGCCGGCTTCTCGGGCTTCACGGACAAAAAGCCCGGGCGAGGTGTTCCTCGCCCGGGCGTGGGTAGATGGACGCGGGGGCCAGCCCGCAGGATTCCGATCAATCGAACGCGTGCCCGGCGCAGCAGAGCACGTTCCGGACCTTGTGTCGGACGAGCTCCTTGACCATGGCGCGGGCCGGGCCCAGGTACTTGCGCGGATCGATTTCCGAGGGTTTTTCCCACAACACCTTGCGGATGCCCGCGGTCAGTGCCAGACGCAGGCCGGTGTCGATGTTGACCTTGGTGCAGCCGAGGCGACGGGCCACCTCGATGTCGGCCTCGGGTACGCCGCGGGCGTCCACGATTTTGCCGCCGTACTTGTTGATTTCGTCCACGAGGTATTGCGGGACGCTGGAGGCGCCGTGGAGGACGAGCGGGTAATCGCCCAGGCCGGCGTCCATGAGCGCCTGTTTGATGGCCTTGAGCCGTTCGAGGTCCAGGCGCTGATCGCCCTTGAACTTGTAGGCCCCGTGACTGTTGCCGATGGCCACCGCCAGCGAATCGCAACCGGTCAGCTTGACAAATTTGACGGCCTCGTCCGGGTCGGTGTAGTGCCCGCTCTTGGAGAAGCCGCCGCCTTCCTCGCCCTCATCGAACTGCACCCCCACCAGGTGGCCCAGCTCGGCCTCGACGACACAATTGTGTTTGTGCGCGTATTCGACCACGCGACGCGTGATCTCCACGTTTTTGTCGAACGGCTCGTAGGAGGCGTCGATCATCACGCTGGTGAATCCTTCGTCGATGCATTGCTTGCACAGCTCGAAGGAGTCGCCGTGATCGAGGTGAACGGCGATGGGGATGTTGGAAAGGCTGACCGCGGCCTCGATCAGCTTCTTCAGGTACACCGGGTTGGCGTACTGACGGGCGCCCTTGGAGATCTGGAGGATCAACGGCGCCTTTTCCTCCTCGCAGGCCTCCACGATGGCCTGCACCAGCTCCATGTTGTTGACGTTGAAAGCGCCAATGGCGTACTTGCCCTTCAAAGCCTTGGCAAACAGTTCTCGTGTTGTTGTCAGTGGCATAATTTCCCTTCTCTTCTCATCTCGGGCCCGGCCCTGAAAAAGCCACTCCGGGACCGAATTCCGGCCCAGCATATGTCAGAAGCGCGCGGTTTGGGAATAAAAAACAGGCCCCGGGTTGGGCGGCGTGGTTTTGCCTTTCCGGCCGCTGAACCACCGGCCCGGCCGTGGTCGGGCCCCCCTAACCGATTCCTGCGCAACATGTTCAGGGTCAGGGGTCGAGGTCACGGTCGATGCCGCGCCAGTCTTGACCGCGCGCGAACGCAGCTCCAGCGCCAGGCGTCGTGACCCGGGGGAGGTGGTGATGGGCCCAAACCGCAAGCGTTTGGACCGGCGTGGGTCTGGCGCGGGCTGCTGGCCGAAATGACCGGCGCGGCGGTGCGTCATGTACGAGAGCGCAAAAGCTCTTCGGCTGTTGAATTCGGGCTCCGGGGTTGGGTTACTTGCCGGGGCCGGTCAACAAAGGTTGGCCATACTCCAGGTGCATCTCGTCCAAGCTGCGGATTCGCTCAGAACACTTCCTGGCCGGCGACAGCCGGGCGGAAGCGGGGGTTTACCTGCCTGTGCGCAAGGGCGATCCCTTGGCG
>JAOADM010000241.1 GCA_026417315.1 Limisphaera sp.
GAAAAAGCCCACAGAGCACGCAAATTACGCAGAAGCAAAAACACCTGAATTGGATCGGTCCGCCGACCGACGTCGGCGGCTACGGATTTGGGGTCCGGTAGCCGTCGCGGGTCCCCGATGGCCCTTCCCGTCGGCCGGCCCGAGCAAAACACTTGCCGACCGACTCCGCTTTGCGTTCCAATGCGGATATGCGAGGTGCCCGCTCCACCGACGTTGATATTTTCATCGACCCGCAGTGCCTAGGGGGCAGCCCGTCCGCCCCGACTTGGCAAGGAACGGAAGGCTTCTCGACCATGTCTCTCTCTTTGAACGGGAACAGGGAGTCTCCGCCCACAGGGCGGGGAGCACTGGCAAACCCTCGGCGTCGGCGCTTTCCCCAAGTGAGTCCATGACCGGTCGTGAACGGATTCTGAAGCATCTGGAGGGACAACCGGTGGATCATCTTCCGGTCATGCCCATCACCATGATGTTCGCCTGTGACCAGATCGGCGCTTGCTATCGCGACTACTGCACGGATTGCCGCGTGCTGGTCGAGGGCCAAATCCGGACCGCGGAACGCTTCGGCTTCGATTACGTCAATACGATGTCCGATCCCGCGCGGGAGGCAGCCGACTGCGGCGCGCGGGTGGAATTCTTCGATCATCAGCCGGCTGCGCTGGTGGAAGAGGATGCGTTGCTGGCCGACAAAACGCGCCTGGCGCGTCTCCGGATCCCCGATCCCCTTGGCGGAGGGCGCATGCACAACGCGGTTTGCGCCGTGGCCCTCTTGAAAGAACGCGTGGGCCGCGACCTGCTCGTGGAGGGCTGGATCGAAGGGCCGGTCGCCGAGGCAGCCGACCTGCGCGGCATCAACGCCCTGATGCTCGATTTCTACGACGACCCGGGCTTCGTGCGGGATCTGTTCGAGTTCGTGGTCGAAATGGAACTGCGGTTCGCACGGGCGCAGTTGGAAGCGGGGGCCGACCTCATCGGTGTGGGCGATGCCGCCGCCTCCCTCGTCGGACCCCGCTTTTACGAAACGTTCGTCTGGCCGTACGAAAAACGGCTGATGGACGGCATCCGCGCCCTGGGAGGACGCACCCGACTGCACATCTGTGGGAACACGCGGAGGATCCTTTCGGGCATGGGGCGACTGGGCTGTCACATCGTGGATCTCGACTTTCTTGTGCCCATGGCCGAGGGCCGCACCGCCATGGGCCCCGGGCAGGTCCTGCTGGGAAATGTGGACCCGGTGCGGGTGCTGCGCGACGGCACACCGGAGGAGGTCACCGCCGCAGTGGCCGCCTGTCACCAGGCCGCGGGCGCCCGCTTCATTGTGGGTGCCGGTTGCGAGGTGCCCCGGGACACGCCCCCGGAAAACCTTCACGCCATGGTCACCTACGCCAGGTCCCATTCCCCATGACCAGGGCACGGTCTCCGCAGGATTCTCCCTGAACAGTGGCTCTTCTGTCCCGATCGATACTTCCCGCTCCCATGCCTTCCGATGAGCTTCACGTCGTAACCGGCGCCTTCGGCTATTCGGGTCGGTACATTGCCCGGCGTCTCCTGGCCCTGGGTGTGCG
This sequence comes from Limisphaera sp., assembly GCA_026417315.1. Taxonomy (GTDB): domain Bacteria; phylum Verrucomicrobiota; class Verrucomicrobiia; order Limisphaerales; family Limisphaeraceae; genus Limisphaera. The sequence goes on from JAOADM010000241.1 coordinate 1,563, forward strand.
AGTGCGCACGCTGACCAACCGCAGGCCCCGGCCGGAGTTGTTCGACCGACCGATCGAGGTGCACCCGCTGGCCTTCGACGATCCGGCACGGCTTCGGGAAGCCCTGCAGGGTGCTGCGGTGCTCTACAACACCTACTGGGTGCGCTTCGACCGGGCGGGGTTCAGCTTCGACCGTGCCGTGGCCAATACGCTCCGTTTGTTCGAGGCCGCACGCGCCGCCGGCGTGCGCCGCGTCGTGCATGTGAGCATCACCAATCCATCCGAAGCTTCGCCCCTGCCATACTTCCGCGCCAAGGCGCGTCTGGAGCGGGCCCTGCAGGAGTCGGGCCTTTCCTGGGCCATCCTGCGGCCGGCGGTCCTCTTCGGCGGGGACGACATTCTCATCAACAACATCGCATGGTGCCTGCGCCCCCTGCCGGTCATGGCCGTCTTCGGCGATGGATCGTATCGGCTGCAACCGATTCACGTGGAGGACCTGGCCGCACTGGCTGTCGAAGCGGGCCAAGAACCCGACTGCTGCCTGATCCATGCGATCGGCCCGGAGACGTTCACCTACCGTGGACTGCTGGAGCAACTGGGCGAACTCTTGGGTTGTCCCCGTCCCATTCTTTCGGTTTCGCCGGAAACGGGCTGGTGGGCGGCGCGGCTGCTGGGATGGTTCTTGGACGATGTGATGCTGACCCGGGACGAAATCGCCGGTCTCATGCAAGGGCTGCTGGCCGTGGACGATGTTCCGGCCACGGGCGTGATCCGACTGACCGACTGGGCACGTCGTCACGCCGCCACGTTGGGGCTTCACTATGCCAGCGAACTGGCCCGACGGAAGCCCATGACTGCTGAGGCCGAGCCACGAGGTTCGCGACCCGGGCGAAGCGAATGAAACCACTCATTTCCATCCACCTTCTGCCCTCGGGTCGGATTCTGAAGGCGCCGGCCGGCCAACCGCTGGCGGAGGTTCTCTTTCCGGAAGGCGTCGAGTTTCCCTGCGGGGGTCGGGGTCGCTGTCGCGGGTGCCGCGTGCGCGTGTTGTCCGGCGAGCTGCCGGAAACGGCGGCGGACCGAGAACGGCTGCGGCCGGAGGAACGTCGTGCCGGGTGGCGACTCGCCTGTCAAGCCGTGGCGGAAACGGATCTTGTCCTGGAACTGGCCCAATGGCAGGTGCCGGTGTTGACCGACGAGCGCCCGGTGCCGTGGCAGCCGGGCGAGGGTCTCGGCGTGGCGGTGGACGTCGGCACCACCACCATCGCAGCGCAACTGGTCGATCTGCGGACCGGCGAGGTAAGGGCTGTGCAAACGGCGTTGAACGCCCAGGCACGGCACGGGGCCGATCTGGTGAGCCGACTCGAGTTCGCCCTGCAGCCCGGAGGACGGAATACATTGACCGAACTTTGCCGCGGGCAGATTCATCAGATGATCCGGGACCTGATCGGGGATTCGGACGCCAGCCCGGCAGCGCTGCGGACGGTGGTGTTGGTGGGTAACACCGTCATGCATCATCTGTTCAGCGGTTTGGAGGTGGAATCGTTGGCGAGCTTCCCCTTCGAACCGGTCACCACCGAAGCACAACCCTTCCGGCCGGACCAGCTCGGTTGGCACCTTCCCAACGACGTGCGTGTCTGGTTTCTCCCGTGCCTGGGGGGCTTCGTGGGGAGCGATGTCCTGGCCGGGATCCTGGCCACCCGACTGGACGAGGCCCAAGCTTGCGAAGCGTTGCTCGATCTCGGCACCAACGGCGAGATCGTGGTGGCGCAGCAGGGACAACTCTACTGTACCTCCACGGCAGCCGGACCGGCCTTCGAAGGGGCGCGCCTCACCATGGGCATGCGTGCCGCCGCGGGCGCCATCGCCCGCGTGGCAATTCGCGATGGACGACTGGTCTGCGAGGTGCTCGGGGGCGGCCCTGCGCGGGGGATTTGCGGCAGCGGCCTGGTGGACGCAGTGGCCGCCGCGCTGGAGATGGGATGGATCACGCCCGGAGGCCGCCTGGAGTTGCCCGGGCTTCTGCCGTTGACGGACTCCGTGCATTTGACGCAACAGGACATTCGCGAACTCCAACTGGCCAAGGCGGCAATCGCCGCAGGCCTGCGACTGTTGCTGCGGCAGTGCGGCGCTTCCCTGGAGGCGATCCATCAGATCCACCTGGCCGGGGCATTTGGGAACGCACTGGATCCGGTAAGTGCGCATCGCATCGGGCTCCTGGAAGTTGACCCGGCACGCGTGCAGTCCGCGGGCAACACGGCATTGCGAGGAGCACGGATTGCCCTCTCCCTCCGGGGACCGGACGATCCCATTCTGGCTCGAATCTGCCGGAGCGTGGTGCATGTGCCTCTGCACACCCTCCCGGAGTTCGAAGAGACCTTTGCAAGCTGTCTGGGATTCCCTCGATCCTGAAACGGGCTCAGGAACAACGAAAAGGGCCATGTTCCTGAGAACATGGCCCTGCAGCGTCGGAGTCGAGACCGGCCGGGCTGAACCCTCCCCGGACCGGCTCGGGTCGCGTTTCTTTCTATTTGAGCTCGGCCAGGATTTTGCGCGCCTCGGCCACAAACCCGGCATTCGGATCCAGAGTAACGGCACGGGTCAGCGCCTGACGCGCCTCGTTCACGAGCTTCAGTCGCTGCTGGGTCAGGCCGAGGTAATAGAAGGCTTCCGCATCGTTGGGGCGTTGTCGGGTGTATTCGCTCAAGGCAGCCGCCGCCCGGGTATAATCGCCTCGTTGGTGCGCCAGGACTCCCACCAGGCGGGCGATGTCCAGGTCGTTGCGGTCGGTCTCGCGCACCCGCAGAGCCAGTTCGTAGGCCTTTTCCGGTTGCTTGAGAGGTCCGCCGTAGAGAAGCGCCAGCTCGCGCAGGGCCGGCGTGAAATTGGGAAAGATCGCGCGAGCGGATTCATACCACCGGGCACTTTCCGTTGCGTTGCCCTGCCGGGCCTCGAGCGCGGCCAGAGCCACCAGCGCCGGCACATGGTTGGTCCGTGCCTGCGCGGTTTGGCGCAAACGGGCGGTCTCCGCGGCCGCCGTGGGCGGCTGGGCCGACCAGGCCACCAGGCGTTGGAACTCTTCGATCTCTCGGGCAAGGGTCGGATCGGGCTTCAGACCCTGGGCCTGTCGCATCGCTTCCAGGGCCGCGGAAACCTGGCCGAGGCTGTAACGAGCCCAGCCGAGATCATACCAGATCCGGGCATCCTGGGGGATCCGCCGGGCGGCTTCCTCCAGGAGGCTCGCCGCCCACTTTTGATCGCCCTTGCGCCAGGCCAGACGTGCCAGAATGTGGGCGACCTGGCCGTCATCGGGTGCCAACTCGCGGGCGCGCCGCGCCAGCTCCAGGGCACGGTCGAGTCGGTCCGGTAACTCTCCCATGCACTGGGCCAATCGCGACATGAACACCACCGAACCCGGTGCAATTTCCAGCGCCTTTTCGTAGGCCTGAATGGCGCGCGGCCATTGTCCCTGCCGGACATACGCCTCTGCCAGGCGCGCCCACAACACCGGATCCCGCCCGTCCTGTTGGCTGCGTTTCTCCAGCTCGCTGATCTGCGCGGCGCTCAAAGTTTCGGGTCGCAGGTCCAGCAGGGCCAGGCGGCGCTGCGCGTCCGCGGCATGCGGGAAGTCGGGTCGCAGCTGAAGGGCCGTTTGCAACGCCACCCGGGCCGGCGTTTCTTCGCCCAGCATGTAGTGGGTCATGCCCAGGTGGTACTGGATTTCCGGTTCCTCGGGCAGTTTTCGGGCGCTGTCCTGCAACAACGGCAGGG
>JAOADM010000242.1 GCA_026417315.1 Limisphaera sp.
GACAGTTTTCAGGTTCTGGACGCACGGACGGGCGGCCTGCCGTCTGCCGAGCAACGCCGGCAGTTTGGCGAGTTGCTCAATCATCAGGTGCACGTCCATGCTGTGTCCCTAGTCGCGGTCATTGCCGGTCGCCGGCGCCTGCGTCCGTTTTACCAGGGCTACGAAGGCGAGCGACTGCCCACCATCGTGCGCTTCGACAACGACGCTTCCGACACTTCCACGCTGCTGGAGATCGAGACCGAGGACCGCATCGGGCTTCTCTATGACATATCGCGGTGCCTGGCGGCCGCGGGCGTGGCGATTGCCTCGGCCGTCATTTGCACGGAGCGGGGGGCTGCCATCGATACGTTTTACGTGACGGACCGACAGGGGCGGAAACTTCTGGAGCCGGAAGAACAGCGGCACCTGGAGCAGCGGCTGCGACAGGCGGTCGGGGCCGCGCGGTGAGGCGCCCCGGGCGAATGGGAGCTACGGCTTTGCGGAGCCCCCGGGCTCGGGCGGCCCGGCGTCGCGGCGCCAACGGGCCCAGTCGGCAAGAAAGAGTTGTTCCGGAAGGAATCCGCTGGGGGCGGCTCGCAACGGACACCAGGGGGGCACACTTCGAGTGACCAGGGCGTCGATGACCAGGTTGGCCCAGCTGCGCTCTCCCGCCAGCACCCAACCGGTCAAAAAGCGCGTGTCGGTGGTGCGGGGCGTCAGGTAGAGCGCGTTGACCGGCTTGAGGTAGTCGTTGATGGCAAAGAAGGTGTCGGGCGCGTTGGCCTCATCCGGCGGCGGCAGGAAGTGGCGGGTCAGCAGGACGGCCTGGCGTTGCCCGTACCACGCCACGGCCCACGGGATGTCCGTCATCATGAGTTCGTGAGGACGCAACCAGTTGGCGCTTTGCTGGATGATCAACGGGTTGTACGGGGGGTAGGCGGTTCGGATGGGGCGCGGCGGCAGGAAGACCAGCCACAACGGCAGGGCCACCACACCGACGAACAGGGCCACGACCCCGTACCGCAGCGAATAGAGGGGCAATTCCATCTGGTCCAGCAGGGTCAGGAAAAAGGCCGCTCCGTACACGATGACCAGCGGTGCCAAAAGGATCAGAAGATTCTCGGTGTTGATTTCCGGGGTTTCATCGGACAGGTGCGTCCGGCCGAGCGCCTGGATCGTGACGAGCACGGGCACGCACAACAACAGAAACCAGCGCAACCGCCGCCGGCCGGGATGCAGCAGGGGCACCAATAACCCGGCCAGGAACAGTGCGGTGACCCAGCTCCCACCGAAGCGCAGGAGATCCTGCGTCATGATCAACTTCAGATTCGCAAAAAACTTGTTCCACAGCGGGGACAGGGGCGAGATGCCGACCGGCACCTCGAACCGCGGTTCCAGGGAACGCGCCAGTTTGTCGCCCGGCCACACATAGGTGCCGTCCAGGACCGCGTAGGTGGCCGCACCGAAGGGTAGCCCGCTCACGTGCCAGTTTCGCACCACCCACGGGGTGATGGTCACGACAAACACCGCGAGGGCCAGCAACGCCGCCGGCCGCCGGCGGGGCCCGGCAAACCACCAGAGGCACAGCACCGCCGGCACAATCAACCAGCCGAACGCGTATCGGGTGAGGCAGCCCAGGCCCACCACCAGGCCGGCCAGCGCGGCCCAGGCAAACAGGCGACCGGAGCGTTCCGGCTGCTCACGGCCGATCTGCTCCGCCTGCACAAGGCAGATGGCCAGGAGGACAAACCACACCAGCACCAGCATGGTGGACAGGCCGGAGAGGGCAAACCGCCAGAACACTTCGGTCATCAGCATCAGGACCGCCGACAACCACGCCACGGCCGGATCGAACAGTCGCCGTGCCAGCCAGAAGGTCAGACCCAGCAACACCAGGAACAGCCCCTGATTCAACACGGCGATGGCCATTTCCGGCGCGAACCGAAAAGGGGGACGGGCCTCCACGCGTTGCGGGAGGGGCAGAACCTTGAACAGCCCGGCCAGGAGCACCGGATAAACCGGAGGATTCACGATGTCCGGATGGCCCGTGTGCAACCGGGCCGGGTCGCGCACGCCATTGATCACGGGCACGCGCTGGCGTTCCTCGTTGGTTTTTTTGACGAGGTGGATGGTCAGGGGACGGATGCACAGCGTGGTATAGCCCCGGCCCTCCGCCAGGTTGCGCGCCAGTTGGGCCATGTCCATGGCCTCGGGGGCGGAAAAGTTTTTGTAAGCCCGCAGGTTGTAGGCCACCGCGAAGGCGGCCACGCCCAGCACGGCCAGGATCAGCCGCAGATAACGCGCGCCCGGGCCCTGCTCCAACTGGTGAATCAAGTCCTGAAGAAATGGCATGGATTCAGTTTCCCTCCTGTTCTTCGATTTGGTACTGGCGCAGCTTGCGATGCAGGGTGCGGCGGCTGATGCCGATTTTTTTGGCGGCCAGCGTCCGGTTCCCGCCGGTTTCCTGCAGCGCGCGGAGAATGAGTTCCTTTTCCACCTCCTTGAGGGTGAGGTTGGGGCGGCTCAACAACCCCGTGGGCGCAGGGGGGGTCGTGGAGCCGCCGCGGACCGAGGCCGGCAGATCGCGCGCCGTGATGCGATCCCCGCGGCACAGGACCACGGCATGTTCGATGGCCGTGCGCAGCTCCCGCACATTGCCGGGCCAGGAGTACTGGAGCAGTGCCTCCATGGCGTCCAGTGTGAAATCCCGCACCGGCTTGTTGTTCTCGCGCGCGAATTCCTGGAGGAACCGATGCGCCAGCAGGGGAATGTCCTCCTTGCGTTCGCGCAGGGGCGGCAGATGGATTTCCACGACGCGCAGGCGGAAATAGAGATCCTCGCGGAACGTACCGGCCCTGACCATTTGGGCCAGATCCTTGTTTGTGGCGGCGATGAGGCGGACGTCGGCCGTGAGGGTTTTGTTGGAACCCACGCGCTCGAAGGTGCGCTCTCCCAGGAACCGCAACAGCTTGATCTGCAGGGTGGCGTCGATCTCCCCGATTTCGTCCAGGAACAGGGTGCCGCCCTGGGCTTGTTCGAAGCGGCCGATGCGGCGTTCGTGGGCCCCGGTGAAGGCCCCTTTTTCGTGACCGAACAGCTCGCTCTCCAGCAGGGTGGGCGAGAGGGCGGCGCAATGGACGATGACCATAGGCATGCGGGCGCGGGGGCTGAGCTGGTGGATGGCGCGGGCGATGACCTCTTTGCCCGTACCGCTTTCGCCCAGCAGCAGGACGGTGGCGCGTGTGGGGGCGACCTGGCGGACGATCTCGAAGACCTCCTTCATGGCGGGGGATTCTCCCACCAGGTGTTCCAGGCCGTAGCGCTGGTCCAGCTGCTGATGCAGCGCCACGTTTTCCGCCTCGAGGTGCCGCTGCCGCAACGCGCGGTTGATCCGCATCTCGAGCTCGTCGATTTGCATGCGGCCCTTGGGGATGTAATCGTCGGCGCCGCGCTTCATGGCCTCGACGGCCAGTTCCTCGGAACCGTAGGCGGTCATCAGGATGCAGACCGGGGGCCGGGGCAGGCTTTTGGCGCGGGCGATCAGTTTCATCCCATCCTCCAGCGGCAGCCGGAAGTCGGTCAGCACCACGTCCACGGGTTCGCGCTCGAGCAATTCCATGGCCGAGGGGGCATCTTCGGCCACGTACACGTCAAACCGATCCTCCAGGGCGGCCCGCAGACCTTCGCGGGTCGGTTTTTCATCATCCACGATCAGTACGGTCGGTTTGTTCATGCCACGGGCCTCAGGATGCCGCGGAGGCATTGTCGGGGACAAGCGGAGCGGCCGCCGCGTCGGGAGCTCGGGTGTCGGGGGCGGCCGGGTCGGACGCGGCCGGCGGCTCGAGGAGTCGCGGCGGTCGCTCGTGCAGCGGCAACCAGATGCGGAAGGTGGTGCCGCGGCCGACATGGCTTTCGACCTCGATGCGGCCGCGGTGGGCGCGCACGATGCGCTGCACGATCATCAGGCCCAGCCCCGACCCTTTTTGTTTGGTGGTGAAAAACGGCTCGAAGATGCGCTGGAGTTGGTCCTGGGGAATGCCGCATCCGGTGTCACTGACGCTGACCCAGACTCCGTCGGATCCACTGCCGGTCTGGAGGGTCAGGGTGCCGCCGCGGGTCATGGCCTGCATGGCGTTCTTGATCAGGTTGACCAGCACCTGCTGGATCTGGCCCGGATCCATCGGGGCCTCGGGCAGCGTGCGGGACAGGCGGGTTTTGACCAGGATGCCGCGGTTCTCGAGCTCCGGCTGCAGCAGCTCCAGGGTTTTGCGCACCACGTCGTTGAGCGAGGCCGGTCGCAGCTGGGGCGGCGTGGGGCGCAGGGCCTGCAAGAACTGGGTGACGATGTAGTCCAGCCGGTTGACCTCGCCCTTGGCGACGTCCAGGAACCGTTCCACGCGGGTCAGGATGGAGCCGGGATCGGTTCCCGAAAGCGCACCCGGGGCGGGTTCTTCCGGCAGGTACACCACGGAAGGCGGAGAACCGAGCTTTTCGCGGCCGAGCCCGCTGCGCAGTTTTCGCAGTTCGCGTTCGATCAGTTGCAGATGAATGTGGAGGGCATTGAGCGGATTGCCGATTTCGTGCGCGACGCTGGCGGCCAGGAGCGTGAGGGCCTGGAGGCGCTCGCTCTCGATGGCTTCGAACGTCTGCTGGCGTGCCTCCGTCGCATCGTGCAGGATCAGGGCCACTCCGCTGGTGCCGGTCTGACGTCCATCCAGGGGTGCGGCCAGCAACCGCAAGAACCGCGGCCGGGGATACTGGATTTCAAATTCCTGGCGCACGAACCGATTTCCGCCCGCGGTGTCCAGCCGCGCCAGTTGTTCCCAGTCCACCTCCGGTACGCATTCTTTCACGTGGCGTCCCTCGACGTCCTCGCCCAGGCCGAGCAACCGGGTGGCCGCCCGGTTGAAATAGAGGATCCGCCCCTGCTCGTCGGTGACCAGGATGCCGTCCTCGATCGTGTTGAAGAGCGTCTCCAGGAACGAACGCTCGCGGGCCAGTCGCTGGACCACGGCCTGCAGCCCTTGCGTGTCCAGGCGACCGATCCGGCCGAGGACCTTGTCGAGAAAGCTGGATTTCGCAGCAGCCATGGCGGTCAATCGAAACGGGGACGGCGGTGCGGAGGTTTCACCGCCGCCTTTACAACCAGCGTTTGCGTCGCATCCACCAGATGGTCAGCAGCGTGGTCACCACGGTGAGGCTGATGGCCCACAGATACCCGTAGCGCCACTGGAATTCCCGGATGGTCTCGAAGTTCATCCCGTACCACGTGCCCACCAGCATCAGCGGGGTGGTGATGACGGTGATCATGGTCAG
>JAOADM010000243.1 GCA_026417315.1 Limisphaera sp.
CCGCCGCAGGGTGGCCAGATGCGCGCCGCAGCCGGCTTTTTGGCCGATTTCATGCGCGATGCTGCGCACATACGTGCCCTTGGTGCAGGCCAGCTCGAAACGCCCGATGGGTTCGCGGTATTCCAGGAATCGAAACCGGTAGATGTGGACCAGCCGCGGTTCTCGCTCCACTTCCAGCCCTTTGCGCGCCAGCTTGTAAAGCGGCACGCCGCCCTTCTTGACGGCCGAAACCATGGGCGGCACCTGCATCAGGTCCCCCACGAACTCCGCCGCCCATCGGTTCAGCTGTTCCAGCGTCAACGGCGGCACCGGAGCGGTCGCCGTGACCGTGCCGTCGGCGTCATAACTGTCCGTGGTCACTCCGAACTTGATTTCGCCCTCGTACACCTTGTCGTCGGACATCAGTTTTTCCGCCAGCTTGGTGCCCCGGCCCAACACCAGCACCAACAGACCCGTGGCATTCGGGTCCAGCGTGCCGCAGTGCCCCACTTTCTTGAGGTCAAAACGCCGGCGCACCGCGGCCACCACGTCATGCGACGTGGGCCCCACCGGCTTGTCCACCAACAAGGCGCCGTCCAGAGGCGTCAATGTCTGCATCTTCGGAAGCTTTAAAGTTGCCGCCCGTCCGGAGTTTGGGAAGCAAAAACTGGTTCGCGGCCGTGCCCGCCTGCCGTATCTTGAAGCCGTGCAGTCCTTGGCAGAACAGGGATGGCCGGCAGCGAGCGCGGGTTGGAATGCCATGGTCGTGCCGGACCTGTGGCAACAACAGGCCGTGGCAGCATTGCGGGCGGGCCACGATGTGGTCGTTCAGGCCCCGACCGGCGCCGGCAAAACACTGATCTTCGAGCTGTGGGCCAACCACGGCCGATGCCGCGGACAGGCCATCTACACGGTGCCCACGCGCGCCCTGGCCAACGACAAACTCGCCGAATGGCGGGCCCGCTGCTGGAATGTGGGCATCACCACTGGTGACCTGTCCGACAATCTCACCGCCCCGGTGCTGGTCGCCACCCTGGAAACCCAAAAAGCCCGGCTGCTCCGGGGCGAAGGCCCCGACCTGCTGGTGGTGGACGAGTACCAAATGCTGGCCGATCCGGACCGCGGACTGAACTACGAGCTGGCCATTGCGATGGCGCCGCCGCATACCCGACTCCTGTTGCTCAGCGGCAGTGTGGCCAACCCCCATCATGTCGTCCGCTGGCTTGAGCGGCTGGGACGGCGGGCCGTGCTCATCCGCCACGACGAACGGCCCGTCCCGCTCGAGGAGGTCGATCCCCACCAGCTCAGCTATCACGTTCCGTCGGAAATCTCGGGTTACTGGCCGCGTCTGGTGGCCAAAGCCCTGGCCGAAGATTTGGGACCGATCCTGATCTTTGCCCCGCGCCGCCAGGCCGCCGAGGCCCTCGCCGTGGAGCTGGCCCGGCAACTCCCGAATCCCCACCCGCTCACCCTCAGCCCGACGCAAAAGCAGCTCGTCGGCGAACACCTCGCGCGATTGCTGAAATGCCGGATCGCCTACCATCACAGCGGCCTCAGTTATGCCGCCCGGGCCGGAGTGGTGGAACCCCTGGCCAAGGCCGGACAACTGCGCGTGGTGGTGGCCACCATGGGCCTGGCCGCCGGCATCAATTTTTCCCTGCGCAGCGTGGCCCTGGCCGCCGACTCCTATCGGCGTGACCAGGTCGAGACCCCTCTGCGCCCGGACGAAATCCTGCAGATGTTCGGTCGCGCCGGCCGCCGCGGGCTGGACACCACCGGGTTCATCCTGGTGACCAGCAACCAATTGCGCCTGCGCGACGCCGCCCCGGTGCATCTCCACCGGTGCGGGCTGGTGGACTGGGCTGCATTGCTCAGCGTCATGAGCGCCGCAGCCGACGCCGGTCGCGATCCGCTTCCCGAGGCAGTCCGCCTGCAGGAGCGCCTGTTCACCACTCAACCCATCACCCTGGGGGTGGAGTTTGCGCTGCGGCATCCCGACGCCCCCTGCGGACTCAAAACCGACACCGAGCGAGCCCGGCACGTGCGGCGGCGCATCCGGGAAATGCTCAATAGTACCGGCGAATGGGAACCCGTGCCGCCGCCCCGGGAAGTGCCCGTCCGCCAGGTGCAGGTGCCCGCGTTGCCCGGGCTGCCCGCGGGAGTGCCACCCCCGAACGCCACCGCAGCCGCAACCATCAACGGCCCTCTTTCCCTCGTCCCCGCACTCACCGTGCCTGCCGCGTTGGAAAAACTCGGCACCGGAACGCTCATCCCCATCGAGGAAACCCCGCACGGCCGGATCTACGGTCGCGCGCTGACCGTGGCGGAGCAACTGGCCAACGACCGGGTCGTGCTCCAGAAATGGGTCCGCCGTCTGGTCGGCTGGAATGCCCGCCAGGTGGCCCGCGCGGTTTGGGAGCAACAGATTCTCCCCCGACTGGAGGGCCGGCTGGCCGAACGGCGAACCCCGCTCCTCCGCATCGCGCAGCAGGAACATCGACTCCTCGCAATCGTCAGCCTTGCCGAACTGACGCTGCTCGTTCCAGTGGACCGACACGGCGTGCCCCTCTGGCGTCCCCTGGTCCGCGAAGTGCAACCCTACGACTGTGCCCGCTGCGCCTGGGTCCAAACCTGCAAGAGTCTCTCCCCCGCCATGGCCACCGTCTGGATCTGGCGCCGACTGGGACTGATCGATGAGCACGGCCGACCCACCCTGCGCGGGCGTCTGGTCAGCTTCTTTTCTCAAGGCCACGGACTGGCCCTCGCGGCCGCCCTCGAAGACGAGTCCTATCCGCTGGAGGAACTGGTGTACGATCTGGCCAACCTGGATGCGGGCTACCGCTTCGCCGGGGAGGACAATCGTTGGGGCGGCCGACTCGCCGCCGTCTGCCGCGACCGCTACGGTCTCCAAACCATCCCCGGCTACCTCGAGCACGGCGTGCCTCCAAAGTACGGCGCCGGCGCGGCCGAAATCGCCGCCTCGGTCCACCGCGACCCCCAGAGCAAACACGGCTGGGTCAACGAATCCGTGGGCATCGGTGACATCGACCGCATGATCATCGAATGGCGCAGCCTGCTGCGCCAGATCTCCCATGCGCCGGCCCTGCCCTGGCCACGCTGGGAAGCCCTCCAGGCCCTGGCCCGCAGCATCCTCCAAGAGACCAACTCTCCCACGCTGACCGACCTGCCACCGCTGGAGCCGCACCAGACACGGCGTGTGGATCACCGGCTCATCTTGCGCAGGCACTGATCCCGGTCGCCGCGGCACCCGCCGACGCTCGCTCCGCACCAAATCGAACCGCAACCGGTCATTGGGCCACACAGGCCGAGCCGTCCGGAAGCCCCGACGCACGTTGTCACTTCGGAAGGAATCTTTGAGCCGCCCGCCGTGACCCGTACCTGCCGCCGCCCTCCCCGGCCTCCTTGAGCATCCGAAACAGCCCAGGGGTCCAGCAAAACACCCGGCCGGCGCGGCACCTTGCGTCCGCAGCACCGTGGTGGCCTGCCGACTTTCGCTCGGGTAGAACTGCCGTTACTTTCCCGCCCATGACAATCGAGGAAATCCTCCAAAACGAGGAGCTGCGCCAACACGAGTTTCCGGTGACGGCCAAGTGCGTGTTCCTGGCCCACGCGGGGGATTGTCCCCTGCCCCGTCGCGTGTCCGAGGCCCTCGCGCAATATGCCCACGCCGCGGCCGAGTATGATCAGGAGCGCATCGTCTATCCGGAGATCCTCAGCGAAACCCGGCACCTGGCCGCACGGTTATTGGGGTGCTCGGCCGACGAGGTGGCCTTCGTGGGGCCCACCTCCCTCGCCCTGAGCCTGGTGGCCGCCGGTTGGCCCTGGCGCCGACAGGACAACATCGTCGTTTACTTCGACGATTACCCCTCCAACGTGTACCCGTGGATGGCCCTGGCTGAACGCGGTGTCAAAGTCCGGCTGCTGAACACCCGTTCGCTGGGCGGGATCCGACCGGTGGACGTGCTGGGCCAGGTGGACGAACAGACGCGGCTGGTGGCCCTGGCCACCTGCCACTTCGTCAGCGGCTACCGCATCGATCAGGAAACCATCGGCCGCCAATTGCGGCAGCGCGGGATTCTGCTTTGCCTGGACGCCATCCAGACGCTGGGCGCGTTTCCCACACCCGCCAGCGCCGCAGATTTCCTGGCCGCGGACGCGCACAAATGGTTGTTGGGCCCGTGCGGCGCCGGTCTGCTCTATGTCCGGCGGGACTTGCAAGAACGTCTCCGCCCCAACTGGTACGGCTGGAACAACGTGCGCTGCCCGAATTTCATCGCCCAGGAGGAGATCCAGTTCCGGTCCGGCCCGGCCCGTTACGAGCCGGGCACGTACAATCTCCTGGGTCTGGTCGGCCTGAAAGCCGCCCTGGAACTGCTGCTCGAAGTGGGGGTGGAAAACATCGCGCGGGAATTGTTGCGCAAGCGGGCCTGGCTGGTGCCGGCCCTGCAGGCCAGGGGCTATGTGGTGTTGCACGCAGACGCACCACCGGAACGCGCCAGCGCCATCGTCAGCTTCCACAAACCGGGCGCGGAGATGGCAGACCTTCACCAAAAGCTCTTGGATCGCAAGATCGTCACTTCGTTGCGCACGGACCGCTCCGGACAGCGCTACATCCGCGTCTCCCCCCATTTCTACAACACGGACGCCGAACTGCATCGGCTCCTCGAATTGCTGTGACCCCGGGGGTCGCCGGAAGGCCTGCGCGCCCGACCCGGCGCGTTTCTGGCGGGCATCGAGCGCCCCAAGCAAATCTCTCGAGCCTGACCCGTTGGTCCAACATCTGCAGCCCTAAGCCGTGACGCATACACCTGCCGACCCCGGCACCGAGAGCTGGTCAGAATTGCCGGCCGCTTCCGCGGCGCAGGCCATGGACTGGAGCCTGGTGCTGCTCAGCCAGGGCATCGAATGCGTGATCGTCCACGCACCGGAAGGCTGGCGGTTGCGCGTGCCGGCCGCATCGCTGTCCACCGCACAAACCGTCCTGGCCAGATACGAGGCGGAAAACCGGCCCCGACCCTGGCAACGGGAACTTTACGGGACCGGACTGATCTTCGATTGGGCATCCGTGGCATGGGCGCTCGTGGCGATCGCCTTTTTCCTGCTGGCCGATCGGTTCCCCTTGCTTCGAGAACGAGGTTTCCTGGACGGCGCCGCGGTATGGGAGGGGCAGTGGTGGCGCTTGCTCACCGCCATCTGGTTGCATGCCGACGCCGCGCACCTGGCCATGAACCTGACCTTCGGCATTCCCCTGTTGGCCCTGGCCATGGG
>JAOADM010000244.1 GCA_026417315.1 Limisphaera sp.
CTCATGGACAACGCGGTGGCCCACTCCCCCGCCCACTTCCCTGTGGAGGTGGAGGCGGAGGAGAGGGACGGGGAGGCGCTTATCTCCGTCCTGGACCGGGGGGTTGGCGTGCCCGAGGCCCAGCGGCGCACCGCCTACGAGTCGATCAACTGCACGGCCTGTCACGACCCGCATGATGCCACCAACCCGCACCAGCTCCGCGCGATGAGCCCCATCACCCTCAATGACGGATTCACCGTCGTGGACAAGGGCGGTAAAGGGCTCTTGTGCATGCACTGTCACCAGGCCCGCCGCAACGCCACCAACTACGTCGAGGTCACCGCCGGCAGCTCGGTCTTTGGTCCGCACCACGGCCCGCAGGCCGACATGTTGGTGGGGGCCAATGCCGTCACCTATGGCAAGGTCATCCCCAGCTCGGCCCATTACCAGGTGGTGCAGGACAGCTGTGTGACGTGCCACATGCAGGACACGGCCCGGACCGATCCGGCGCACCTCCAGGTCGGCGGGCACACTTGGAAGATGGCCTGGGACACCGGCAGCAACCGGGTCGAACTGGTGCAGGCCTGTGTCCAGTGCCACGGCGACATCGATACGTTTGACTTCAAGCGGCAGGATTACGACGGCGATGGCATCATCGAAGGCGTGCAGACCGAGGTGAAGGGTCTGCTCGACAAACTGGGCATGATGCTGCCGCCGCTGGGCCGGCCCGAGGTGGCCAGTGACACTGCCACCCGGCAGAAGTTCACCCGACCGCAATTGCGGGCGCTCTACAACTACCTGTTCGTGTTGGAGGACGGCAGTTACGGCATTCACAACCTCAGCTATGCCGTCGGCCTCCTGAAGGCTTCGATTGCCGACCTGAGCGGCGACGCCAACAACGATGGTCTGCCCGACTGGTGGCAACAGGCCTACTTCGCCGGGATCAACGATCCCATGGCCGCGCCCAACGCCAGCCCGGCCGGTGACGGCATCCCCAACTGGCTGAAGTTTGCCCTTGGCCTCGATCCGCGCGTGGCCGGCATGGTGCTGCCCGACGGCGTGGTGTTCGTCCAGGGCAAGAACCTCGGCGGGGGAGATGACAAGGTCCGCATCTACACGGCGGCCGAAATCACCTTCGACACCCAGGTCGGCAAGCGCTACCAGATTCAGGCCGTGTCGACCCTGGGCGGTGGCTGGCAAAACATCGGCGAGCCCATCGAAGGTACCGGCCAGCCGGTCAGTTACCTGACACCCACGCGGGGCAACGTCCAGCAGTACTACCGGGTGGTCGAGCTGCCGTAGAGCTTCCACGCACCACACACACCCGACCGCAACAGCACCCCTCCCTGGCCTCCGGGGAGGGGTGCTTCATTTCCCACCCAGGGCCGTCCGCCCCCGGGTGCGGAGCCGACGGGGCATCCGGGCGCGGCGGTTGGAAAAACAAAAGCCCCGGAAAGAGCTGTAAGCCGAATTCTGTCTGCTCCGGGGTCATCCCCCGGAGGAGAGTATCATTTGTCTGAGCGGCCAGAACCCGGGACGCGTTCCGCTTGGGGCGGAACCGAAGCGGGCCACTTCGACGTCCCCTATTTGGCCTTGCACCCGATGGGGTTTTCCGTGCCTCGTCGCTTACGCTCCGAGCGGTGGGCTCTTACCCCACCTTTTCACCCTTACCGGTGCGCCTGCCCGCAGCCTTCCGGTCGCGGACGGCGCACAGGCGGTTTGTTTTCTGTGGCACTGTCCGTCGGGACGCCTCGCGGCGTCGCCGCCCGCGTGTACCCTGCCGGCCCCGAGGACTCGGGCGCAGGTTACGCGGCATCGTGCCCTGTGGTGTTCGGACTTTCCTCCCCCGGCCTTGCGACCGGGAGCGATACTCCGCTCTTTCCGGGCTGGTGATACTTTACACTCTGGCCCGGCCAACCTCAATCCCGCCAGAACTGCGGGTGGTGGGGGCTGCGGCCGGGGCGGCAGGTTCCCGAACCGGCTTCCGGACTGTCGCAGAACCCCATGACCCACGGTTTTGGGCCTGCGGTGGGCCGCCATTGACGAAGCCGTCCGGTTCGGGAGGCCATGGAAACCCCACCGGACGGGATTCGGTGGGACGGGGCCGCCCGGCTCGGAGCACGGAAGCTCGCGGCGCCCTCAAGTCAGAATCGCCAGGTCAGGGTCAGGGCTCCGAACTCGCTGAAGTCGGGCTGGCCCTTGAATTCGCGTCCCCAAAACACGTAGGCAAACGCGCACTGGAACCGGCCCAGGTATCCCACGGCACCCACTTCGGCCGCCGGCACCCACCATTCCTTGTCCACGCTGGGGCTGTCTTTCCACGTGTTGCCGTCCAACGTGATGTTCCGCGCCACGGCGTTGCCGTTGAGACCGCCAAACACATACGCGCCCCAGCGCGGGGGCGCCTGCTCCGTCCTCGAAGACCGCGGGGGCGGCAAGTGGACCATGCCCCGCATCAGGGTGGTGCCGAAGTCGTCAGGGATTCGATAGCCAACCCTTACCTGTCCGCCCAGTTGAACCTGGGTGAGCACGTTGCCCAGCATGAGATTGCCCACGGGCAGAGCCTCAAGCGCGAATCCTTGTGCCTCTCCCCACAGCCGGTATTTGCGGCGGTGCTCGTAAACGAGGTTGAGGATCGGCTCGTTGTGCAGTTGGCTGCCCCAGCCTTGCGGAATGCCGCTGCCCACGCGTTTGTGCACCCACTTTTGCGTGTCTTCTGCCAGGGACCACGGGCCCACCACACCGCTGATGACCTTGAGCCCGTGATATGCCGGTCCTCGCGCCCAATGGAGAGAGGCGGCTGCGTAGAGCAGTCCGGCGTACGGACGGTCCCGGGGATCCGGGATCACTCGCTGGGTATCTGAGGGCGTGACCATGATCTGTCCGGCCTCCCAGCTCAGCGCGGTCAGGTCGGACTCCCAACCGCGCCGGTCGCACCACTCCTGCAGCCACCGCGGTCCCAGGCGAAACAGGGCAAGGGAGATGCCGTCGGTGTAAAAGCGGTCCGTACCGCTGAACGTGTCGTTCTCCCATCGCAGGGAAAACGCCCAGTTGTCTGGCGGGTCAGAGGCAGCGCCGACCGGCCCGGCCAACAGTGCCGGGATGGCGAGCCACGACACAATTGGGATGCTCGAAAACCTGCGGAGGTTCATGGATTGTCTGGCCATGGCCAACAGGCGGCCCTTTGCGCGCTCGAGGCGCCACATCCGTGCGGTTGGGCCGGGGCAACTCTCCCGACAGCCCGTGCGTGCACGATGCCTCCCGGGCGAGACCCTCCCCTCAAGGTTCCACCCCGACGGCCTCGGCCCTGACACCGCCGCTGCGTCCTCAAGAAACTTTGAGCACGCAGTTTTGGGACCCGAACGGATTCGGCACGCGCAGCGTGCACTCGGGGTCATCCTGCCATTCGCCGTCCACGATGAAGCGGTAGTGGTACGTGCCGGGGGGCAGGTTCACCGTGACCGTCCAGATCCCGTCCGGGCCCTTGTGCATCGGGATGGCCTGCTGTTGCCAATGGGTGAAGTCCCCCGCCAACAGGACGCTCATCGCGCCCGGGGCATTGTAGCGAAAGGTTTGGCCCGGGGGTGTCGCAGGCTTGGAGGCCGTCTTGGCCGTGGTTTTGCGGGCTCGTTTTGTCATGGCTGAACTCCTCCGCTCGATTGGTTGGATGGCCTTTGTGCGGCCAGTCACGGCTCGAACATCCGGTGGTCCTCGTCGAGCTCACCGAAGGCACTTCGGCCATCAGCCATAGCATTCCCCAGTTCGGCCATCCCGGCAAGCATGGAGCTGTGACAAGCTTGCTACGCGGGGCATTTCAGGTTCTGGACACCCCGAAAAGGTCTGCGGGATTTCGGGCCTCGCCGGTGGGAGAAGGCCGAGGGAAAAGGGCCATTTCCCAGATTCTTTGGATTCGGGACTCAAAACTTGCAGTGGCCCCTCCGCCGTCCATTTCATCCCACGGGCCTCTCCACGCGCCGAAGGAGCATTCACTGCGATCGCGCGGGGCAACCCCCGGGGATTCGGGCCGCAAAACCCACCACCCCCCTGAAAGGGCGTTACCCGAGGCCCCCTGGTCGCGAGGCCCGGGTGCGCCGCAGTGAATTCCGCCCCTTCAGGGCGGGGGGGGTGGAATTGCGGCGTCCGGTCCCCCAGGGCGCTGTCCTGGGCTGGTGAATCTCCCCCCCGTTGGAGCGGACACACGGCAGGCTGTGGGCGCGAAGCCTCTCCGATCCTTGAAGTTTGATGGAAATGAATCTGCATCGCGGTGCGCCGGGAGGTTTGTTGCTTGCAGCCTTGCCGCAGGCAATGCCGGCGCGCCCCGCGGATCCACTGCCCATGAATTGCACGGGCGAATCAACGCGCCGCAGGCGCGAAACCTTTTCGACTTATGATGGGTTGGGCGGGAAGGAATCCGAGGGGGTTGCTTTTGGAGATTATGGCTTGCAACGTTGGCGCAGGAAGGGCATCGAGTGCTGCAGGTGTGCCGCCCGGCGCATCTTAGATTTTTACGCAGCCACCCAAAACCCCGTGCGATCCCTCGGAAAGCGTCGGCATGGCGAGACGGGGCAAAAACTGCCTTTCCTCGGGCCCCCTGAAGCCGCGGCTTAAAAAACGAAATGCGCCGCTTGCTCCCTGGGTCTCCTGGGCCGAGACAGGCACATCTTGGGCCGGCAAACCCTGGCCCTTGAGACGTGCGCCCCGGATTTCCCGCGTCGCTGCGGGGCCGGCGGCCCCTCACGGCCTTTGCACCTCAAAAGGCGGGCTGGCCAGGGGGATGTTCTGCCGGGTTCAATGGTTCTGTGCCGCCCGGGCCGGCCGTGAGACTGCCGGCAGCCGTGGAAAACGCGGTCCGAGGAACCCGGTGCGGTGTCCGCTTCGAAGCATGCCCCGGTTCGCTCGGCCCGTCGGGGCTTTTCAAGCCCATGACTCTGGCTTACGTTAAGTGGTGCATTCGATCATGCCGAGCGTTTACATCAAAACCTACGGCTGCCAGATGAACGTGCGGGACAGCGAGGCGCTGGCGGCCCGGCTGTTGGCCCGCGGCTACACGCTGGCCCCGTCCGAGGAGCAGGCCGACGTCGTGCTGCTGAACACCTGCAGCGTGCGCGATCATGCCGAGCAGACGGCCTTGAACAAGATGCGCGCCCTGATTGCGGAGCAGCGCCGCAGCGGCCGGGACGTGGTGCTTGGGTTCCTGGGTTGCATGGCCCAGAGCCGGGGCCGGGAGCTCATCGATCAACTGCCCGGGGTGGACC
>JAOADM010000245.1 GCA_026417315.1 Limisphaera sp.
GAACTGGCCCGTTATGTGCTGGCCGAGCAGCTGGCCCTGGGGTGCGAACCGTACGATGCATTGAACCAGGTCTGGGCCGGCGGACCGGGCGGACTTTGCACCTCCAACAGCCCGCTGGCCGGCGTGCAACTGGCCGACGTCCAGTTGGGCCCGGGTAAATTCACCGTCCGCATCGTGGATCTGGAGCGGAAGTTCAACATCAACGTGGCCGATGAACTGATCCTGCAACAGGCCTTCATCGTGATGGGGGTCGATCCGGGCGAGTTCCCGGCCCTGGTCAGCGCAATCCTGGACTGGATCGACGCAGACGATGACACGCACCTCAGCGGGGCCGAAAGCGACTATTACCAGACGCTGGACCCGCCCTACTTTGCCAAGAACCGGCCGATGGATGACATGTCGGAACTGCTGCTGGTCCGGGGCATTACGCCCGAACTCTACTGGGGGCCGGCGGTCAGCAACGCCGTGGCCGGCCGTTACGGAGCGCGCACCCCGGCGCTGGGCGTGGTGACCTCGGCGCTGACGCCTCCGGTGGGCCTGGTGGATCTGTTCACGACATTCTCTTCGGGCAAGCTCAACATCAACACCGCTTCCATCAGTGCCCTGCAACTGGTGCCGTTCATCGACGAGGGCCGGGCGGCGCGCATCGTGATGTTGCGCGCCGGCTACGACGGGGTCGAAGGCACCGAGGATGACACCCCGGCGGGCACCCCCGGGCTGTCGTTGCTCGACATGCTGGTCAGTGCCGGTCTTTCCCCTGCCGAAGCTACGGCGGCCGCGCGTTATCTGGATCAGCGCAGCCGCACCTTCGAGGTCACCGTGGAGGCCGAGGTCAACGGGGTCCATCGCACGTTTGTGGCGGTGCTGGGCCGCAACAACCCGCGGGACATCCCCATCCTCAGTTTCTACTCGAAATAGTGACGAACCGGCAGGTGGACGCGGTCCCCGGGCCGCCATGAGTGTGGATCGGCCGGAAAAGCGCCCCGCCCCTGCGACATGACTCGACGGGGCGGCCCTGCATTCCATGATCCGCGGCATCAAGAGCGATCCTGGTCTGCGCGCCGCTGAAAGCCCGAGCGACGGATGTCATTCCGGCCGAAGGGAATGCCCGGTTCAGAGGCGCCGCCCGGGGATGCGGGACTCGAGTGATGCTTATGGGTGCATCGGGCGTTGGGCCAGCTTCCGAATCCAGCGACCGTACAGATAAATCATCACCGCCGAAAGCACGCCGATGCCGGCGAAGACGAACCATGTGGTTCCCACATGGTAGGCCTCGTACAACTCCCGGGTGAGCGCCTCCGGCGATTGCCCGGTGACCTCCACCAACTTGCGGAAGGCCTCGCCCACCGGCAGAGCCTGTTGCGACACGGCATCCCGGCTCCATCCGAGCTCCTCGACCAGGGTCCGGCGCGCCAACTGGTCCTTGTCGGAAAACATGTGGTACAGGTGCGGTCCCAGTTTCCCTTCGATGGTCCAACCGACCAGGATGGGAGCCTGGGAGAAGCCGATCCACATGGCCTTCTTGTCCGGCGGTGCCACGTTTCCAAGGAACTCGCTGTATTTGGGGCTGGCCAGCATTTCGCCCGCGCTGAAGATCACCATGGCCAACACGGCCCAACCCACCTGCCGCGTCATCCCGAACACGGTCAGGGCGGTCACGATCAACAACGTGCCCGCCAACAGGCTGTCCGTGGCCCGCATTTTCGCGCTCAGGCCGGCAAACAAAAAGCAGGTCAACATGATCATGCCCGCATTGATGTTGACGATGCCCTCGGGCTGGATGTGCTGTCCGGCCGAATCCATGCCCAGGAAAAAGCGCGCCAAAGCATTCTGGGCGCCGTCCGCTCCGAAGAGGAAGGTCACCATGGGCCGCGTGTCCACCCAGTCCTCCACATACTTGGGCAGCACGTCCCACAGCATGGGGAACATCAACCACCAGACCGAGAAGATGAGCAGATACACCGTCAGGTGGGGTTTGCGCAGTTCCGCCAGGCTTTCACGCCAGAGGGGCTTTTCCTGCTCCAGGCCGGCGCGGATGCGCTCCCGTCGGGCCAACCGTTCTTCGAGTCCCGGCTCCCGGTAGGTCAGCAGCAAGAGAAAGTTCAGACAGATGAACGCCGCGTTGGTGTAAAAAACCATCTGCCAGCCCATGTGGGAGCGCATGTGCAGGGCGATCAGGGGCCCGATCCACCCGCCGATGTTGACCGTTTGGTAAAAAATGCCCCAGGCCATGGAGCTGTTGAGGCGGTTGGTGGCCTTGATGAGCGTTCCCTGGATGCCGGGCTTGAAGACGGCCGTCCCCACCGCCAGGAACATCGCGCCCACAAAAAAGCCCGCGAAGGTCTGCCACCAGGCCATGATCAAGTAGGCGAGGCATTTCAGGAGGGTGGAAACAAAGATGGTCTGTTTGTAGCCGTAGCGATCGGAGAGACCACCGGTGAAAATCGGTACCAGAGACTGGGCCAGATTCCAGCACAACAGCAGCCAGCCAAATTGGGCCATGGTGACGCCCAGGCCGTGCTCCGAAGCGGGCCGGGTGGCATACAGCGTGGCCACGGCGCGCACGCCGTAGTAGGCGAGGCGCTCGATCATCTCCATGGCCCCCACGACCCAAAACACGTAGCCGAGGCTGGCGATCGCCGCCCACATGCCCAGTTGCTTGACGTCGGCCAGTGGATTGGCCGGCGCGGCGGGCGCGGTCGGGCCGGACACGGAGGTGGGCGGATCGGCAGGGGACTGGCTCATGGCGGATTCAGTCTCGACGTCCCGGAGGCGCGTGAAAGAGCGTGGCAGTCGACGGACGCCCCATGACCGCTGTTCCGGGATCGCCCGCTTCCTCAGGCGGCGCGCTTTCCCGGGCTCGACGCGTCAATGTCGCGAGATTCGGCATCGCGGACCCATACGTTGCCGACCGCATCTCATCCAGACAAGTCTGCGGTACATCCGAAGCTGCGAAAGGGCGTATTTCCGTGATGAAGCCCAGAAGCAAGGATCCGAAGCCCATGCCCTTTGCCTCGACCTTCCTGCGCCGAGGACGCGCGAAAACCCGCCGGGCTTTTCGGAGGTGTGCGAAACCTGAAATGCGCCGGACAGCCGATCCGCAGCGCCGGGGCCCTGTCTGCGCCAGCGCCGCACGCGACGATCCTCCAAAGCAGCCTCTGGAAATTCATTCCTCCCAACCCGTGGAGGGTCGGGAAGGTATTCGCGCCCGCGAGGCGCCGTGCGATGACCCAACGGCGCGCACATGCGCCGCCCAAGGGGCGGCTCGGCTGCCTCGTTGCCGGGTGAATGGCTGCGCCCTCAGCGCACACCACGGTTGCCCCGTTGGGGAGGAAAATCCACCAACCCGGCCTCCCCCTTGCGCAACGAGGTCGCACCCATGACGGGCGAACGGTTGCACCCTTCGGCGCGCCCTACCGTTGCCCCATGGGGGCGGGAATTCACCAGCCCAGGGTAGCGTCCCGGGGAAACGGGGCGCCTTCATTCATTCCGGCCTGAAGGGGCGGCATTCAGTGTGGCAAACCCGGCCCTCGCGATGGGCCTCCTCGAGTTGCGCCTATTCTGGGCGCGATGGGGTTTGGGGTGCCGGCTTCCCGCGGCGTTGCCCCGGGTTGGTGGATGGGATGGCCCTCGGCGCGTGAATGGGCCCACGGGATTCGTGCACAGCGGAGGGCACATCTCGGTTTTGAGCCGCGATTCAAAAGTCCCGAGCCCTTTCCCTCGGTTTTCCGGGGCCGAGGAGCCCGAAACTCCGTCGGCCTTTTCAAAGGTGTCCAAAAACCGGAATGGGCTGGCTGCGGAAACCGGCGCGTCCCGAATCCACTTCCCGGGCCGGCCGAGCCACTCTCGGTCGGAGGATGGCTCGCATCGCACCGTTTTTAGTGGCGGCGCACATGCGGCACGCAGGTGGGGCATCTGCGTGTCCTCGTCCACTGACCGGGCAACCGCAGGTGCCAGCCAGCTCTGCCGGGGCGCTTCCGGCGTGCCGCCCAAGCCGCGGCTGAAAGGTTTCCCCCGCGGTTTTATTGGGAGGCTCGGAATGGGAACCCGGCTCCGCGCCGGCCGGTTTGGCGCTTCGCTTTCTGCCCAAGACGGCGCCCTGGCGTCGAAGTCCTGTTTCCCTGGTCCGCGCGGTTGTACGCCGGGCCTGGCGGGTTGCTGGGCGAGCGGGATCGGCGAGGGGTTCAGGCTTGATCGGCGAGGGAGCCGGCCGGGGATGTTCGGCCGAGACCGTTTTTGCCGGCGCGGGCGCAAGGGAGTTGTTGTCGGCGCAGCCACGCTTCGATCCGCTCCAGAGCCGTTCGGACACCCGCCTGCGCCAGGGTCGAAAAGCCCTCGCCCAGTCCGAAGTCTTCGCCAGGGATCGTCAGAAGCCACGCCGGGGGTTGCCGACCGAACACGGCGCGAGCCAGGCCCAACAACAGGGCGGGCGAACTGGCGTGGGCCAGGGAAGGGACAACTGCCTTGGCACGGATGCAGCGCATTCGGACGTGCCGTGCCCCGTCGGCCACGGCATCCACGAAAACCACCGCTGCTGCGCGGCTGATCGGTTCGGCCAGTTCGGGGGTGAGTTGATGGCAGGCAATGATCTGCACCCCGGAACGTGGTTGGGTAGCCAGGCGCTCGGCCACAGAAACGCCCACCCCATCGTCGCGCCGCAGAGTGTTTCCATACCCGATGATCAGGATGGAAGCCGGGGATGGAGCGGCGCCGCGGGTCGCAGCGTCAGTCCCGTCGCAATTCCTGGAGCAGTTCCCCATTCGGCCCCAACACGCGCACCAGCAGGGGCATTCGCCCGGCTGCGTGAGTCGAACAGCTCAGACAGGGATCGAAACACCGAATGCCGTGTTCGATGCGGTTGAGCACGGCCTCGGGCACCGGGATGCCGCGGACGTAGTGCCGTGCGATTTGGGCCACGGTCCGGTTCATGGCCAGGTTGTTTTGTCCCGTGGCAATGATCAGGTTGACGCGCTGCAGGATCCCGTGGCGATCCACGGTGTAGTCATGGAAGAGCGTGCCCCGGGGCGCTTCGCTGACGCCCACGCCGCGCAGGCTGTTGATGCCGGCATTGGCCCGAAGGTCGGAGCTCAACAGGTCAGGATCGTCGATCATCTGCTCGATGCGTTCCACGCAGGCCAGGATCTCAATCAACCGTGCGTAGTGATAG
>JAOADM010000246.1 GCA_026417315.1 Limisphaera sp.
GGAGATGTGTATAAGAGACAGGTACGCAGCGGGGATCTGCTCTTCGTCATCGATCCCAGACCCTACGAGGCGGAACTCCGACGCGCCCAAGCCGAACGGCGACGCGCAGAAACCCAGGCAGAGCTGGCCCGCAACGATCTGGAACGGGCCCGTACCCTGCGGGCACACCGGGCCATTTCCGAGGAGGAATTTGATGCCCGAACCAAGGGGGCCCGAGCTGCGGAAGACGCATTGGCCGCGGCCCGGGCCGCCGAGGCCGCCGCGGAACTCAACCTGACCTACACCCGCATCGAGGCTCCCATCGACGGCAAGATCGGCCGGCGCTTCGTCACGGTGGGGAACATGATCCAGGGCAGCACGCAGATGCCCGGCACTCTTCTGGCCACACTGGTCAGCCTGGATCCGATCTACGCGTATTTCGATGTCCCGGAAGCGGCTTTCCAACGCTATCGAAGGCTTCTGCCCGGTTTGGAGAACCCGGGAGCCTCCGCAGTGGCCTGCGAACTGGGCCTGGCCGGCGAGGACGGCTTTCCCCATCGGGGCCGGATCGATTTCGTGGACAACCGGGTCAACCCGGCCACGGGCACCCTGCGCTTGCGCGCGGTGCTTGCCAACCCGGATCGGGTGTTGGTGCCCGGCATGTTCGCACGAATCCGAATCCCGGTGGAGCGCATCGAGGGCGCCCTTCTGGTTCCGGAGGCCGCGATCCTTTCGGAGCAGACGCGCAAATTCGTGTACGTGGTCAATGAGCAGCGAGTGGTCGAAGCCCGGCCCGTGCAACTGGGCCGGGCCCACGGTGCCCAACGGGTCGTGTTGGCCGGGATCGGCCCCGGGGATGCAGTCGTCGTCAGCGGGCTGTTGATGCTGCGGCCCGGCATGCAGGTGCAGGTGGCCCGTCCGGAGGCAGCTGCTCCCGGGCCGTCGGCTGCGTCCACGGCGGCGGGGCCGCAGTAGCCCATCCATTCCGGAGGAGGTTTGGCCGCCATGAAATTCTCGCACTTCTTCATTCGGCGTCCCATTTTCGCCGCGGTTCTGTCGATTTTCATCACTCTGCTGGGACTCCTGGCGCTGCTGGAACTTCCGATCGCCTCCTTTCCCGAGGTGGCGCCGCCCACGGTGTTCGTAAGCGCCCGGTTTCCCGGGGCCAGCGCCGATACGGTCGCGGCCACGGTGGCCACGCCGCTCGAGCAGGAAATCAACGGCGTGGAAAACATGCTCTACATGTCGTCCGCAGCCTCTGCCGACGGCTCCCTGGTGATCCAGGTCACCTTCAACGTCGGTACGGACATCGATCAGGCCCAGGTTCAGGTCCAAAATCGCGTGGCGCTGGCCCTGCCCCGGCTGCCGGAAGAAGTGCGCCGCCTGGGCATCGAAGTCCGCAAGCGTTCCCCCAGCCTGACCGCGGTCGTGACCTTGTTCTCTCCCACGGGCGAGCTGGATGAGGTGTTTCTGAGCAATTACGCCCATTTGCAGGTCAGGGACGTGCTGGCCCGATTGCCGGGCGTGGGCGACGTGCGGGTCTTCGCGGCCCGCGATTACTCGATGCGCCTGTGGCTGGATCCGGAAAAGCTTTCCGCACACGGGTTGACCGCGGGCGACGTGGTGGCGGCGGTTCGCGAGCAGAACGTGGAGGTCGCCGGCGGCGTGTTCGGCCAGCCCCCCAACCTCCCGGACACACAACTGCAACTGGTGGCGCAGGTGCGAGGCCGGCTGGCGACCGAGGAGGAGTTCGGCAACATCATTCTGCGCACGGATCCCTCCGGCCGGATGATTCGCCTGCGCGACGTGGCCCGCGTCGAACTCGGCGCCCGGGACTACAATGTGAGTGCCTGGCTCGACGGCAAACCCGCCATTGCCCTCGGCATCTTCCAGCAACCGGGTTCCAATACCATTGAAACCGCCGACGCCGTGCGTCGCGCGATGGCCGAATTACGAAAGCGCTTCCCCGCCGGCCTCGACTACCGCATTGTTCGCGACGATTCCGAGTACATTCGGGCTTCCATTCGCGAGGTGTTCAAAACGTTGCTGGAGGCGATGGTTCTGGTCACCGGGGTGGTGATCCTGTTTCTGCAAACGTGGCGGGCCTCGATCATTCCGCTGATTGCCGTGCCGGTCTCCCTGATCGGAACGTTCGCCGTCATGGCCGCTCTCGGTTTTTCCATCAACAACCTGACCCTGTTCGGCCTCGTGCTGGCCATCGGCATCGTGGTGGATGATGCCATCGTCGTGGTGGAAAACGTGGAACGGCACATCGCCGAAGGAAAGGCGCCGGTGGAGGCCACCCGAATCGCCATGGATGAGATCGGGGGCGCCGTCATCGCCATCGCGCTGGTCCTCAGCTCGGTCTTTCTGCCCACCGCGTTCCTTCCGGGAATCCAGGGCAAGTTCTACCAGCAGTTCGCCCTGACCATTGCCGTTTCGACGCTGATTTCCGCCTTTGTCGCGCTGACGCTCAGCCCGGCCCTGTGCGCCCTGCTCTTGCAGCCGCACCATCAAAAGAACGACCCGCTCAGCCGAGCGATCCACGGCTCGATTGGTTGGCTGTTTCGCGGGTTCAACCGGCTGTTCGATCGGACCCGATCCGGTTATTCCCGGGCCCTGGGACTGGTCATCCGTCACGGGGGAATGGTGCTGATTCTCTACGCGGGCCTGCTGGCGCTCACCGCCATCGGCCTCCGCACCGTGCCCACCGGATTCATCCCCGTGCAGGACAAGGGAACCCTTTTCTGCTACCTGCAACTGCCCGACGGTGCCTCGCTGAATCGCACCCGGGAAGTCAGCTCCCGGGTCTACGAGCTGGTCAAGGACACCCCGGGGGTCCAAACGGTACTGAAGCTGGACGGTTTCTCCATCCTTTCGTTCGGAAGCCAACCCAATGCCTCCACGCTCATCATTCGCCTGGAGCCTTTCGAAAAGCGCCGCCAGACCGGCCGGACCAGCCACCAGATTCTGGCCGAACTCCAGCCGAAGTTCGCCGGCATCCGCGAGGGCATGGTGGCGGCTTTCAATCTGCCTCCCGTGGATGGTCTGGGTTCCGTGGGCGGGTTCAAACTCCAGATCCAGGATCGCGCCCATCTCGGGCCCCAGGCACTCCAGGCCGCCGCCTTTGCCCTCATGGGGGCCGCCAACCAAAACCCGCGCCTCCAGAACGTCATCACCACCTACCGCGGCAACGTCCCCCAGGTGCAACTGGAAGTGGACCGCGAGAAGGCCAGGCGCATGCAAGTGCCGCTGACCGGCGTCTGGGAGGCCCTGGCCGTCTTTCTGGGTGGGGTGTACGTGAACGATTTCACCCTCTTCGGGCGTCCTTTCCAGGTCGTCGCCCAGGCCGACGCACCTTTTCGGGCCCGGCCTGAAAACGTCCTCCGTTTGCAGACCCGAAACCTGGCCGGCGAGATGGTGCCGTTGGCAACGGTGATCACCGTGCGAGACACCACCGGCCCCACCACCGTGTCCCACTACAACCTCTACCCCAGCGCAGACCTGAGCGGCGTACCCGCACCGGGAGTCAGTTCCAGTCAGGCCATCCGCATTCTCGAGTCTCTGGCCCAGCAGCTGCTCCCGCCGGGAATGGCGATCGAATGGACGGAACTGACGCTCCTGGAAATCCTGGCGGGGAAAACCGGTGCCTGGATTTTCGCCCTTTGCGTGCTCATGGTCTTTCTCGTCCTGGCGGCCCAATACGAGAGTTGGACCCTGCCCCTTGCCATCATCCTGATCACCCCCCTGAGCCTCCTGTTCGCCCTCGTGGCCGTCTGGGCCCGCGGCATGGACAACAACCTCTTCACCCAGATCGGGTTGGTGGTTCTGCTCGGGTTGGCCTGTAAGAACGCGGTGCTGATTGTGGAATTCGCACGCCAGTTACAGGACAAGGGCCTCAATCGCTTTGACGCCGTCCTGGAGGCCAGTCGATTGCGGCTGCGGCCGATCCTCATGACCTCGCTGGCTTTCACGTTCGGAGTTCTGCCCCTGATGATCGCCACCGGCGCCGGCAGTGAATTGCGCCGGGCCATCGGCACGGCCACGTTCTGGGGCATGCTCGGAGTTACCGTGTTCGGCGTCTTTCTCACGCCGGTCTTCTACGTCGTCCTGCGCCGTTTGCGAGGCGAAACCACCCGACCCCGACAGCCGTCGAACTCGGGACTGACGCCGGACGGGGCTACCCTCGGTCTCCTGGCCCTCATCGCGGCCAGCGCCCTCGCCCTGACCGGTTGCACCGTGGGCCCCGACTACGCCCACCCCCGAACCCGGGTGGCCTCGACTTTTGTGCAGGGGAACGCACCCCAGTTCACCCATGCCCCCGTGGACGTGACCTGGTGGCGCAATTTCCGCGATCCGACTCTCGATCGTCTCATCCAGGCAGCCGTGACCGGAAACCCGGATCTCCGCCTGGCCACGGCACGCCTGCGCGAAGCCCGCGCCCTGCGCCGCATGACCGACCTCGACCTGCTGCCCACGGTCCAAGCCGCCGGCGGATTCTCCAAAAGCGTTCGCAGTGCCGACGCGATGCCCGGCGTGCCCCGGCCCCGGCGCGAATCCGAACTTTATGAAGCAGGCCTTGACGCATTTTGGGAACTCGATCTGTGGGGCCGGGTGCGGCGATCTGTCGAAGCGGCCCGGGCTGAAGTGGCCGCCGTGGAGGCGGGCCGCCGCGAGGTGTTGTTGAGCCTGCTGGCCGAGGTGGCACGGAATTACTGCGAGCTCCGCGGCCTCCAGGTCCAGCTGAGCGTCGCCCAACAAAACGCACGACTGCAATCGGAGAGTCTGGAGATCGTCCGGGCCAAACTCGAGGCCGGACGCGCCACCGAATTGGATCTCTCCCGGGCCCGTGCCCAATACGAGGCCACCCTGGCGGCAATCCCGACGCTGGAAACCGCCGTGCACCGGACGCTGTACCGCTTGAGCGTTTTGACCGGCCAACCTCCGGAGGCACTGGAACCCGATCTCGCTTCCCCGGGCCCGTTACCCGAGGTGCCCCCGTTGGTCCACATCGGAAACCCGGCCGAGCTGTTGCGGCGTCGCCCCGATATTCAGGCCGCCGAGCGGTCCCTGGCCGCGGCCACCGCCCGCATCGGCGTTGCCACGGCAGACCTTTTTCCTCGGGTGACC
>JAOADM010000247.1 GCA_026417315.1 Limisphaera sp.
CCCGGAGAGGGCGCGCCCGGCCAGCTCGCTGAACACGGCGGCCACCGCGATGCGGATCATGATCGCCCGGGAGAACAACTTGCCGCGTTCGTGCTCCGGGTAGTTGTCCTGAAACACCTGCGTCATCAGGGGCACGCTCAGGGCCAGACAGGCCACGGCCAGCGTGGCGCCCAGTACATACACGGTCAGGGACGGCACCAGCGCCATGATCAACAGCGCCAGCGCCCCGCTGAGGGCCAGCGCACCCGCCGCGCGGGCCACGGGCCAACCGGCCCGTTCGACCCGGCTCACCCACCAGGGGGACAACAGGAAGCCCAGGTTGCCGCCGCCGGCCACCAGCGCCTTGGCCAGTGCCCCGGCCTGGAACCAGCGCACCGCGATCAGCAGCAGAAACGTGGTGCCCGCGGTTTCCAGAATGCCCCCGGCGACCGCCCGCCACCGCTCGTAGTAAAACGTTTGCGCCCGGCGATCCGCAGGGCTCATCGTTTACCTCCAAGGGTCCCGGGGCCACGGGGCGCAGCCTCCGGCCGCTCCCGTGCCACGGCGCTGCAGAATGCATTGGCAGGTTTCCATCCGCGCAGAGGCACTCGTACAAACCTCCTGGCGTCCCCTTCGCGAAGTGGATCCCGCACCGCCCGCGGAGACATCCTTCCCTTCAACCGCGGTTGCCCTCGCCTGTGGGCAGTCGCACCGCCGGGAAGTACACGGTGAAGGTTGTGCCCCGGCCGGGCACGCTGTGCACGTGCACCGCGCCACGGGCGGCCCGGACCAGCCGCTGCACGATGTTCAGGCCCAGCCCGGTGCCCTGGTGACGCTCCTTGGTCGTGAACCACGGGTCGAAGATCCGGCTCAGAATGTCCGGGGTCATGCCCGGCCCGTTGTCGCGCACCTGCATCGCCAGCAAGGGGGGTGTGTTGTCGAAGCTCTCCATGTTCACGAACCGGGTCTGGGGCGTGTCCTTGAACTGCGACAGATCCAGCGGCCGCGACAGCACCTCGCCGCGGACTTCGACCCTGTGCGGGTGGGGGGAGCACTGGAAGGCGTTGACGATCAGGTTCAAAAGCACCTGGATGAAGTCGGTCCCGTTGGTTCGCACCGCCACCGGCTCGTTCACGTTTTGCAGGACGAACTCGTGCCGCTGGGAACTGGGATGCACCCGCACCAGCTGCGCCAGATCCCCCAGCAACTGATCCACATGACCGCTGAGGGCGTCCTCGCCCGATCGCCGCAGGTAGCTCAGATACCGGCGCGAGATCTCGATGCAGTTGGTGACCTGCCGGGTGATCACGCGCAACCTCTCCCGGAGGAACTCGAGATCCTCCGCCTCCAGACGCTGGGCCTGGCTGAGCCGCTGGTTGAGCAACTGCAGGAACCCGGAGATCACCGTGAGCGGTCCGTTGATGTCGTGAATGATGCTGGCATAGATTTCGCCCCGCGTCTGGGCGATCTGCTCGGCGATGCGTTGATTCTGCAGCTCGGCGCGCAGCGCCTCCAGATGCTCCGTGTTGCTCCGCAGCTCACTCTCCAGGGTGTGGCGTTGGAGGGTCCGCTGGACAGCGGCCCGGATCGTCGCCACGTCGAAAGGCTTGTTGATGTAGTCGCAGGCCTGCAGCCGCAACGCCTGGCGCAGCGTCTCGGTGGTCTCGTAGGCGGTGATCATCACGACCTCGATGCCGGGATTCACGTACTTCAGGCGCTCCAGCACCTCGATGCCGGACATGCCCGCCATCCGAATGTCGGTGATGGCCACGTCCACGGGATGCTGCTGCGCCAGCGCCACCGCCGTCGGACCGTCCGGGGCCAGCAACACCTCGAACTCGTCCTTGAAAATCACCTGGAGCGACTGCCGCGGCCCCTCTTCGTCGTCCACGATCAACAGCACCGGTTTGCGCCGTGGCAGCGCATTCACCGGCGCCGTCCTGGCCGCATCCGGTAACATGGTCGTCTTGCTCATGTTGCGCCCCTGCCGTCGTCGGGCGCCCGCCTCCCGGTCCTCTTGACCCGCCCGCGCATGCCGGGATCATACCCGTGCAGGCCATCGGCTCAAGCCCTTCCTTTGACCGTCCCAACCCGGCCCGGCCAAGAAATGCATATCCCAAGGCATTTTCGTGCAGGCAAGAAGGGCTGCAGAAAAGCCAAGCCAGGGAAGGCGTCCCGCCGTGCGCCAACCCAGGGTGTTCGTGTGAAGGCGTTGCTTGGACTGACGTTATCCGTGTTCCTCACCGCCACCGGTCTTGCCGGTCAGGGGATGCCCAACCCTGCCCCGGTTCCCGTGGACCGGTCGAACAAGGACTGCCTTGACTGCCACTCGGACCCCGACCTGACCAGGACCAACGCCGTCGGCCGCGTGATTTCCCTGTTCGTGGACGAGGCCCGGTTGGCGCGCTCCGTGCACCGCACCAACACCTGTGTCAGTTGCCACGTCGGAGTCACTCTCCAACACCCGGACGACGAACGGCCGGTGGGGCCCGTGGACTGCGCCCGTTGTCACGCCGCCCAGAGCGAGACCTTCCACGCCAGCGTCCACGGCCGCGCCCTGCAAGCCGGCCGGGCTGAGGCCGCCACCTGTCAGGATTGCCACGGAGGCCACGAAGTCGTGCCGCCCACCGACGCGGCGTCGCCCCTCCATTTCACCCGGCAGCCGGAAACCTGCGGAAGTTGTCACGACACCGAAGCGGCTGACTTTCTGGCCGGCATCCACGGAAAGGCCCTGACCCGGGGCATCCGGGAAGCGCCCACGTGCACGGACTGCCACAGTGAACATCGCATCGAGACCCTGCGCGGAGCCGCCCCTCAGTACATTGCCCGTGACGTCTGCAGTCGGTGCCATGCCTCGGAGCGGATCAATACGAAGTTTCGTCTGCCTTCGGATCGTGTGGAGACCTTCTTTCAGAGTTACCACGGGTTGGCTGCCCAGTATGGCCTGCCCGTGGCCGCCAATTGCGGCAGCTGCCATGGCTACCACAAGGTCCTGCCTTCGACCGACCCGGAGTCTTCCATCCATCCGGCCAACCTGGTTCGCACCTGTGGCCAGTGTCATCCGGGAGCCACGGAAAAGTTCGCCCTCAGCCGGGTCCACGTGGACGTGCGCGGCGTGCGCGGTGGTCCGGATGTGGGCAGCCGCATCAACTGGTGGGTTCGCCGCATTTACCTGGTCCTGATCGCCTGCACGGTGGGGGCCATGTTGATGCACAACGGGCTGCTCTTCTGGCGCAAGCTCTGCCACCGCCTCCGCGGGCATCCCCGGACCGTGCTGCGCATGGATCGCGTCCAACGATGGCAGCATGGGCTCCTGGCCAGCAGCTTTTTCGTCCTGGCGATCAGCGGATTTGCTCTCAGCTATCCCGACTCCTGGCTGGCGCACCTGCTGGGTAACAGCGAACCGTTTCGGCGCTGGGTGCATCGATGGGCGGGTGTGGTTTTGTTGCTCACCGGCCTCTGGCATCTTGTTTACATCTCGGTCTCGGCCGAGGGTCGGCGCCTTCTGCGCGACTTGCGGCCCCGCGCTCGGGACTTCCGCGATCTGGTGGGGATGATCGGCTATTTGGTCGGGCGCCGGTCCCAACGTCCGCTCATCGGCCGGTTCGGTTACACGGAGAAATTCGAGTACTGGGCCGTGGTCTGGGGCACCGTCCTCATGGGAGTCACCGGCCTGCTGATGTGGTTCAAGTTGGAGGTGACCCAATGGCTGCCGCGCTGGGTCGTGGACGTGGCCCTCACCATCCATTTCTACGAGGCCATTCTGGCCTGTCTGGCCATCGTGGTCTGGCACTTCTACCACGTGATCTTCGATCCCGACGTGTATCCGGTGAACCCTGCGTTCTGGGATGGCCGCGTCTCGGCCGAGTGGTATCGTGAGGAACACCCGCTGGATCCGATGTGTCCGGCGCCTTCGCGGTCCTCCGAGGCGGCCACGGCGGCCCCTGTTGGGGCGAGCACGCCGCCGGCCGGTACCCCTTCCGAATCGGGCCCGGTGGAATCTAAGCGTGCCTGAATCGTCGCCTGCAGATGCTCCAAGACAACTTAAGTTGGCTTTTTGACAAAACTTGCGTAGGCGCTTCCGCCGGCCCCGGCCCACAGTGGGAGTGCGTAAAGGGTCGGTCGGATCTGGAACCAAGAACAACCGAATCGTATATGAAAGCTCAACGGCTCAACCGGCGCGGTGGTGTGGCGTGCGTGGCGCTGGGTGTCTGGGCGGCTTCCTGGATCGCAATCCAGGCCCAGAGCCCGATGCTGGTGCCGCGTCCCCTGACGCACCAGGACATCCACGATTATGGTCTGCCTGCGAACATGCAGGTTTCCGGCGGGCTGGACACGGTGGGCATTGGCCAGCCGGTGTACCTGGATCTGTTGCTGCCCAAAAACCTGACCAACAACACCGGCATCAACTGGGAGCTCACGCTCAAGCCGGTCGGCAGCACCGACACGCTCCAACCCAGTCCGCTGGGGCCGAACGTGCCGGCTTACGAGCCGCGTGCCCAACTGGATTACAACGTGGCGGACCGGCGCCTGCTGAAGCCCACCGTGGCGGGTCAGTATACCGTCCAGGTCACCGTCAGCACGGCCACCACCAACCTGGTCCTGCAGCGCAACGTTTCCGTGGGCACCTACCTCGGCGCCCACACCTGCGCCCTCTGCCACAGCGGCGGGGTCATCGCCCAGGACAAATATCATCAATGGCAACAGACCGCCCACGCCACGTTCTTCACCCGCGCCATTGACGGGTTGGAAGCTCCGTACTACCGCGCCAGCTGCATCCAGTGCCACGTGGTCGGCTACGATACGGATCCGGCCGCTGTCAACGGGGGCTTTGACGACGTGGCCGCGCAGTTGGGCTGGACGTTTCCTTCCCGGCTGACCAATGGCAACTGGGCGGCCATGCCGCAGCAGCTCAAGAACCTCGCCAACATCCAGTGCGAGAACTGTCACGGTCCGGGCAGCGAGCACGGCATGGCCCTCGGTCAGACCAACGTCTTCAACTGGCCGCGCATCAGCGTCAACTACAGCTCGGGCGATTGCGCCCAGTGCCATTCGGAGGAGCCCTACCACGTCTATCCCTTGCAGTGGGCGAATTCGCGC
>JAOADM010000248.1 GCA_026417315.1 Limisphaera sp.
CGCTGGCCCTGTTGGCCAGCCGGGGCCATCGAGTCCTTCCCGGCCCGGCAACCATGGAGCGCATTCGCGACAAGTTTTTGCAGAAGAGCACGCTGGCCGCCGCGGGCCTGCCGGTGCCGGCGTTTGCCGCCGTCGAAAATCCGGAGGAGCTCGTGGCGCGTGGCCGCGAGTGGGGCTGGCCGCTGGTGCTCAAGGCCCGGTGTCACGGGTACGACGGGAAGGGCAACGCGACCGTCCACGGGCCGGAAGACGTTCGGCCGGCCTGGCAACGACTGGGCGGAGACCGCGGCCGGGCGCTGTACGTGGAGGCGTTTTGCCCTTTCGAGCGGGAGCTGGCCGTGATCGTCACCCGGGGTCGGGACGGCCGGTGCGCCGTGTATCCCGTCGTCGAGACCTGTCAGAAGGATCACATCTGCCATCACGTGGTGGCTCCGGCGCAGGTGCCGCCGGCCCGGGCGGCGCGTGCGGCGGAGCTGGCCCGGGCGGCGGTGGAGAGCGTCGGTGGGATCGGCAGTTTCGGCGTCGAGCTGTTCCTGGGGCCGGACGGCGGCGTGTGGATCAACGAGTTGGCGCCGCGCGTGCACAATTCGGGCCATTACACGATCGAAGCGTGCGAGTGTTCGCAGTTCGAGAATCACGTGCGCGCGGTGTTGGGTTGGCCGCTCGGCTCGACCCGGATGCGCACGCCGGCGGCGGCCATGGTGAACTTGTTGGGACGGCGTCACGGTTCCGGACGTGTGCGGGGGCTGGAGCAGGCCCTCGCCATGCCCGGGGTCCACGTGCACATTTACGGCAAGACAAGGTGTGCCCCCGGCCGCAAAATGGGCCACGTTACGGCGTTGGGTGCCACGCCTGATGAGGCCCTGACGCGGGCCTTGGCGGCGGCACAGGTTCTGGATTTCGGCGATGCCCAGCCGTGAGGTTGCACCGATGAACCCGCTTCCTCGTCCCTATTCAAGCCGGATCTTCGACGGCCCCGAACGGGCCCCCAGCCGGGCGATGCTGTATCCGGTGGGATTCCGACCGGAAGATTTTTCCAAGCCCCTCATCGGGATCGCCTCCACGTGGAGCCAGGTGACCCCGTGCAACATGCATCTGGATCAGTTGGCGCGTGCGGCCGAAGGGGGCGTCAATGGGGCGGGCGGTAAAGCCATCATTTTCAACACCATCACCATTTCCGACGGCATCTCCATGGGCACGGAGGGGATGAAGTATTCGCTGGTCTCGCGCGAGGTGATTGCCGATTCCGTCGAGACGGTGGTGGCCTGCCAGGGCATGGATGGGTTGGTGGCGTTGGGGGGATGCGACAAGAACATGCCCGGCTGCCTGATTGCGATCGCGCGGTTGAACCGACCGGCCGTTTTCGTGTACGGCGGCACCATTCTGCCCGGTTGCCTGCCCGGGACGAATCAGCGCCTCGACATCGTGTCGGTCTTCGAAGCGGTGGGTGCACACGCCCGGGGCAGGATGCGTGCCGAAGAGCTGGCCGCAGTGGAGCGCTGCGCCATCCCGGGGCCGGGTTCCTGCGGGGGCATGTACACGGCCAACACGATGGCCAGCGCCATCGAGGCGCTCGGGATGAGCCTGCCCAACAGCTCGGCCCAGAACGCCGTGTCACCGGCCAAACTCGAGGACGCCCGACGGGCCGGGGAAGCGGTGGTCAACCTCTTGCGTCTCGGGCTGTGCCCCCGGGACATCCTCACCCGAAAAGCCTTCGAAAATGCCATCGCCGTGGTCATCGCCCTGGGCGGTTCCACCAATGCCGTGCTGCACCTGCTGGCCATCGCCCATGCGGCCGGGGTGCGCCTGACGTTGGACGATTTCGATCGCATCGGGCGCCGGGTTCCGGTGCTGGCGGATCTCAAGCCCAGTGGTCGTTTCTGGATGAGCGATTTGGTGGCCATTGGTGGGATCCGGCCCCTGATGAAGCGCCTGCTCGAAAAGGGGCTTTTGCACGGCGACTGCCGCACCGTGACCGGCCGGACGCTGGCCGAAGATCTGGCCGGGGTGCCGGACTATCCGGCGGATCAGGAGATCATTCGGCCCTTTGACCGGCCCATCAAGAAGGACAGTCACCTGGTGATTCTGCGCGGCAATCTTGCTCCGGAGGGAGCCGTGGCCAAGATCACAGGGAAGGAGGGGCTGCGCTTCGAAGGTCGTGCGCGGGTTTTCAATTCCGAAGAGCAGGCGATGAAGGCGATTCTGGGCGGGCGCATCCGCAAAGGGGACGTGGTCGTGATTCGGTACGAGGGCCCCCGTGGCGGGCCGGGCATGCGCGAAATGCTGGGGCCCACCTCGGCCATCATGGGGCAGGGGTTGGGTGCCGAGGTGGCCCTCATCACGGATGGCCGGTTTTCGGGCGGCACCCACGGTTTTGTGGTGGGGCACATCAGTCCGGAGGCGTACGTGGGCGGGCCCCTGGCGCTGGTCCGCAACGGAGACCGGATCGTGATCGATGCCCGGCAGCGCACCTTGACGCTTCTGGTCCCGCAGAAGGAATTGGCCGCCCGCCGGGCACGGTGGCGTCCGCCCCGGCCGCGTTATCGCCGGGGAGTTTTGGCCAAGTACGCGC
Organism: Limisphaera sp.; assembly: GCA_026417315.1. Taxonomy (GTDB): domain Bacteria; phylum Verrucomicrobiota; class Verrucomicrobiia; order Limisphaerales; family Limisphaeraceae; genus Limisphaera. The sequence continues at coordinate 2,573 of JAOADM010000248.1, forward strand.
ACACGGTCAGCTCGGCCGCCCTGGGCGCGATCACGGACCTGCACCTGAATCCTTGAAGGTTGTTTTTGCATGAAAGCACCCCGCTCCGAAACGCCGCGGGTCGGCATCATCATGGGCAGCGATTCGGACTGGCCGACGCTGAAGGCCGCCGCCGAGGTCCTGGAGGAGTTCGGGGTGCCGCATGAGGTCCGGGTGGTCTCGGCGCATCGGACCCCGGACGACATGGCGCGGTACGGCCGCACGGCCGAGTCGCGGGGCCTGCAGGTGATCATTGCCGGGGCCGGCGGCGCCGCGCATTTGCCCGGCATGGTGGCCAGCCACACGGTCCTCCCGGTCATCGGCGTGCCGATTCCAACCCAGGCCCTGCACGGGTTGGATTCGCTGTTGTCCATTGTGCAGATGCCGGCCGGTGTGCCAGTGGCCACGGTGGCCATCGGGAATGCGCGCAATGCGGCCCTACTGGCCCTGCGAATTCTGGCCGTGCAGGACGAAAACCTGCGGCGCAAGTTGCACGAGTTCAAGGCGCGGATGGCGCGCGAGTCGCGGGCCAAGAACCGATCCCTGTCCCGGTAGCCGGCCATGGATTGGTGGGAAGGCGTCCTGGCGAACCTGGCCTCTCCTCCCATTGTGTTTTTCGCCCTGGGAGTTTTGTCGGTTTTGTTGCGGACGGACCTGCGCCTGCCCGAGCCCGTGTACACCGCGCTGGCCACCTATTTGCTGATGGCCATTGGCTTCAAGGGTGGCGTGGCCCTGGCGGAGTCGGGGTGGAGTCAGGTCTGGCGCCCGGGGCTGGCGGCGGTGCTGTTGGGGTGCTGCATCCCCTTGTGGTGCTACCCGGTGTTGCGCAGGCTGGTGCGGTTGAGTCCGGTGGACGCTGCGGCGGTTGCGGCCCATTACGGTTCGGTTAGCGCGGTGACCTTCGTGGCGGCGGTGAATTACCTCAACGAGCTTCGCGTGCCCTACGAACCCCACGCCAGTGCGTTTCTGGCGGTGATGGAATCGCCGGCCATTGTGGTGGGAGTCTTGCTGGGACGTCTGACGCAACCGCAGGCGGCGGCCGAGGGCGGGCTGCCATGGCGGCAGGTGTTGCACGAGGCGCTTCTGGGCAGGAGCGTGTTTCTGCTGCTCGGGGCCCTGGCGGCGGGAGCCATTTGCGGTGCACGCGGGGAAGAGGCCACCCGTGGCTTTTTCGTCGCGCCTTTTCAGGGAGTCCTGACGCTCTTTCTCTTTGAAATGGGCATGGTGGCGGCGCGGCGTTTGGGAGAACTTCGGCGCGTGGGGTTGCGGTTGATTGCCTTCGGGCTGGTCATGCCCATGGTCCACGGGGCGGTCGGGGTCGTTGCAGGGCATTTTGCGGGGCTCAGCCCCGGTGGGGCCTTTTTGATGGGCGTGCTGGCTGCCAGCGCTTCGTACATCGCGGCACCCGCAGCTATGCGACTGTCGTTGCCCCAGGCGAATCCCACGCTCTATTTGACCGCTGTCCTGGCGGTGACCTTTCCCTTCAACGTGACGCTGGGCCTGCCCCTGTACTACCAACTGGCCCGGTGGTGGCTGGGAGGTTTGCCATGAAAACGCACCCGATGAAGTTGGTCACCGTGGTTTGCGAGGCGCTGGCGCGGGTGCCCCTGTTGCAACTGCTCAAGTCCCACGGGGTGCACGGCTACACCCTTTTCCCCGTTGAGGGCACCGGTGCCAGGGGCGAGCGGCCCGCGGACATCGAAGAGTTTGCCAATATCCAGGTCGAGGTCATCGTCCCTGCGGCCGTGGCAGATGCACTGGTGGAAAAACTGCATCGCGATTTTCTGCCGCAGTTTGCCGCCATCGTGTACGTCACGGCGGTGGAGGTCCTGCGCCCGGAAAAGTTTTGACCCGTCGCGGTTCGAGGACCCCGGCCCTTGGCGAACGGGGGCTCGAGGGGCCCGGAAAGCGGCGGCGGGCCCCCGGAATGGCGCCCTTCAGGTGTCGGTTGGCTCCGAAAGATCGGGGCGGATGTTGGGGGTCCTCGGCGCGTGAAAGCCGAAGGAAAACGGCACCTTGGGGAGCCCCTCCCCAGGGCCGGGCCTGCCCCATCGAATTTCACCCCTTCAGGGCGGGCTGAGTTGCGCAAAGCCGATTCCCCAGGGCGTTGCCTTGGGCTGGTGAATTGCCGCCCCGATGGGGCGGCCCAATGGTAAGACGAGCGCCGCGCGCTGGCGGGCAAGAATGCGTTTGACCCTGACGGCAGGGTGGGCTAGGCTGGGGTCGCAATGAACGGATGGCTGAACCTGCTGCTGTTGTCGGGCGCGCTGCGGGGTCGCGGCGCGGCAGTCGGGTTTTAGCCCCGGTTCTCGGATTCCGGAAAAACCCCACTGCCGGCCCGGCGGTGGGGTTTGCGATTTTTTCCCGCCGCGGTTTCCCCGGCAGTGACCTTTGAAACGCGTATGCTCAAAGAACCCTGGACGAAATACCGACC
>JAOADM010000249.1 GCA_026417315.1 Limisphaera sp.
AGACAGCGGCAAGACGCGTCTCGAGCTGATGGCGCCGTCGACCGACCCGGCGGTGATGGCGGAGGAGCTGGACTTCTTGAGTGTGCACCTCTATCCCAAGCCGGGCCAATGGCAGGAGGCGCGTGCGGTCCTCCGGGCCTGCACAACCGGAAAGCCCCTGGTGGTGGAAGAGATTTTTCCGCTGCCGATGTCCCCGGCCGAGCTGGCCACGTTTGTGCAGGAACATCGCGATTGGGCCGCGGGCTGGATCACGTTTTACTGGGGACAATCAGCCGAGGAACTGGCCCGGGGAACGACCTTCCAGGAGCAGTGGACGCACGACTGGTTGGTGCGGTGGCAGCTACTGGGACTGGGGCATCGTCCCGGGCCTTGAGAAGCGCGAGCTGCCCGGTCCCGGGATGGCCGCACCGGCTCACCGAAGTTGAGGCGAGGCTTCCTTGCCGGATTGCGCCAGTCGACTGTGTCTGCGCCCGTAAAGGAAATACACGCACAGGCCCAGCCCCATCCAGACCAGCAAACGGGCCCAGGTGTCCGGCGGCAAACTTATCATCAGCCACCCGCAAAAGATCACGCCCAGCGGACAAACCAGCCAGAATGCGGGTACGCGGAACGGACGCGGAATGTGCGGATCGGTAAACCGCAGGGCGAACACCCCGCCACACACAATGACAAAGGCCAGGAGCGTCCCGATCGAAACCAGTTCACCCAGAAGACCGATCGGCAGCAGGCCGGCCAGCAGCATGGCGCAAAGCCCGGTCAGGATCGTGGCCCAGTAAGGGGTTCGGAACCGGGGATGTACGCGGGCGAAGATGGGGGGCAACAGCCCGTCCCGGGCCATGGCGTAAAAGATGCGCGGCTGGCCCATCATCATGACCAGGATCACCGACGAAAGGCCGGCGATCGCACCGACTTTTATGCACGTCTTGAGCCAGTCCCATCCGGGCCCGAGCGAGTCGATCGCCACGGCCACCGGCGCGCCCACGTCCAACCGATCGTATTTCACAATGCCGGTGAGCACTCCCGCCACGCCGATGTAAAGCAAGGTGCAGATGAACAAGGAGCCCAGGATTCCAATGGGCATGTCGCGCTGGGGACGCTTGGCTTCCTGGGCCGCGGTGGACACGGCATCGAAGCCGATGTACGCGAAGAAAATGACGCCGGCGGCACGGAAAACCCCTTCCCAGCCGAACTTGCCGGGCCCTTCCGAGGGCGGAATGAAGGGTGTCCAGTTTTCCGGGTTCAGGTGGGCCACCCCCACCGCAAGGAACATGAGGATGACGCCAACTTTGACCGCCACGATCAAATTGTTGAAGGCGGCCGACTCCTTGATGCCCAGCACCAGCAGGATGGTGATCACGCCCACGATCACCATCGCCGGCACGTTGAGAATGGCCCCGGTCCGGGTCCAGCCCTCGGTAAAGACCCGCCACAGATTCCAACCCGCATCCGCCGGTACGACGTGATTCCAGGGCGCCGCACACCATTGCGGCGGAATGTGGACGCCAAAGTCGGCAAGAAACGACACCATGTATTCCGACCAACCCGAAGCAACCGTGGAAGCCGCAAACAGGTACTCGAGGATCAGGTCCCAGCCGATGATCCAGGCCAGCAATTCCCCCATGGTGGCATAGCTGTAGGTGTACGCGGAGCCAGAGATGGGAATCATCGAGGCGAATTCCGCATAGCAGAGCCCGGCGAAGGCGCAGGCCAACCCCGCGAGCACAAAGGAAATCACGATGGCGGGGCCGGCGTAGTTGGCCGCTGCCTTGCCGGTCAAAACGAAAATCCCGGCTCCAATAATGGCGCCAATTCCCAGAAAAACCAGGTTCATCGGCCCCAGGGCCCGATGCAGACTTTGATCGGCCAGTGCCTCCGCCTGCAGGTCCTCCACTCGTTTCCGCCGCAATAAGCTCATGCGAAACTCGTTGGTCGTTGGCCCTGCTAAATGACCGGAACCAGGGTCGCAGTCAAGGAAATGCACTCCCCAGAACTCAATTTGCTCGCGTGCCCGAGGGCCCCGGGTTGGCGTCGGCCGAATCTGCCCTGCTCCGGTGAATGACCGGAGATCTGTTTTCCGAAACTGCCTGCGGGGTCGGCACCAGGCGTCCGCCCAACGCACGGAAAACGTGCAAACAGACCTCGCCTTCGATCGGTCTCTTCCGCGGCGCCCTCATCGGCGGAAGGGCCATCTGTCAAACGCCCATGGGTCGCCATTGCGGACCATCCGTGGCGTGGAGGGGCAACTTTGCCGGAGTCGAAAGCGGTGGCCGACGGGTTTGAGCGGCCGGCGTCCGACAGTTCAGAGGTCAACCGTTGTCGGCCTCGCGAACTTCGGAGAGCCCGGGGGGGTTCGCGGCGATCCGGAGCCCTCCGACCGACCGCCGCCCCGCTTCTGCCGCAGCAACCTTCGGTGCCGGCCCATCCGCGATCGGCGCAATCGTGCTTCGATCCTCCCGAACGTGTTCCCGGCCGGACACCTGCGCCGCACGGAGCCGGTGCATTGAACTCGCCCCGCCGGACCGCGCAAGCGCACACGCGGTCGCCAGGCGCGGGTCGCCGAAGTTCGGGCCCGGGGCTGGCACACGCTTCACCAACCGCTCAGGCTTCGAGTACCCCGGCGTTTCACTCCCGGCCCACCCCGGCATCGCCAAGGGCTGACGACGCGACACCTCCCCGGCGCCATGTCCGGGGGAGTTCGCGCCCCGGCACCGAGGGGCGCCGAGCCAACAGCCCGACGGACGAGAGGACCGTCCCCCACCGCGGCAGTCGGTGAAGGCGATCAAATGGCTTGCCAGGTAAAAACCCTGCAAACAGACACCGGTGACGCGGGCATGGGGACCGGTACGCGAACGCGAACCTTATCCATGCGGGCATCGGCAGGTGATGCGTCCCCGGTCCACGGAGCACCACGCCTCAGGGCCCTGGACCTGCCTGAGCACGACCGTTGGCGTGTGGCGGATCCGGCGGTGCGAGTCGAGCGCGAAAAGTCACCGTCCGGGGCACTACCCTCCGGACCCGGCTGCCTCCAAAACGAAAGGCCGGACGACTGCCGCAGTCGTCCGGCCCCGTTCAGATCATCCCCCGCCCCGTCACGGGACGCGGACTCGATAATACTTCGCCGGAGTGTTCGGGGATGGCACCAGGGTCACAGTTCCGGAGATGGGGCCTTCGTCCACCCACTGAACGGGCGGTGTCAGATCCGTCGTGGATTGCAAGGTCCCCGGCTGCGAGCTGGTGAGCACGAGCGTGCCGTTGGCGCCCACTTGGATTGTGAGGGAAGGCGGTTCTGCCGACGGCACCGCGCCCAACAGCTCGATTTCCGCAATCTGCACACTGTTGGCCCCCGCGTTATTCTTCACGTTGTAGAACTGGACCCGATAACTGGTGTAGGCCGTGGCGTTGGGGAAGATCACCTCCTGGTTGAAATGCCGCAGAGGATCGATCGTCTCCGTGGTCACAGTGTTCCGACCAGACGGAAGGGCCAGGGCATTCGAACTGATGAGGGTCCACGTCACTCCTCCGTCGTTGGAACCCTCCAGCACGATGTCGGCAGGATCCCGCGGTTCCTGGTCGTTCGCCGTGTAGATGCGGACCCCGCGCACGACCGTCGGTCCCACCGAAGGTTGCACCACGAAGCCCTGCGGCCCCACAAACGGCGCGGCCGTGTCGAATGCGTCAAAGTTCAGGTACTTTTGCACGAGGTTGTCAATGGCGTGGTCCACCGTCTCAGCCGCCGGCGAACTGCCGTCGAGGATGTAGATGAAGTCTCCGGGCTGCGTGACGTCCTGCATCCGCGAAACCACATTGACGGTGGCGACGTCGGTCAGGGCGAAGCCGGCGGCGTTGGTCGCCGTCAGTCGGTATTGACCCGACTGGGCACGCGTGATGGCAGTGATGACCAGGTTCGTGCTGTCGGCCCCGGAAACGTTTCCGCCATTGTCCACGTTGACCCACTGCGTGCTCCCGGGGGCCAGGTATTGCCAGCGCAGACTCACCGGCTCGGTCCCGCCGAGCAGCACACTGCCCAAGGTAAGATTGGAACCTTCATACAGGTTGATCGAGCCGGGCGAAAGCGGTGCCAGAATGGGCGAGAAGTCGCCCAGGGTCCCACTGACCGCCAGGACGACCATGCGTCCGGTCGTGGGATTCACCGCCCCCAGGAACCGCAGCACGATGTTGGTGACCGGACTAGTGGTGTTGTTGAGCGGGAACTGGGCCTCGTAGAGCCGCGGATTCGGCGTCGCAGTCCGGCCGGGGTCGTTGTTGATGGTCCGCGTGTTCAGGTTGACGCGTCCCAGGGTTGAGTAGGCGTAGGGCGCGTTGTTGAACCAGTCGCGCGAGGTGAAGGTGTTGGTCTCCGAGGTGCCGTCAGCGTACTGTACAACGACCTCGTTGGTGACGTTGTTGTTGGCCGTTGCGCTCAGGAACGAGAGGGCCGAGTAGGGTTGGGGATCGACCGGGATGAGATTCGCCTCGGGATGGGCGTAATCCACGAAGACCGCGTTGGGCCCGCTGTAGGTGGCCGGCATGCGGTAGTGATGATCCGGCTGGGCCAGGCTGGTGATCACCGAACCGGCCGGGGGCAAACCCGAGTTGGGGAACTGCGGGTAATAGCCCTGTTCGTACCAGGTGTTGCCGGTGTTGTTCGTGCCGCCGTCCATCGAGACGGTGGTGGCGTTGGTAAGGGCCATGGGAAACCGCGGTGCGCTGGCCTCGACCACCGCGTCGGCGTTGTACCCGGTCACGGCCACCGGCAGGAACATGTCCCCGCCCGGTCGCAAGCCTGCCAAAGCAAAGACGGCGGCACGTCCTCCGCCCATGTAGGTAAATTCCACCGCTGTGACCGGACTGGCCGTATTGGCCAGGACCAGGTCGTTCGTATAGAGCCGCGGGTTGCCGCTGTTGACGTTGTTCAATCCGAGCGTGCTGGGGTCGAAGCGGCCGTTCAACACCTGTCTCTTATACACA
>JAOADM010000250.1 GCA_026417315.1 Limisphaera sp.
GCATGTGACGGTGCATCGCAGCAACCGGCCCGAGGAGGACACCCGCATCGGTTCCCACAACTTCCTGATGGCCCATTGTCACGTGGCGCACAACTGTGTGCTGGGCGACCACGTCATTGTGGCCAACGGTGCGTTGCTGGGGGGCCATGTCATCGTGGAAGACCGCGCGTTCATCTCCGGGAACTGTCTGGTGCACCAATTCGTGCGCGTGGGCACGCTGGCCCTGATGCAGGGCGGGTCCGCCATCAGTCTGGACCTGCCTCCCTTCACCGTGGCCTGGGGCGACAATGCGTTATGCGGTCTGAACGTGGTCGGCCTGCGTCGCGCCGGGATCTCCGCCGGGGAACGACTCGAACTGCGCCGGCTGTATCGCCTGCTGTTCCGCCAGGGCCTGCCCCTGCGGGAAGCCGTGCAGCAGGCACGGCAGCGGTTTTCCTCGCCTGCGGCCCAAATCCTCCTGCAATTCGTGGAGAACAGCCGGCGCGGTCTGTGCCGTCATCTCTCGCGTCAGCGGCCCGGCGGTGCGGAGGCGGAGGCCGAAGCGGAGCCCCCGGAGGACTCCGCGGGTTCGAGGGGCTGATCGGGCGATCCGCCCGGGCCGGCCGCCGCCCTTCAGCGACCTGCGGTGGCGGAGCCGGAAATCGGGCGCAATCTCACCAGCAGGTCCTTGGCTTCCACCATGTCCCCGCTGGCCACGAGGATCTCCGCCACCTCCGCGTCCATCGGGGCCTGCACGGTCGTCTGCATCTTCATTGCTTCCAGGGCGAGCAGTTTGTCGCCCTTGCGCACGGTGGCGCCCACGGTGATGGGCAGGGCGGTGATCACACCGGGGATGGGGGCGCCCACCTGCCAGGGATCCTGGGGATCGGCCTTGGGTCGGGACTTGACCTTGGGCTGGACCGACTTGTCCACGACGGTGATCTGCCGGGCCATTCCGTTGAGCTCGAAGGCCACCACGCGTTTCCCCTCGGCATCCGGTGGCCCCACGCTGATCAACCGGATGAACAGGGTCTTGCCCGGTTCCAGATCCACACTGATCTCCTCGCCCGGCTTCAACCCGTAGAAAAAGGCCGGCGTGGGCAGGACCGACAAATCATCGTATGTGGCCAGCATCCTGGCGAACTGGAGGAACACCTCCGGATACATCAGATAGCTGTACACGTCGTCGGTGCTGACGTCGCGCCGGAGCTTGGCCCGGAGCTCCTCCCGCACCGCTTCGAGGTCGATGGGCTGCAGGCGCGCGCCGGGTCGACCGCGATACGGCTTGCGGTCGCCCAACACAATCTTCTGCAACTTGCGGGGCCAACCACCGGGCGGCTGCCCGAGCCCGCCCATCAACATGTCCACGACCGATTCCGGGAACGACAGGCTGCCGGGCTTCAACTTCAACACATCCGCGGGCTTCAGCCCGCGGCTGATGAGGAAAATGGTCATGTCGCCCACCACCTTACTGCTCGGGGTGACCTTGACGATGTCGCCGAACAGTTGATTGACCTCGGCATAGGTGCGCTCGATTTCCGGCCATCGATCCAACAGGCCCATCGCCGCTGCCTGTTCCTTCAGGTTGGTGTACTGACCGCCCGGCATTTCGTGAACATAGACCAACGCGCTGCCCGACCGCGGCGAGGTGTCGAAGGGGGCGTAGAATTCGCGCACGGCTTCCCAGTAATCGGCCAGTTCGTTCAGCGCATCCAGGTCCAGTTCCGTGTCCCGTTCCTGACCTCGCAGGGCCGCGACGATGGAGTTCAAACAGGGCTGGCTGGTCGAGCCCGACAACGGTGCGATGGCCAGATCCACAATGTCCGCTCCGGCCTCCACTGCCGCGAGCACGCTGGCCGAGGCAATGCCACTGGTGTCGTGCGTGTGGAAATGAACCGGCAGACCGATCTCCTCCTTGAGTGCCTTGACCAGCGCCCGGGCCGCGTACGGCTTGCACAATCCGGCCATGTCCTTGATGCCGAGGATGTGCGTGCCCATCCGTTTCAGTTCCCGCGCCAGCTTCAGGTAGTATTGGAGCGAGTACTTCGTCCGGCGCGGATCCAAAATGTCCCCCGTGTAACAGATTGCCCCCTCGCAAAGGGCGTGCGTTTCCTGCACGGCCTCCATGGCCACCTTTAGATTCGGCAGGTAATTGAGCGAGTCGAAGATGCGAAACAGATCGATGCCCTGTGCCGCGGCGTGTTTGACAAATCCGGCCACCACGTTGTCCGGATAATTGGAGTAACCCACGGCATTGGCGCCCCGGAACAGCATTTGGAAGCAAATATTGGGAATTTGCTCCCGCAGTCGCCGCAGACGCACCCAGGGATCCTCGTACAGGAACCGCATGGAGGTGTCGAACTTGGCCCCGCCCCACATCTCCAGGCTGAAGAGGTTCGGCACCCGCCGGGCCAGCACCCCGGCCACGCGCTCCATGTCATACGTGCGCAGCCGGGTGGCCAGCAGGGACTGATGCGCGTCCCGGAACGTGGTGTCCGTGACCAGGGTGCGTTTCTGGGCAAGGATCCATTCCGCAAATTTCCGCGGTCCCCACTCCAGCAAAAGTTGGCGGGTGCCGGGGGGCGGCGGCTGGCGCAGATCGCACTCGGGAACCCGCGGGCGCGGCAGGGACCTGGGTTGATACCCCTTGGCCTGGGGATTGCCGTTGACGATCACTTCGCCCAGAAACGTCAGCAGTTTCGTGGCACGATCCCGCCGCGGGGTGAACCGGAACAATTCGGGGGTGGTGTCGATCATCGTGGTCGTGGCCGCCCCGCGTCGGAACACCTCATGATGGATCACGTTCTCCAGGAACGGAATGTTGGTCTTGACGCCCCGGATCCGGAATTCCCGCAGCGCCCGATCCATGCGCTGGCACGCGATCTCGAAGGTCCTCCCAAACGCCGTGACCTTCACCAGCAACGAATCGTAGAAAGGCGTAATCACCGCCCCGGCAAAGCCCATCCCGCCGTCCAACCGCAAACCGAATCCCCCGGCCGACCGGTAGGTCAGAATCCGGCCATAGTCCGGCGCGAAGTTGTTCTCGGGGTCTTCCGTCGTAATGCGGCACTGGATCGCGTACCCCATGCGGGGAATCTCCTCCTGGGGCGGGACCCCCACCTCCGGGTCCCACAGGGACTTGCCCAGGGCAATGAGGATTTGGGAGCGCACCAGATCGACGTTGGTGATGACCTCGGTGACGGTGTGCTCCACCTGAATGCGGGGGTTCATCTCAATGAAGAACCATTCCCCCCGGTCCATGTCCACCAGGAATTCGATCGTGCCGGCGTTGTCGTAGCGGATTTCGCGAGCGATCCGGACCGCCGCGTCGCAGAGCTCCTTGCGCAGGCTTTCGTCCAGGCCCACGGCCGGGGCCACTTCGATCACCTTCTGGTGCCGCCGTTGGACGGAACAGTCCCGCTCATGCAGATGCACCACGTTGCCGTGCTGATCCCCCAGGATCTGAACCTCGATGTGTTTGGCCCTCGGAATGTAGCGCTCCAGGAAGACGGCGGGGTTGCCAAACGCCTTGTGCGCCTCGGCCTGGGCCTCCTGCAAAAGCGATTCCAGCTCGGAGGCCTTTCGGACCACCCGCATCCCGCGGCCGCCGCCGCCGTAAGCCGCTTTGATCATCAACGGGAATCCGAGCCTGCGGGCCCACTGAAGCGCCGTGCGCCGGTCGCTCACCGGCTCCGGGGTGCCCGGCAGCGTCGGCACTCCCACTCGCTCCGCCAGGGCCCGTGCGGCGGTTTTGTCTCCCATCAATCGCAGCAGTTCCGTCCGCGGGCCCACAAAAATCAGGCCTGCCTCCCGGCAGGCCTGCGCGAAATCCGGGTTCTCCGACAAAAACCCGTACCCCGGATGCACCAGGTGTACGCCTTTCTCCCGGGCCAGATCCACAATGCCCTGGATGTCGAGATAGGCCCCCACCGGCCCCTTGCCGGCGCCGACCATGTACGCCTCGTCGGCCTTGAACCGATGAATGCAAAACCGGTCCTCTTGGGCGTAAATGGCCACGGTCCGGAACCCCAGCTCCGTGGCCGCCCGGAAGATCCGGATGGCGATCTCGCTCCGGTTGGCAGCCAACAGTTTCAGTGGTTGTGCGGGATTTGCGTTAATGCCGTTCATGAGCGTTCGTGGATGCCTTCGACGGGGCTGCATTTTGGAGCTTCCCCCGCATTCAAACAACCCTGAACCGATTCGGCCCGTTCGCCATCGCAGGATCCATTCCCCCAAAGGCACACCCTCTTGCGCCCTCGCGGCGGACGTCTCCCTGCCCACGGCGGTCGGTTCCGCACCGGAGCAGCCTCGTCCCTCTCCCGGTCGAGGTCGTCCACTCCCCGCGCCGCGGGGCTTCGGGAGTCCATTGGCCACTGGGGAGCTCGGAAAGGGCCGCCGAGCGGAACACCCCGCCCCCGCGCCCTGAATCCGGGCGGCAGCCGGGCCCCAGCCCGGTTCAGTGCACCCACAGCAGCAGCAACATTCCCGCGGCCAGCGTCACCAGTGTCACCGGAATGCCGAAGCGCGCATAGTCCCAAAAGCCGACCTCGCAATGACCTCGCGCCGACTCCACCACGATGATATTGGCCACCGACCCCAGGATCGTCAGATTGCCGGCAAACGTCGTGGCCAGCGCCATGACCTTCCACATCAACGCCGGATCGGCAAAATGCTGGATCCACTGCCCCGCCACGAGGACAAAGGGCACATTGGAGAAAATGTTCGATCCCAGCGCGGAAAACCAGGCCAGGTGCCAGGCCTGACTGACCGGATGCTCTCCGAACAGGGGCCGCACCCAACCGTACATTTGGCCGGGCAGTCCGGTCCGGTTAAAGCCCTCCACCACCACAAACAAAGCGGCAAAGAACACCAGCAGGTGCCAATCCACCAGCTTCAGCACCTCGTGCGTGTCGCGCCGGGCCAGCACCATGAGCACCGCCCCGCCGCCCAACGCGGTCCAGGCCAGATCCCAC
>JAOADM010000024.1 GCA_026417315.1 Limisphaera sp.
AGATGTGTATAAGAGACAGACGTTGGTCCGTGGACCTGGCGGTGGTGGGCGAGCCCACGCGCCTGCGTGTGGTCACGGCGCACAAGGGAAGCGTGTGGGTGCGCGTCGAGGTCCGGGGCCGTGCCGCCCACGCAGCCACGCCGGAGCAGGGCCAAAACGCGATTGCGAAGATTGCGCGGGTGATCCTGGCGGTGGAAGAGGATTATGCCGGGATCCTTGCCGGCAGACGCCATCCGTTGCTGGGGTCCCCGACCGTCTCGGTGGGGCGCGTGGAGGGGGGCACCCAGCCCAACATTGTGGCGGATGCGGCGTGGGTGGAACTGGATCGGCGAACCCTGCCGGGCGAGACGCCCCGCGGGGTGCTTCGCGAACTGCAAACGTTCCTGCGTCAACGGGGGCTGCGGGCCCAGGTGACCCCGATGGCCAAGGCTGAATCGCCACCTTTGGAAACGCCGGTCGATCATCCCTGGGTGGACCGGTTTTTGCGGGCCATGCGACAGCGCCGGGTGTATGGGGTGCCGTACTTCTGCGATGCTGCAATCCTCTCGGCGGGCGGGATGCCGGCCGTGGTGTACGGTCCGGGCCACATTGCCCAAGCCCATACGGCGGAGGAATGGGTGCACCTGGCGGAGGTGGAACGGGCCGAGCGCAGCCTCTGCAGATTCCTGGAGGATCTCCCCTGAACCGGGGCACCCGACTGTTTCTTCATGAGAACAACCGACTTGGCAGGCCACAAACTCAGCTCGGTGGCGGCGGACCGGGGCACGTTTTTCCGCCAGAGCAGCTGGCTCATGGTGGTCAACCTGGTCACGGGCATCGTGATGCTCGGGGTCCATTTCCTCGCCAAACTCATTCCCGAATCCGAGTACGCCACCGCGGTGACGCTGCTGACCTTGACGATGTTGATTCCGGCGATCCCGATGCAAATGGTGATTGCCCAGCAGACCGCGGCGGATCTGGCCCTGGACCGGCACCGCATTCTGGCCGGCAAGATTCGCGGCTTGTGGGGTTGGCTGACGCTGGCCTGGAGCGTGGGCGCCACCGTGGTGGTGGTTCTGGAACCGTTTTTGAGCCGGAAACTGACGATCGCCCATCCGTCGGCCATCTGGATCACCCTGCTGCTCATGCTGGGCTGTCTGTGGATGCCGATCGTGTGGGGGATGCTGCAAGGCGCGCAGGACTTTTTCTGGTTGGGGCTTTCCATGCTGGCGAATGCGCTGGTGCGCGTGGGCACGGCCACGGCGCTGGTGTGGTGGTGGCGGCCCGAGGCCACGTCCATCCTGCGCGGAGCATTGTTGGGGGTGGCGGCGTCCGTCATGCTGAGAGTGTGGAAAAGCCGTCGGAATTGGACCGGTCCAGCCGAACCGCTCGCAGCCAGGGCGCTTTTGCGACAGACCCTGCCGCTGTTTTTGGGGTTCGGGGTGACGCTGTTCCTCTTCAGCGCCGACACGGTCTTCGTGGAATGGTGGTTTCCGGAGCAAACCGCTTATTACGCCAGCGCGGGTACGTTGTCCCGGGGCCTGATCTGGCTGGTGGGACCCTTGGCCGCTGTCATGTTTCCCAAGGTCGTGCGGAGCACCGTGCGGGCCGAGGACGGCAACCTGTTGGGCATCACCCTGACCGCAACGGCCATCCTTGTCGTGGTGGCCGGGGTGGGTCTTTGCCTGGTGGGGCCCTGGTTGGTGCGATTCGTGTACACGCGGGCGTATGTGGAGCCGACCATGGCGATCCTGCCATGGTACGCCGGGGCGATGCTGCCGCTGGCGTTGGCCAACGTCCTGGTCAATCATCTGTTGGCGCGCAATGATTATCGGGTGGTCCCGTGGCTGGTGGCGCTGGCCGTGGTGTACGTGCTGGGCTTGTTGACGTTTCATGCCAGCCCCACTCAGATCCTGCAGGTCCTCGGCGTGTCGTGCACCCTGATGTTCTTCATCTGCCTCTGGTTTGTATGGCATCCGCTGCCGCTGCGGGCGCCCGGCCCGGCCCCGGAACTGTCCCGATCCGATCTCGGTGGGGGGGCGTCCCTTTCTTGAGAGGGTGCCCCCGGGGCAGCCGCGGGCCGGCGTCGGGCGCGGTCGAGGCCGGCGAGGTTGGCCGACACGAGCTCGGGGTGCCCCCGTTGCTGGCGGGGTTGCTAGCATGCGGCGGTGCGGCGGATTGCCCGATGGCGGGCTCTCCCGATGGACAAGTTCGCACCAGCGGCCCAGATTCACTCTGATGAACGGACCAGCGCCATCCACAACGTGCCCGAGGGAAGAGGCAACCGGGGGTCCCGTGAACGTGGCAGAGCGGGCCGGGGCAGCTCGCGTCTTTCAACCGGAACTGGTGGTTTCCCCGGATGTGGAGACGATGAGTCGGCAGGCCCTGCGGCGGATCCTGGATGTCATCACGCAAAAACCGGATGCGTTGATCTGCCTGGCCACGGGAGCCTCACCGGCCCGGACCTATGCCTTGCTGGTGGAGGAGGGCCGACGCCAACCGGAGCTGCTGCAAAAGGTGCGCTGGCTGAAGCTTGACGAGTGGGCCGGACTGAGTCCGGACCATCCGGGTTCCAGCGAGCGGTATCTGTGGGAGCGGTTGCTGGGCCCCCTGCAGGTCAGGCCGGAGCAGTATTTCGGCTGGAACGGTCAGGCGACCGATCCGGCGGCGGAATGTCAGCGAATGGCAGCGTGGCTTGCCCGGCACGGGCCGATGGATCTGTGCATCCTGGGCCTCGGAAAAAACGGGCACCTGGCGATGAATGAACCGGCGGCGGCGTTGCAGCCGGGGCCGCACCTTGCCCGGCTCACTCCCGAAACGCAACAACATCCGATGCTGGCCGAGACCGGAGCTCGCGTGATGAACGGATTTACGCTGGGAATGGCCGATTTGCTGGCGTCCCGGCGGATCCTGCTGTTGGTCTGCGGAGAAGGCAAGGCGTCCGTACTGGCTCGGCTGTGGCGCGAACCCGTGATCACAACGGCCTTCCCTGCCTCGTTTTTATGGCTGCATCCCCGGGTGACGATTTGCTGCGATCGCGCAGCTGCGGCTGAGCTGGACTGAGTCTCGAGGGAGGAGGGCATGGACCGGCCGGGCGGGTCAGGGGGCTTCGCCGTGGGGATCGACATCGGCGGAACCAAGACGGCGGTGGGCCTCGTGGACGAGCAGGGAAGGGTGTTGGCCCGCTTGGAAATGCCCACCCGACCCGAACTGGGTTTCGAACGGGCGGTGCGCCAGTGGATCCGTGCGGTCGAACAATTGCTGGAACAGGTGCGATTGGAAACGACGCAGCTGCGCGGTATCGGCGTGGGCTGCGCGGGCCCGGTGGATCCCCGCACGGGCCGGATCCACAACCCTTATACACTGCCCGGATGGGAAGACTGCGACGTGGTTACGGCACTGCAGGAAAGGTTCGGGGTGAAGGTGCGACTGGAGAACGACGCGGATGCTGCCGTGGTGGGCGAATGGTGGGTGGGGGCAGCCCGGGGACACGACCCGGTGGTGATGCTGACATTTGGCACGGGCGTGGGCGGAGGGATTCTTCTCGGTGGGCGGATTTATCGCGGCAGCCGCGGCCAACATCCGGAGCTGGGCCACGTGCTGGTGAGCGAGAGCGGCCCGCGGTGCTACTGCGGGATGGAGGGCTGCCTGGAATCGCTGGCCTCGGGTACGGCCCTGGCAACTGCGGGGACCCCGCACGGTTGGACGGAGGCCTCCGCGGTGTTGACAGCGGCCGAGCAGGGCCATCCAGTTGCGGAGGCGATTGTGGCGCGCGCCACCCGGGCTGCTGCAGACGCCGCCTGGACATTGGCACATGCGTTTTTGCCCGCACGGTTCGTCCTCGGGGGCGGTCTGATGCGCCGTCTGTTCGACCGGTTTGCCGCGGCGATGCGGGAGCGCTGGGCCCGGGCCACCCAGATTCGTGGCCACTCCATCGAGGTGTGCCGCGCCGCTCTGGGCTCCGACGCCGGCCTGGTGGGTGCCGCCGCGCTGGGCCTGGGAAGGTTTCCCGAATAGGAGCGGGCTGCACCGCGGCTGCCCTCGCACAGCAGACAGGCTTATGAAAGAATGTGTGCACGTCGGGCTCATCGGGTCGGGGTTCGTTTCCACCATCCACGCCGAGTCGCTGCAGCGTTGTCCGCATGCCGTCCTGACGGCCGTGGCTTCGCCGCGGCCCAACCGGGTGCGAGCCTTTGCCCGCAGGTTCGGCATCCCGCACGTGTTTACGGATTACCGCGAGCTCTTGCGAATGCCGGAACTGGACCTCGTGGTGATCGGTACGCCCAACGACCTCCATGCGCCCATGGCGATCGACGCAGCAGCGGCCGGCAAACATGTGGTCGTCGAGAAGCCCCTGTGCCTGAACCTACGGGAGGCCGATCAGATGATCGACGCCTGTCGGAAGGGGCGGGTCAAACTGATGTATGCCGAAGAGCTTTGCTTCGCGCCGAAGTACGTCCGTCTGAAACAGCTCCTGGACAGCGGTGCCCTGGGCCGACCCACCTTGCTCAAGCAATCCGAGAAACACGACGGCCCCCACGCGGCTCATTTTTGGGACGTGAACCGGTCCGGCGGCGGGGTCGCGATGGACATGGGGTGTCACGCCATCGAGTTCTTCCGCTGGATGCTGGGCCGGCCCCGCATCGTATCGGTGTACGCGCAGATGGCCACCCGGGTGCATCGCCACCGCACACGCGGCGATGACAACGCGGTGATTCTGGTCGAGTTCGAAAACGGCGTGATCGGGCTGGCCGAGGAAAGCTGGACCAAACCCGGCGGCATGGACGACCGCGCCGAGGTGTACGGGGACCTGGGCGTGGCTTACGCGGATCTGCTCCATGGCAATGCCATCCTCGCGTACAGTCGGGTGGGCTACGACTACGCCGTGGAAAAAGCCGGGTCCACCGTGGGTTGGAGTTTCCCCATCTACGAGGAGGCCTGGAACTACGGATTTCCCCAGGAAATGGCGCACTTTGTGGACTGCGTCCGATTGGACCATCCGCCCGCCGTGACCGGGGAGGACGGTCGCGCGGTACTGGAAGCGATCTTCGCGGCCTACGCCTCGGCCCGGAAAGGGGCCAAGGTGGCCCTGCCTTTCCGCACCAAGGCCGCCAAGCCCTGGGACTTGTGGCAGGGCGGGGGCGGTCGGATGTCTTGAGGCCGGGGGCGTGCCCCAGGGGCAGCTAACGCACCTTCTCCACTGGCTGTGTGTCTGGTAGCTGTCTGGCCCGGTTGGGCGGGCGCCTTTCAGTGTCTGAGCCCCGAATTCAAGAATCCCAGGATAGCGCTGTCTTCCCTGGGTTGCGCCGTGCCGAGGATGCCCGACATGGCGCCAAGCATTTAGGCTTTCCAGAACCTGAATCGTGCCGGGTTCGAAAACGGCCGGGATTTCGGACTTGCCTTTGACGGGACCTGTCGGGAGATTGCGCGCTTATTATGGCAGCAACGGTTTCCGAACCGGCATGGTGGATCGAAGCGTTGGGGTGGCTGGAGCTTCGCAAGAAGCAGATCGGCTACGCAGCCGTCGCGGTCCTGGTGGTGGCGTTGGGGATTTCTTATGCTTTGTACGCCCGCAGTCAGCGCGAGGTCGCGGCCGCGCGGGCCCTGTCCGAGGCCGTCGCGCCCATGTTGTTGGGGGAGACGCAGAGTCTGGCGTCGGGCCCCCTGTTGGAAGTGGCACAGCGGTATGCGGGAACCCGGGCGGGCGGACACGCGCTGTTGTTGGCGGCCACGGCGCTGTCTACCGAGGGCGACCTGGTGCGGGCCCAGGCGCGGTTCGAGGAGTTCCTGCGCGAGTATCGGCAAAGTCCGTTGCTGAACCAGGCCGTGTTCGGGCTGGCCTCCTGTCTGCACGCGCAGGGCCGGACGAACGAGGCCATGGATCGATACCAGTCGCTGGCCGAGCGGCGCCTGGAGACCGACCCGGTGGTGTTTCTGGCACGGCTGCGGCTGGGGCAGCTCTGCGAGCAGCGGGGAGAATGGGAGCGGGCCCGGCGTTATTACGAGGAGGTCGCACGAGCGCTGCCGATGGCCGGGCTGGGAGGCGAAGCCCGGCTGTATCTGCAGGCCTTGCTGGAAGCGCATCCGGAGCTGGTCCCGTCGCAGCCCGGTGGGGAGAGCTCCACGAACGGGTTGACGCCGCCGACCCAACCCTAGCGCTGGAGCGGACCGGCCCGGGCAACGCAAGGGCGGGAGGTTCCCATGAAACTCAGCATCATCGGCACCGGTTACGTGGGGCTGACGACGGGAGCCTGCTTTGCCGAGGTGGGGCACGATGTCACCTGCGTGGACAACGATGAAGCGAAGGTGGCGCTGCTGAAGGCCGGCGGCATGCCGATTTACGAGCCGGGACTGGAGGAACTGGTGCAGCGGAACGTGGCCGCCGGCCGTCTCCGGTTCACCACCAGCATTGCCGAGGGGGTCGAACGGTCGCTGGTGATCTTCATCGCCGTGCCGACCCCTCCGCTGCCGGACGGATCGGTGGACTTGAGCATCATCGAGAAAGTGGCCCGCGAGATCGCCGCCTCGATGACCAGCTACAAGATCGTGGTGGACAAGAGCACGGTGCCGGTGCGTACGGGCGAAAAGGTGGCCGAAACGATTCGCCGTTACTGCCGCGCGCCCGTGGATTTCGACGTGGTGAGCAACCCGGAATTCCTGCGCGAGGGATTTGCCGTGGAGGATCTGATGCACCCGGACCGGATTGTCATCGGGGTGCGTTCCCAGCGGCCGGTGGCCGTCATGCGCGAGATTTACGAGCCGTTTCAGGCCCCCATCATCGTCACCGACCTCAACTCGGCCGAATTGATCAAGCACGCGTCGAATTCTTTCCTGGCACTCAAGATCTCCTACATCAACGCCATCTCGATCATTTGCGAGGCCACCGGCGCCAATGTGCAGGAAGTGGCCCTGGGCATGGGCATGGACCACCGGATCGGCCGCGAGTTTCTGCAGGCGGGGCTGGGATTCGGCGGCAGTTGTTTCCCCAAGGACCTGAGCGCCTTCATCAAGATCGCCGAACAGGTGGGCTACGATTTCCGCCTGTTGAAAGAGGTCCAGCGCATCAACGCCGAGCAGATGGACCGGTTCATGAAGAAGATCACCGACACGCTCTGGGTGCTCAAGGACAAGACCCTGGGCGTGCTGGGTCTGGCCTTCAAACAGAACACCGACGACGTGCGCATGTCGCCGGCCATCGAGCTGTGTCGGCGCCTGCTCAAGGAGGGTGCGCATTTGCGGGTGCACGATCCCCGGGCCATGGAGAAGGCACGGGCCGTGTTGCCGGAGGCCACCTACGTGGCCGACATGAACGAAGTGGCCGTGGGGTGCGACGCGCTGGTCATCGCCACGGAATGGGAGGAATTCAAGAAGCTGGACCTGGAACGAGCCCGCCGGGTGATGACCCATCCGATCATGTTCGACGGCCGGAATCTGTTCGACCCGCGCGAGATGGAGCGGCTGGGCTGGGTGTACAAGAGCGTGGGTCGTTGAGCGGGCGCGGCCGGCGCGCTGATGCTCCTCATGGACAAGGTTCCCGCAGTTTCCCCAGGGCCCCGCGTGGAAGTCTCCGCGGCCCTCCTGTTTCAGGGCGGCCGCCTGTTGATCACGCGTCGGCCGATGGGGTCGCATCTGGGCGGGCTGTGGGAGTTCCCCGGGGGCAAACGAGAGCCGGGCGAAACCTTCGAAGCCTGTCTGCAACGCGAATTGCGGGAGGAACTGGGGATTCGGGTTGCGGTGGGTCCGTGTTGGGCCACGGTGGAACACGCGTACCCGGAACGGACCGTGGAGATCCGATTCTTCCTCTGCCGACTTTTGTCGGGTCAGCCCCGGCCGCTCGGATGCAGCGCGATCAAATGGGTCGGGCGCCAAACGCTGCGTCGGCATCGGTTTCCCGCGGCGGACACGGCCATCTTGGAGCGGCTGGTTCGTACACCGGATTTGTGGCGGGAGGACTCCGTTCCCGGGCCGGAGGCAAGGAGCTTCGAATCGCAGCCGCGTGGCCGTTAAAGCGAACGGGCAGCCGCTCCCGGATTGCCGCAAATCCTCACCGGCCCGAAAGGCGATGGCGCGCTCCCTCGGCCCTGTCGCGAGTCAAGTTGTCGTTCGGCTTCCAAACCCTCGCATCGGAGACCTCCCGTCTGCAGGGGGAGGGTGGAGCGGAAAACCTGCAACCGCTGCAGCTACCGCCTGCGCACGCGGAATGGCATGTTGGCCCACGTTCACTTGCGGCTGCGGATGCTTTCCGGTCGGACGCACGGGGATGTCGCAAGCCTCGAGATCGCCGGCGGCCCGGGCCGGTGGATGTCACATCTGGTTCCGATGTCCCTCGGTGCATGACGGGCGGCTGTTCGTGTGCGACGGCGCAGAGGGCCGCGGCGGGAATGCCGGGTCTTGAGAAAGGAATCGCGGGACGACTCCGGGCTCGCTGGTGGCGCGGTCGGGCATTGAGCCTGGCGAGCTCACGGAGTTTTCGGGCCCTCGTTTTGGCGTTGCCCGGTGGCTGGAGGCGGGACCAAGCTCGGGGGCGAACCGGTTTTGAAACCAGGACTTGCGATGAGGCCTTGCGTGTTCAGGGACTTCTTGCTGCCGGGGGTCGGCGGCTTGAGCTTGTGGTTGAGCGTGGCGGGTGCGGCAGGTGCCTCCCCGTTGCCGAGCGTGGCGGCAGTGCATCGGCTCTTTGCGGCGCCCCCCCGGGAATACTCCACGGGACCGCTCTGGGTTTGGAACGACTGGCTCACCGAGGAACAGGTGCGGCAGACGTTGCGCGACCTGGCCGGGCAGGGGATCCGCCAGGCCTTCGTTCATCCGCGACCCGGCCTGATGACCCCCTATTTGGAAGGGGATTGGTTTCGCCTCTGGGCAACGGCATTGGCGGAGGCCGAGCGGCTCGACATGAACCTCTGGATTTACGACGAGAACTCGTATCCGAGCGGATTCGCCGGAGGCTGGGTGCCCGAGGCGATGCCCGAGTCGCGGGGCCTGGGCCTGGTGTTTCGGGAAACTTCGGAACGGCCTGTGGTCAGCGACGATGTAGTGGCCGTGTACCGCCTGGATGGAACGCGGGCGGAAGACGTGACGGAACGCGTGCGGCAGGGGGAAGCGCCAAAGGGTGAGCGGTGGCTGGTGGCCCGTGTGGAACGGGCCGGAAACTCGCCCTGGCACGGCGGGCGCAGTTACGTGAACCTACTGACACCGGGGGTCACGGAGGCATTTCTGCGCCTCACCTTCGGCGGGTACGACCGGGTGGCGGGCCGGCATTACGGCCGCCGCGTTCCGGGCGTCTTCACGGACGAACCGCACGTGCAGCCGGCGGGCGGCTGGCCGTGGACGGCGGATCTGCCCGGCGTCTTTGCTGAAAGACGCGGATACGATTTGCGGCCGCATCTGGTCTCGTTGCACCTGCCGGTGGGGGACTGGCGTCGGGTGCGGCATGATTATGTGCGCACGGTGCACGAGTTGTTTGTGGAACGCTGGGCCCGGCCCTATTTCGAAGCATGCGAGGCGCGGGGACTGGAACTGACCGGCCATTACTGGGAGCACGAATGGCCCCGGGCTCTGCTCACCCCCGACAACATGGCCATGGCGGCCTGGCAGCACCGGCCCGGCATTGACATCCTGATGAATCAGTATGCCGAACACACGCACGCCCAGTTCGGCAATGTGCGGTCAGTGCGCGAGGTCGCCAGTGTGGCCCGCCAAATGGGGCGCGCCCGCTCGCTGGTGGAGGTTTACGGAGCCTCCGGATGGGACCTTCGCTTGGTGGACATGAAGCGCATTGGCGATTGGCTGTTGGCCCTCGGGGTCAACACGCTGAACGAGCATCTCTCGTATGTCACCATTCGCGGCGCCCGAAAGGCGGATCACCCGCCCAGTTTCTCGTATCATGCACCCTGGTGGCCGGCCTACCACTCGTTGACCCATTACTTTGCCCGGTTGTGCGCCGCCCTGACGCAAGGCGAAAGCCCGGCCAGCATTTTGGTCCTGGAACCCACCACCACCGCCTGGATGTATCAAGGGGATGCGGCACGGCTACAAGCGTTGGGAGACGGGTTCTTTGACCTGTTGCTGCGGCTGGAGGCGTCGCAGGTGGAATATGATTTTGGATCGGAAGACGTGTTGGCTCGAGTGGCCGCTGTGCAGGGACCGCGTTTGCGGGTCGGCGCGGCGTTGTATGATCTCGTGGTAATTCCGCCGGGCACGGAGACCCTTACCCGCACCACCTGGGAGCTGCTGACGCGGTATGCCCTGGCGGGCGGGCGGGTGTGGTGTGCCTCCACGAATCTGGAGTGCTGTGATGCGGTGCCCGGGCAGGGCCCGCAACGAATTGCGCGGGGTGCGGCCGGCTGGCGGCAGATCGGGGCGGCTGAATTGGTCGAGAACCTTGTAACGCATCAACTGCGTCAGGCGACCACCGTGGTGGCGCGGGAAGCCGGCGATCGCGGCAAATTGTTTCATCACCGGCGGCTGCTGGAGGACGGAGAGCTGCTGTTCCTGGTCAACACCAGCGCGGAACACGACTCGCGCGGCCAGGTCCTCTCGCGGTATGGGGCCGTTGAGGTATGGGATCCGCAGTCCGGTCAACGGCACGCGTTTCCCCGTCGAAGAGTGCAGGGCTGGTGGGTGACGGATTTCGAGCTGCCCCCCTGCGGGAGCCTCCTGTTGAGCCTCTCGGATCGGGCGGTGGCCTCGCACGTCACCGCCCAAGAGAGCGGGGTCGCACTGCCTCCCGAGGGACCGATGGTCGTGCGTCGACTCGATCCCAACGTGCTGAAACTCGACTTTGTCACGGTGACCGCGGGCGGAGAAACGCGATCGAATGTGTACGTATGGGAAGCGGCGCAGTTCGTGTTCCGACAGCACGGGTTTGCGGGGAATCCCTGGGACAGCGCGGTGCAGTTTCGCGACGAAACGTTGCGTCGCACATTCGCCGCGGACAGCGGGTTCGAAGCGACGTACGAGTTCGAGATTGCCGGGCCGGTGCCACCGGACCTGGCGCTGGTGGTCGAGCGCCCGGATCTCTACGAGGTCGATTGCAACGGACAGCGACTGGAACCGGACCCGGGGCGATGGTGGCTGGATCGAGCGTTCGGTTGGCTGCCTTTGAAGCATGCGGCCCGGTCCGGCCGGAACCTCGTGAGATTGCGGGCACGACCGTTCTCGCTCTGGCATGAACTGGAGTCCGTGTACGTCGTGGGCGGTTTTGCCCTGGAGGCCGGCGCGCGCGGGTTTTGCATCGTGCCGGACCGACCCTTGCAGCCGGGACGGCTGCGAAGCCCCGGCCGGGTCAGTGTGCAACCCGATGGGACCATGTGGCTGAGTGCCGGCATCGGCTACCTCTCCGGCCGATCGGATCCCGCTCCCTGGGTGGAATTCGACCTGGGGGGAGAGCCGCGGGCGGTGGATCGAATTCGCATTTGGAACTATGCAGAGGCGCACGTACGGGATTTGACGGGCCGCGGCGTACGCGATTTCCGAATCCGCGCCTCCACGCGCCGCGACGGCGTTTGGGATGTGGACGCGGGCCGGTGGGAGCTGGAGCGCGGCGATGCGGCGCAGGAACTCGAGGTCCGCCTGCCCCCGGTCCGATCTGTGCGGTTCGAGATTCTCAGGAATCATCAGGGGGTGGAGTACCCGGCCGGCGCGGATGCCCCCGACCACGCCTTTGTGGGGCTGGCAGAGGTCCAGTTCCTGGACCGAACCGGCCGCCCGATGGAGGTGCGGGTGGCCGGTGTCTCCAGCGAGTTGCTGCCGCATCGGCGTCTGGCCCGGCATCTGGTGGATGGCAGCGGGCTGGAACCAGACGCGCTGGGTTGGAACGA
>JAOADM010000251.1 GCA_026417315.1 Limisphaera sp.
CGATACTCCCGCCACTCCGGGGGGAACCCGATCACCAGCGTCTGCTGTTCCCAGCGCAGCGGTCGGGCATGATCCAGATACGTTCGCAGGAATGGGCTCACTTTCCCCACCGCCTCCTGCAGGCGCGCCCAAAATCCGTTCAAGTCCGTCTCGGCAGCCTTGACTTCTTCGACAACAGCCCCGCCCGTTCCCGCAGGCCCGGCACCGGGGGCCGGCGGCGGTTCCGCCCGAGCTTGCTCGGGCCGCGACAAGCCTGCCGCGGACGGCGCACCTCGGGGTGCAGGGTTTTCCGACCCCCCGCCCGCCGCCGTTGCCACCGCTCTTTCCACCGGCGGGGCCTCGACCGAGGTCACCGACTCCGTCGCGGTCGCGCGCAGATCGCGCAACTGCTCCAGCACGCGTTCCAAGCTCATGGCCTGACGGGCCTCCATGGCGCGCAGGAGAGCGACTTCCAACAGGATTTGTTTGGAAGCCGCCTCGCGCAGTCGCGTCTCCGCATCCGCCAACACTTCCACCATCTGGTGCGCCCCTTCCCAGGTGATCTGAGCGGCCTGCTCTTGAAGGGCCGCTCGCTCCGCCTCGGAGACGTCCAGCAACTCCGGGTCTCCACCCGTCAGGTGCCAGACCATCAGGTTGCGAAAATGCAGCAGCAAATCCGCCAGCAACCGGCCGGGATCCTTGCCCTGGGTCAGCAACTGGTCCAGGCGCCGGACCACCTCGCCGCGCCGGCCCGCCACCATGGCGGCGGTCAGTCCCAGAAGCTGATCGCGGGCGGTCAATCCGAACATTGCCAACACGTCCGCCTCTTGAATCCGGGAGCCGCAGAAGCTGATCAACTGGTCCAACGTGGATTCCGCATCCCGCAAGCCCCCGTCGGCGCCCCGGGCAATGGCGAACAGCGCCGCTTCCTCGATGTCCACGCCTTCAGCCCGGGCAATGTGGGCCAGATGCCGCACGATCAACGCGGTGGGAATGCGACGGAGGTCGAATCGCTGGCAACGCGACAGGATGGTCGCCGGCACTTTCTCCGGCTCCGTCGTCGCGAACATGAATTTCACGTGCTCGGGCGGCTCCTCCAGGGTCTTCAACAGGGCGTTGAAGGCCTCCTTGGTGAGCATGTGCACCTCGTCGATGATGTAGATTTTGAAGCGGGAGTGCGCCGGTGCATACTGGACCGTCTCGCGCAACCCGCGGATCTCGTCGATGCCCCGGTTGCTCGCGGCGTCGATTTCCAGGACGTCCAGGGATCGCCCCTCCGTGATTTCGCGGCAACGCGGATCGTCGTCGGAAAAGTCCACCGTCGGGCCGTTGGTGGCGTTCAGGCACTTGGCGAAGATCCGGGCGATGGTGGTTTTGCCGGTGCCGCGGGGCCCGCAAAACAGGTAGGCGTGGGCAATGCGGTTCTGCGCGATGGCATTGGCCAGGGTTCGCGTCACATGCTCCTGACCCACGACCTCGCTGAACCGTTGTGGTCGATACTTTCGCGCTATGACCTGATAGGACATGGCCCAGGTTTGCGGCCGGCCGGCGCGACCCCTGCGGAGCGCTGCCCGACCCACCGGGAAATCCAAAAGGCCAGGGTGACCACGGCAGATGCAGAGCAAACTACCGTTGCTGCCTTCCGGCCCTGGCGGGGTTTGTTTGTCCGCATTCCGTGGGCCCTGGCACCGCTCACTGTGGGCCAGCCCGGCCCGCGCTTCAAGTGGAAGATGCGTTCGTCAGGCTCGGGACCTCCTGGCCGCCCAATCCCAACGGTTCCCAAGGAGTCACCGACATTCCGTTTTCACTCCGACGCCAGCCGCGACTGCAGAACTGACGCATTGCGTTTCCGCGAAACCGACCGCCGGGCTGTTGTGCGGGTTCTTTCTGCAAACCTCGAATCACCCCGATTCTTCGCAGAGACGGGTTCATGGCCCGCACGGGCCACGGGGACCCGGTGGATTGCCCGGCCGATCCGCGAGGGGCCATGGGCTCCCAGGGCCACGAAGCCGGGTCTGGATCCTCCTGCGTTCTCTCCGCCGCGTGCTGGGGCCGCCGACCGGCCGGGGCGGCCCGGTCGATGCCCTGCTGCCCAAGGGTTCGAGGCCTACCGGTCGCCGGCAGCGGAACACTGATTACCGAAGCAAATGCGGACTTCCCAATATGTCCGGGGAGCCCGGCGCACCGAGAGGTCTGTTCGCTCACGGGGCCCGGATTGCCCCCACGCGCTGGCACCAGCCCTGGCAGGTTCCGGGCAGGGCGCCGCGACTATTCTCCCGACGCAGCGACTGCGCTCGTTACCGGTCCGGGGCTCGCCGCAGCAGGCGTTGGGCGGAAACTGCGCCACTTCTCCAGCGGCAATAGTCCCAGCGCAATCACCGCCAACTGCGTGGCATAGAAGAGCATCAGCCACTGGAACGCCGCATCCATGAACCCGTAGGAGTGGAGCCCGATCCCCAGCATGTTGGTGCCGAACCAGGAGAAGGCGGTCACCACATTGCCGAAGATTGCCATGTTGGCGATGCCCCGTTCCCGAATGAGTCCACCCCACCGGGCATGGAGAATGGCCGCACACCAGAGCACGATCATCAAGGCGCCGTTCTCCTTGGGATCCCAACCCCAAAACCGGCCCCAGGACTGGTCGGCCCAGATTCCCCCCAGGACCGTCCCCGCGAAGCTGAACAGGGTGGCGAAACAGATGACGGCGTAAATCATCTTGGCCAGAGCCTGTCCCAGCGTGGCCGCCGCCACGTCATCCGGACCGAACGGACGCGGGTGCGGCCGCGGCGCCGGACCTTTCCCGTGGAGTTTGTGCGCCAGCAGCGGCGTGAATACCCCCAGCACCACATAGAGAATGCCCAGGAACCCGGCAAAGAACGTGGCGGCGTACCCCAGCGTCATGGTGATGACGTGGGTCGCCAACCAGAAATTGCTGTCCAGCACCGCGCGCATCATCTCCATCGTATCGCCGCCCAGGGCCAGGTTGTGTGCGATCAACAGAGTGATGAACCCCACCAGCGACGAAGCCGCCACGCCCAAACCCATGCGATAAGCGCGCTCGACGCCCACCCCCAGCAGCGTCACCGCCCAGCCCACGAACACCGCGGAGGAATAAAGGTTGGTCACCGGTGGTCGGCGCTCCAGCCAGATGAGGAATGCCAGCCCCGCCGTGTGCACGACCACCGCCAACAACGCCAGGAAAAAGGCGGACCGACGCAGGCTCTCGCTCCAGGCCGGCATGGCCTGCACCGTCAGCATGGCGCCCGCCGCCAGCAGAAATGCACAGAGGTAAATGATCATGGCATGGAGAAAGGCCTGCAGTTGGTTGTACCAGAACTCCGCCCGTCCCTTGCGGGATTCGGCCGGTGCATGCACCGCCAACCACGAACGATATTCCTCCACCGCCCGATTGAACCGTCCCGCGTCCTGTTGCCGATACGCCGTGGCGATCTCGGCCAGCCAGCCGACCGCGGGTGGCAATGTTCCACCACTCAAACCCGTCTCGAAAAGCAGTCGGCCCAGGTTTTGCCACGCGTCGCGGGGTGCCTCCGCATCCGGCGGCGGGACCACCCACGGATAGGCCAGTTGGGCCATCAAATCATAGCGCTGCAGAAAGCCGACCAGTCGATCCAGGGCCTCTTTGTCGAAGTCCCGACCCGCCTGCCGGGCCCGCAGAGCGGCCAGGCCGGGTCCGATGCTTTCCTGAAAAGCGCGCAACTCGGCGGCCATGTCCTCGGTCCCCTCCGGTTGCAGCGTGAACTTCAGGCGGCGATACAACGCCACGGCATTGAACAGCTTTACCACCTGACGCTGGTAGGCCGTGCGCGCCTGGGACTCCACGTTCAAGGCCTGACGGCCCTCGGCTTCGATCCGCGCCAGCACGTTGGTCAGGTCATTGTACGCGAAATAGTGCAGTCCCGATTTCTCCACCCCCTTCCCCTGCAGATTCAACTCGTGGATCAGGTCGGGATGATGAATGAGGAAGATCGGGCGTGTGTCCGCCACCTCCGGTCGGGTCATGACCTCCAGCAACCATTCGGCGCCGCGCAGCCTGGGGGGATGTTTCCAAAACTCGTAGCTTTTCTTCTCCGCCAGGGGCACGGAAGCAGTGCCCCGGATTTGCAGCAGGCTGTTCCGGCCCAACGAGTCGAACGGTTGCACGCGTCCGTTGGCCAACACCGGCAACCGACCGAACGCCTGCAAATGAAACTCGCCCTCCGGCCGCGGCAGCAGAATCGCCACAATGTCCGCCGCGAACAAGGCGAGCAACGCCCAGGGGAGCGCTTTGAGAATCCAGGATTTCATGACGAGGCAGAACGGGTCGTGAACCGGAACAAGTGAATGGTGAACTGCAGCACCAGGCCGACCGTCACCAGCGCGCAGGCCACGTAGGGCGTCAACCAACTGGGATTCCGCACCACCTGCAAGACTGTCCCCCCTTCGTCCGGGTCATAACTGGCCTGGTAGTAGGTCTCGCCGCCATAGCGCAACGGATTGTTCATGTAGATCAGGACCTCCCGTTCCGTGCCATTGCGCGGATCGGTCAAAAGGATCCGACTCGAAAAATTCTTCGGGATGTCGGTCCCCGGGTACCGGTCATGTCGAAAATCCAGCAGCTTGATCGTCCACGGCTTGTAAATGCGCTGCAGGCGCATGACCAGCGTGAAGGTGCGATTGCCGACCGTGACCGTTTGCGGCTGGCCGATGTATTCGGACACCACCCATGTCCCCAGGGAACCGGAGGGGGCGACCAACTCGACGATGGCGGCCGGCACGTCGCGTTTGTTCATCTCGGTCACATGCGGCAGGGGGGTCAACTGGACCTGCGGACCGAACCCCTGCGTGGCCGGCGGCGGTCCCGTGGCCCCGGCGGGCCGGGCCGAAACCATGGCATTCGGATAAAACCGCAGTACCCGCACCGTAAACGGCAGGTCCGTCACGCGGACCTCGCC
>JAOADM010000252.1 GCA_026417315.1 Limisphaera sp.
TTGCGGATCCCGAAGCAGCCCGAACCGCACCCGTCCCGACTTTGCTGGACCTGCCGATTCTCAAATGCTGGCCCCTGGACGCCGGCCGGTTCATCACGCTGCCCTGCGTGGTTACGCGGGATCCGGACACCGGGGAACGCAATGTCGGGATGTATCGCATGCAGGTTTACGACGACCGCACCACCGGCATGCACTGGCAGTTGCAAAAAGTCGCGGCCCGGCACGGACGGCGCTACTACGAACAGGGCCGGCGCATGCCCGTGGCGGTTTTTTTGGGCGGCGACCCGGTCTACACCTTCGCCGCCACTGCACCCCTGCCGGACGGCCTGGACGAGTTCCTCCTGGCAGGGTATTTGCGCAAAAAGTCGGTGGAACTGGTCCCGTGCCTGACCTGCGATCTCGAAGTGCCGGCCAACGCAGATCTGGTCCTAGAAGGCTACGTGGACCCACGGGAGCCGCTTCGCGAGGAGGGTCCGTTTGGCGATCACACGGGATTCTACTCGCTGCCCGAGCCGTACCCCGTGTTTCACATCACGGCCATCACGCACCGCAAGGACGCTGTCTATCCCGCCACCATCGTGGGCATCCCGCCCATGGAGGACTTTT
This sequence comes from Limisphaera sp., assembly GCA_026417315.1. Classification (GTDB taxonomy): domain Bacteria; phylum Verrucomicrobiota; class Verrucomicrobiia; order Limisphaerales; family Limisphaeraceae; genus Limisphaera. Next base: position 607 of record JAOADM010000252.1, read on the forward strand.
ACATGGGCAGCGCCTCCGTGAAACTGTTCCTGCCCGTGCTCAAAATGAATTTCCCGGAGATCGTGGACATTGCCCTGCCCGCCGAGGGCGTGTTCCACAACCTCGTGTTTGTCAGCATCAAAAAAACCTACCCCATGCAGGCTTACAAAATCATGCACGGGCTCTGGGGCATGGGCCAAATGATGTTCACCAAGTACATCGTGGTTGTGGACGACGACGTGAACGTACACGACACCCGGGAGGTGCTGTTCCGCCTCTGCGCCAACACCGACCCGCACCGGGATTGCATCTTTACCCGGGGCCCGGCCGATGTCCTCGATCACGCCACCAGCGAGCTGGGCATTGGCACCAAGCTCGGGATCGACGCCACCCGCAAACTGCCCGGGGAAGGGTTCAAGCGGCCCTGGCCGCCCCTGATCCGGATGGATGAATCGGTCCAACGCAAGATGGATGCGCTGCTCCGGGATCTCACCCGGTCCAACGCTTCCTCTTCGGCCCAGGGGCGATCCGTCGATGAAAGATGACACGCGGCGGGCTCGGAAGGCTGCAGCGCGCCGAGTACTGCCCGAGGCATTGCCGACTGGAACACGGATGCACCCGCCGGACCGCCGACCGACAAGTCGACGAACATCCGACGTGCAGGCGGGCCTGCCGGAACATCTGCGGCGCGCCCCTGCACCGGGCCGCCCCGCCGCACGTCCAGCCCGTGGATGACCCGCGGGCCCGGACCTGTGTCCGTGGCTGTTTTCAGGATCGCCCTCGGCCGCCTGATTCTGCCGTCCGCAGTTCGGACAGCCGCAGTGGCCAAGGGGCACCACGTTGGCATCGCGGCGCGCGCCTGGACGGCACAGAGGACGATGGGAGAATGCCATTCCGAAGGCGGGCGGCGGGATCACCGAACCGCAGGTCCGCCCCCGTGGGAAAGCCATCGATTGGCCCAGGCGATGAAGTGCTTCATGTTCGAGCGGGTTTCGTGCCCGCCATCGTGTTGGCGCCAGGCCAGGTGCCCGTCCAGCAAACCGTGATTCACCGGTGGCATTTGCGCGGTGCGGTAGTCGTCGGTCACACCCAGGTCCGGGACCCCCAAAAGCCGAAACACCGGGCCGGCCGCCACCGCGGCCATGAAACTGCCCTGCTGATCCAGCCACAAGGCGTCGCCTTTTTCCGGAATGCCGTAACTGAGAAACACCAGACGCGGGGCACACAGCGCAATGAGTTGATGGGCATCCACGGGCAGATCCCCTGCGTTGCGGGATCCGAAGTCCGCCTCGGCTGCCGCGTATTTCAAAAAGTTGCCCGCGAACCAGTGATACTCCGCCGACGAGGCAAGGTTTTCGATGGTTTCCCCGAAATTGCGCCGCAGCAGCTTGGCGCCCCCGGCCCCGGAAGAACCGATCAGTCCCATGGCAAACCGCGGCTCGAACGCCAGCGCCACCAGCGCGGCCTTGCCGTAGCGCGAGACCCCTTCGATGCCCACCTTGCGCCGGTCCACGGTCGGATCCGTCTCCAGGTAGTCCAGCGCCCGAGCGGCGCCCCAGGCCCATGCGCGCAAGGCCCCCCAGTCGTCGGGCTTGCGTGGGCGACCGCGATTGACCAAACCGATGATGCCACGGGTCAGGCCTGCGCCGTGATCAGGCTGAATGCTGGTCGGGTTGAGAACTGCGTAGCCCCACCCGGCTGCAATCAACTGTTCAGTAGCGGGCGGATCGGTCGCCTGCGGGCCGCCGGGCACCAGCCGGCCGGAGGCCGGTCCGGCTTCCTCCGGTCGCCGTGGAAACCCGTCCCATCCGAACGCCCCGAACATGATGAGTACGGGAACACGCTCGGCGGCGTGCAGCGGCGTCACCACGGTGAGCTGGATATTGACTTCGATGTCGGGACAGGCGCTGTTGTCCACGGTCCCCACCAGCCGCCGGGCCAGCACCGGAACGTTCCCCACGAGGCGATCCGTGGCCTGGGTGGTGATCTGCCACCGAACCGGGGGCACATCCTTCGGCACCCGACCGTAAATTTCGCGCTCGAATGCCTCGACGATTTCCGGTCGGCGCAGTTGCCACCACATTTCGGCCGAGGTCACCCTGCGCCCGTCGTTCAACCGCAGGGGATCAGGGAGCTCCGGGAACGGATTCGCCCTGGCAGGATCGTAGTTGGCGGAGTTGGGCAGGCCGACACGGGCACTCGGTCCGGGACGCAACCGTCGGATTCCGAGCTGCTCCAACATGTGCCTGTGATCCTGCTCGGTGGTCCAAGTTGTGGGCGCAGGACGGGCAGTCGGGGCTTCCGGGCCCGCGGAGGTTGCTGCGCCGTGGCTCCAATCCACGGCACAAACCCATGTCACGACGATTCCCAGAGCAATCCCGCCGGACCCGCAGACACGCACTGGCAAAGGCATGGATGCATTGTGGTCGCAACCGGAAAGTAGTGAAAGTCCCGAGCTTGGCATGTCGCAGGCTGCCGGGGCTCGACCCACCGCGCGCAGCGAGGGGCCAACCTCAGGCCCCCACTTACGCGGAGCTGAAGAGACTCGGCGGCTAAGGCTTTGCCGGCACAATCTCCTGTCGCTCACTTCGCGGAGCATGAGGCACAGTTCTCGCTTCGCAAGTCCCGTCCTTGCACCCGTTGGGGGCGCCTGGGCCGGAACCCGAGGACAATAGAACGGCCTCGACCGCGGCTCTTGGACAAGCCCGTCAGGCCAACCTGGGTTCCTGACATGGATTCCCCGTCCGTCAGGGATCTCACCCGCCGGAGGCACTGGTCCGGACGTGATCGGGGGCATAGGGTTGGCCACACACCAGCTTCAGACGCGGCTCGTGGAGGAGTTGGCAAGCCTGGCAGGAGGGGCTCTCGGAGGCCACGGATCCCCGAGTGGACCGTCCGCTCGTTCGGTTCGACCCGCTTTTCACACCACCGACGGAGACCAGCCTGCGGAGGTCGCGAACAGGACGCCTCGGAGACAAAACGATCCAAGCACGAGAAGAGGGTCGTGCCACCCATATGGCAGGGGTGGCAAAACCGGGCCTTCAGAAACCAACGGCCCGGCGCACGCGGAAAACGACGGATCCCTCTGAGGAGGTTGCATCCGTCCGGCCGGACTTTTGCCCCGTAGCCGCCTTTTTCTCCTCCATGATCCGCGGGCTGTCCGGCGCGGCTTGCCTGCGCTGGTGGAATGCGGTCTTCGGACGCGCCGCCCCCACCACGTATCCCCCTTTGCCGTCCCCTGAATCGCCCCGACCCTTTTCCGATTTCGCAGCCCCTTTCGGCTCGCAGCCGGCAAGAAAGGAGGTTGTCCATCTTGAGCTCCGAAACCACCCGAAGCGTCCCGCAGGCTGAAAGGCCGGGTCCTGCCCGCGCGCTTGCGCGGAGCGCCAGGGCTTCGGACATGAGGAACCGGGACCTTCGAGCTCTCCAGAGAAAAAGAGTGGTTCTGGCACCCGCTGAACCCCTACCGGCCGCTACCCTCGAGCGCCGGGCCCCATGCAACCCCATGCACCATCGCCGCAGCTGAACCCCTCTCTCAAACCCCGCAGATGGCTGCCGGCGATCTTCCCGGACACTCGCAACTCCCCAGCGGCGGCACCCTTGCACTCGGATGCCAGAACCACGTTGCACCCGCAGTTTGCGACGGCTTGCTCGAGACTGCTTCGCGGTGATTGGCCATCTTGCAACATTTTTTGCCGGTGTACCCGGAGGCCTGGTTCCGGGCCGGCCCGGTCCCATCCCTGCAAGGGCCTTGATCCATCACCGCTGCACGGCACGGAAATCCCGCATGTAGCCTTCCCTGGAGATGGCAAAAATTGACTCGCTCGAGTCGACCAGCCGCGCCTCCGGCGTATTTGCCGCAAACAGGACCCGACCCCTTCGAGCCCCCCGAACCGTGCCACTGCGCAGCGCGACCACAGATTTCAGAGCGTGCTTGCAAAACGCGACATCGAATGCGGCTCACGCACCGGAGGCTGGAGAAATCCCCGCCACTGCCTCATTCGGCGGTCAGCAATGCCCGCGGAAAACGACCGGGGTCGGGCCCGCCTCTCGCCGACCCGACCCCGCGTAACCTGTTGCCGGCTGGTTTGGGAGACCGGCTTACCCGCCGCGCCTACCGCACCACCCGGAAGTACTTGGCCGTGCCCGTGATCGGAATCACCGCCGGATTGGCCGTCGTCTCCGTCGTCCAAACCGCTTCCGGCCCGAGCACCCGACTGCTCTCCAGCCGCCCACCGGCCGGACTCCACGAGATCACCACGTTGTTGCCCTGCCGCCCCACCGTCAGCACCGGCGGCTCCACCGGCGCAGGCTCGGCCATGTACCCGATCACATTCCCGGTCA
>JAOADM010000253.1 GCA_026417315.1 Limisphaera sp.
GAAACGACGTGGCTCGACCCGCTCGGTCACCAGGGATTCACGATCCAGCCCAGTGAGCATGTCGGTCCAGTCCGGGCCCTGGTGCTTCCGGATATCGCCACCTGCGACGATTGTTTGCGCGAGCTGTTCGACCCGGCGGACCGCCGGTTTGCGTACCCCTTCATCAACTGCACCCACTGCGGCCCGCGCTACAGCATCATTACCGCGCTGCCCTACGACCGGCCGCACACCACCATGGCCGGGTTCGTCATGTGCGCGGCCTGTCAGGCCGAATACCACGACCCCGCCAACCGCCGCTTCCACGCCCAGCCGAATGCGTGTCCCCGCTGCGGTCCGCACCTGGAGCTTTGGTCGGCTGAGGGCCGCCGACTCGCCAGCAGCCGGCCTCCGGAAGGACGGAACGATTCCTCGGCTGCGGCCGCAGCCACGCTGGGTTTGCTCCGGCAGGTGGCCGACGCGTTGCGGTCCGGGGCGATCGTGGCGGTCAAGGGGCTGGGCGGATTCCACCTGGTGGTGCTGGCCCGCCTGGAGGAGGCCGTCCAACGGCTCCGGCAGCGAAAGCACCGCGAGGCCAAGCCTTTTGCGCTCATGTTTCCCTCGGTCGCCCAGATTCGCCAGGTCTGCCGGCTGGAGCCGACGGAGCTGCGCGTGTTGACCGGGCCGGAGGCTCCCATCGTGCTGCTGCGGAGGCATGCCCGGCCGGATCCCGGCGGGCCACAGATTGCTCCGGCGGTGGCTCCGGGCAATCCGTCCTTGGGCGTGATGCTGCCGTACACGCCGCTCCATCATTTGCTGCTGCGCGAACTGGCCGAACCCGTGGTGGCCACCAGCGGCAATCTCAGTGACGAACCCATCTGCACCGACGAGCAGGAAGCCCTCGAACGGCTCGGTGGCATTGCCGACCTGTTCCTCGTCCACAACCGTCCCATTGCACGGCACGTGGACGATTCCGTGGTCCGTGTGGTGGAGGGCCGCGAACTTCTGCTGCGCCGGGCCCGCGGTTACGCACCGCTGCCCGTTCCCCTGCCCGTGCGTGCCGCATCCGGCCCCCCGGCGACCTCGGAGACGCCCCCGTCCGTGCTGGCTGTGGGGGCCCACCTGAAAAACACCGTGGGTCTGGCGATCGGCCGGGACGCGTTCCTCAGCCAACACATCGGCGATCTCGAAACCGAGGCCGCGGAACGGGCCTTCCGGAGCGTGGTGCGGGACCTGCCCCGACTGTACAACGCGCCGCCCGCAGTTGTGATTTGCGACCTGCACCCGGATTACCTTTCGACCCGGCACGCCCTGCGAATGGCCCATCCCGGCCAGACTGCTGCCGCCCACCCGGCGGCACCACAACCGTCGTTCTGCCGCGCGGTGCAGCATCATCTGGCCCACGTCCTTGCCGTGTTGGTCGAAAACGAGTTGGAGCCACCCGTGCTCGGGGTGGCCTGGGACGGGACCGGTCTGGGCTGGGACGGGACGGTTTGGGGAGGGGAATTCTTTCGTGTGGCACGCGGACAGGCGACGCGCGTGGCAACCTTCCGCCAATTTCGCCTGCCCGGGGGAGACGTCGCGGTCCGGGAACCGCGCCGCACGGCGCTGGGCCTGCTGTACGAGCTGTGCCGGGAGGATCCGACCCTGGAACCACGCGCGCGCGACTGCTGCAGACGCTGGTTCACGGCCCAGGAAACCGCGCTGCTCTGGCGCATGGCCGAGGCCGGCATTCACGCGCCGTGGTGCAGCAGTGTCGGACGGTTGTTCGATGCCGTGGCCTGCCTGGTGGGTCTGCGCAGTCGAAGCCAGTTCGAGGCCCAGGCGGCGATGGACCTGGAGTTCTGCGTGGACGCCGAAGCCGCCTGGGCTCCGTACCCGCTGCCCGTGCGCGAACCGCGCGCGCCCGGCGGACCGCGGGAGCTCGACTGGGGCCCGCTGATTCGCTCGATCCTCACGGAGGTCGCCACGGGCGTGTCCCCGGCCGTGGTGGCCACGCGATTCCACCAGAGCCTGGTCGCGGCCATCGTGGCCGTGGCCCGACTCGAGTCGTGCGAAGCGGTGTTACTGGGCGGCGGCTGCTTTCAAAACCAGTGGCTCCTGGCCTGGTCCGTCCGCCAGTTGCGCAGCTCGGGGTTCCGGCCGTACTGGCCGCAGCGCGTGCCCCCCAACGACGGGGGCATCGCCCTGGGTCAACTGGCTGCGCATCGGTTGGGCCTGGATCAGCCGTGTTCCCGCTGAGGCCGCGAGCTTGTGTGGTGGGGCGCGCAGCCCCACAAGGCGCGAAATGCCCCCTTTGCCATGCGCGAGCAAACCCGTGCTCCTGACTCTTCGGGGCCGTGGAAGCGATTGCCCTCGCCCGCCCGGAATTCGGAGGCGCATCCGAACCGGGGCAACGATTCCGGGGCGGCCGGCCTTGCAGGGCCGAAAGAAAGGATCGTAGGCTGGGCGCGGAGGATACCATGCAAGCCGTGCAGTGGATTGTGGTGGTGGATTCGCACACGGGCGGCGAACCCACACGGGTGGTGATCGAGGGCGGACCCGATCTGGGCCGCGGTCCGTTAGCGGAGCGGCGTCGCCGGTTCGAGAGCGAGTTCGATCTCTACCGCTCCGCCATTGTCAACGAGCCGCGGGGCTCCGACGTCTGGGTCGGCGCGCTCTTGGTTCCTCCCGAGGATCCGGCGTGCATCACCGGGGTCATTTTTTTCAACAACGTTGGGTACCTCGGCATGTGCGGCCACGGGACGATCGGCGTGGTGGCCACGCTGGCGCATTTGGGGCGCATTGGCCCGGGAGAATACCGCATTGAAACACCGGTCGGCGTGGTCCGGGCCACGCTCCACCCGGACGGACAGGTTTCGGTGGTGAATGTGCCCAGTTACCGCGTCCGCAAAGCCTACACCGTGGAAGTGCCGGGTCATGGTCCGGTGACCGGCGACGTGGCCTGGGGCGGCAACTGGTTTTTCCTGGTGGAGCACCACCATCTGTCGCTCTCGCTGGAGCACGTGGAGACTCTGACCGATTTCGCCTGGCGGGTGCGTCGAGCGGTGAACGCGCAGGGCTTTCCCGAGGTTGACCACGTCGAGCTGTACGGCCCCCCCACGCGCCCGGGGGCGCACGCGCGCAATTTCGTCCTGTGCCCCGGGGGCGCCTACGATCGGTCGCCGTGCGGCACGGGGACCAGTGCAAAACTCGCCTGCCTGGCCGCAGATGGCCGATTGGCCGAGGGCGAAACGTGGGTGCAGGAAAGCATCGTGGGCAGCACGTTCGCAGGACATTACCGGTGGTTGGACCGCCCACGCAGCTGGATCGAGCCCGTGATCACCGGGTCGGCCCACGTAAACGCGGAGGGGCGTCTGCGTCTGGACCCGGCGGATCCGTTCTGCTGGGGAATTCGCCGGTCATAGGAACGGGCTGCGGGGCCGGCCCGGGCCCGGGGCGATGGGCTCGGGTCGATCTGGCAGCTCCTTGGGCCCACGGCTGCGGGACGTTGTCGTCGCCCGCGCGGCGCCGCGCAAGAATCGCCGCCCCGGAATGCCGCCAGGCCCTGCACCCGGGGAACACCGCGGCTGCGGGCGCGAGCCCCTCACCGGCTGGCAGAGGAGCGATCCGCAGGGCCTGTGGGTTGGCCGTCCACAATGCGGAACAGGCCCAGCGGATTGGCCTCCTGCAGCGTCTCGGGCAACGCCGCGTCGGGAAAGTTTTGGTAGCACACGGGACGCAGGAAGCGAAGGATGGCCCGGGTACCGACCGAAGTGGACCGGCCGTCGGACGTGGCCGGGTAGGGACCGCCATGCACCATGGCGTGGCACACCTCGACCCCGGTGGGAAACCCGTTGAAGATGAGGCGACCCACCTTCAGTTCGAGCGCCCGGACCAGGTCGCGGTGCTCGATCAACTCCTCCGGCGTGGCGTGCAGCGTGGCGGTGAGCTGGCCCTCGAGGCTCTCTGCCACTGCCAACATTTGCGCAAAACCCCTGCACAGGATCACCAGGGTCGAAGGCCCGAACACCTCCTCCATGAGACTCTCGTGAGCGAGGAAAACCTCGGCAGTGGTGGTCAACAAGGTGGCTGCGGCACGGGTCCCAGCCGGGTCGGACTCGGCCCGCGCCGACGTCAGGCGTTGCACCCCCGGGATTTGCAGGCACCTTCGCACCCCGGCATGGAAAGCGGCACACAGCTCCGCGGTGAGCATGACTCCCGGTGGCGTGTTTTCCATGCGCTGCTGCAGTGCTGCCAAGAACCGATCCGTGTCGGGACCGGTCGGGGCCAGAACCAGTCCCGGACAGGTGCAGAACTGTCCCACCCCCAGGGTCACCGAGGCATGGAGCCCCGCGGCGATGGTTTCCGCATTTTGACGAAGTGGCCCCGGCAGGAGGAAGACCGGGTTGATGCTGCCCATCTCGGCATAGACCGGGATGGGTTCCCGGCGCGCCGCGGCCGCGTCCATGAGTGCCCGCCCGCCCTGGCGCGATCCGGTAAAGCCCACCGCTTTGACCAGGGGATGCCGCACGAGCGCCTGACCGATGTCCGCGCCCCGGCCAAACAGCAGGGCGAAGGTGCCCTCCGGAGCGTTGCATTCCCGCACGGCCTGTTGAATGAGACGTCCCACGATTTCCGAGGTGCCCATGTGGTTTTGGTGGGCCTTCACCAGAACGGTGCACCCGGCCGCCAGGGCCGAGGCCGTGTCCCCTCCGGCCACCGAGAACGCCAGGGGGAAGTTGCTGCTGCTGAAGACGGCCACCGGCCCGAGGGGAATGAGGTGCGACCGCACATCCGGCTTGGGCAGGGGCTGTCGGGTGGGATCGGGATGGTCAATGCGGGCATCCCAACACCAGCCCTGTTCGATGAGCGTTGCAAACAGCCGGAGCTGGTGACAGGTGCGGGCGGTTTCAGCCTGCAGCCGCGGCGGCGGCAGCGCGGTTTCGAGGTGGGCGCGCTGTTGGATCT
>JAOADM010000254.1 GCA_026417315.1 Limisphaera sp.
CCCACCGCCATGAACGGCAGCGTCAGAGCGTCGTCACCGCTGAGGATCCAGAACCGCGGACCCAGGGCGGCGCGCAACTGGCTCACCCGATCGGGGTTGCCGCCGGCCTCCTTGATGCCCACCACGTTCGGGCACGCCTCGGCCAGCCTCCGCACTGTGTCCACCGCGATCTCCACGCCGCATCGGCTGGGGATGTTGTACAAGATGACCGGCAGCCGCGTCGCCCGCGCCACCTCTCGAAAATGCTGAAACAATCCCTCCTGCGTCGGCCGGTTGTAATACGGGGCGACTTGCAAGGTGGCGTCCGCCCCGGCCGCCTCGGCACGCTGGGTCAAATAAATGGCCTCCTTCGTGGAATTCGCGCCGCTCCCGGCCATCACCTTGGTCCTTCCCGCGGCCACCTTCACCGTCAGCTCGATCACGCGCACATGCTCTTCATAATCGAGCGTCGAAGATTCGCCCGTGGTGCCCACCGGCACAACTCCGTCCACGCCCGCGCGCACCTGCCGCTCGATCAATCGTTCCAACGCCGCCTCGTCAATATGGCCATCCCGAAACGGCGTCACCAACGCAGTGTAAGTCCCTTTCCACTCAGCCATAACCTTCGCCCCGCAGCATGGACCCGAAATCCCTCGGGCGCCAGTCCAAAGCCGCTAGGATCCGTTGCAGGGCACCTTTCAACCGGTCAGCGCCGGCCAACATCCCGCCCTTGAAGCCCCTTGAGGAAGTCCAATGAACCGTTACCGGCTCGCTCCCACCATCCCGCCGAAGAGGCACCCGTCCGGGCAGAATCCTTCTTCCGTCTCTCCCCCGCAGAAGTCGCATTGCCGTCGGTTCCCTGGGGGCAATCCCCATCCGCCGCGAGGCAGCGTGTGGGCATGCGACTCACAAGGACGGCCTCTTGGTGGATTCTCTGCGGACTTCTTCGTTATGCCGGCATCGCTGGATCCCGACGTGCTGGGGCCATCACCGACCGCCTCCGCCGGCCTGCCCAAGGCGATGTCCTGATTCTGAATCAGGATGCGCGCTCGGGGGAGACGCCCAGCCCGAGCTACCGAAACAGCGCCGCGCCCCACCTTCAACCGTGAAACAATCGGCCATCGGGCCTCTGAACAGGGGCGTTATCCGGGAGGAAGGGAACGGGGAAGCTCGACTTCCAAATGGCCCGGGGAATTCCTTTCTGTCCCACGGGACAGCCGGGCTTTTGCCCGCGACCGACTCCTGCTGCACAATCCTCATCCTGCGATCCGGGCCGGAAGATGTTGGAACAAGCAAGAGACGCGTGTAGCAAGGGGCTGCTCGAAACCAAAAGTCGCATCACCCGGAGCGAAGGCGAGAATCGGCCGAGCTCGGTAAGATTCGGTCTCTCAGGCGCCGTGGAGAGTCCGCGCCCATGTAACCGCACAGCTGATCCCCGGGATGCAACCACGCCCGGCAGGCTCGGGGCGTGGCCCACAGGGCATTTCAGGGTTTGGACACGCCCGAAAGCTCGACGGGATTTCAGACGTCCCCGGCACCGGAGATTCGAGCGAAAACGTGATTTCAACGGGATTCATGAGGCCGATGTGCCAAAACCGGCATGCGCCTTTGGCCCTCCATGAATGGCGTCGGCTCATTCCTCAGCCCGGAGGAATCCATCCGCGACTCCTCCCCCAATCCGCCACGCCCGAAAAGGGCGCTGTCCAACGACGAACACCAGGTTCGCGGGGCAGGCCACTCCGAACTGAACCCTTTGAGACGAAAGGAATCCCGATTGGCCAGCGTGGCCGGGGCCGTGCCCCGGGGCCGATCCATCCGCGCCCTGCAGGGGCAAATCCGCGGCAGGCCGTGGGGGCGAAATCTTCCCGACCCTTGGATGGGTTTTGGCTGCCAGTGAATTATCGAGGACTGCTCGGGATTGGGGCCGGTTGCGGCCTTCGCGCGGCAGGGCTCCCGGTGCTGGAGATTTGCGGCGCGGTGCATTTCATTTCCCGGACACCCCGTCAACGGGGCGGACTTTCGGGCGTCTGCGGCACGGGACAGCTGTGGCAAATCGACATTTCCCTTGGATTGGGAATCTGGTGCTTAGAAGCTCAAACTTGCCCGGTTGGGAAACCGTACAGGGCAGATGCATGGTGCGGTTGGCCGCGACCGTCCCGGGGGCGGGCGCCACCTTGGTCCGGCGCTCCCGGCGCCCCCGGCCGACAGTGGAAGCGGACTGGCAGGTCCGCGCCCGGCTTGCAGGAGGATCTGCCCCGTTGGAGGACGTCTGGTTGCTTACCAGTATTCCACCGGCCCGGCAGGAACCGGGACCGCTTGGAGTTCCTCGCCAGGCCCCGACGTTTCTTGGAAGTTCATGGTCAACGGCGCAGGCTGGTAGCGGGGCAGCAAGTTGCCCTGTTCATCCAGGAACTGACGCCGCCAGCGGAGGTACTCGGCCAGGATCTCCTCGAACTCTTCACGCCGGCTCAAGTGGACGATGCGGCGGTTGAATTCATGGTTGGGCCCGAACCGCCGGGCATACCAGGGAGCCACCTTGCGAAACATCTTGCATCCGGTCTCTTCTCCGAAAACTTCCACCATCAGATCGAGGTGCCGGCGCATCACACGAATCCGTTCCTCGAAACTCGGTTCGGGAGGCGGCACTGCGCCCGGTGGTTCCCCCCGGCTCGACGGAGATGTCCCCAGGGCCTCGGGATGGCCCCGCAACCGCAGGTAGGCCCATGTTCGCTGGAAAATCCAGGGGTCGTAAAAGGCCCCGCGACCGATGCTGACCCCGGCGCAGCCGGTGACCTCCAACATGGTCCAGGCTGCTTCCGGGGTCGTCACGTCCCCGTTGCCGATGACCGGGATGCGGTGCACCGCTTGGACCACCCTCCGGATGCCTTCCAGGCTCACTTGACCACTGAATCCCTGTTCTCTTGTTCGTCCGTGAACCGTGATGGCGGCCACGCCCACATCTTCTAGGGCGCGGGCCAAGTCCGGCGCCGTCAGGTTTCGAGCATCCCAACCGAGCCGCATTTTCGCGGTCACGGGGATGCGAACCGCCTCCACCACGGCTCTGGCCACCGCCACGGCCTGGTCGATGCTGCGCATCAACGCACTTCCGGCACCCACCTGACAAACCTTCCGGACCGGACAACCCATGTTGATGTCCACCACGGCCGCGCCCAGGGCCTCGACCATCTGGGCGGCATCCCGCATCTCCTCGGGTTTGCTGCCGAACAACTGGACCGCCAGGGGTTGATCCGCCGGATGCATTTGCACCAGCTTCAGGGCCTTCGGACGCCGTTCCAACAAAGACCTGGCGTTGACCAGGTCCGTGGTGGCCAGCCCGACGCCGCCGATTTCCCGGATTACGAGCCGGAAAGGCAGGTTGGTGTAACCCGCCAGCGGGGCCAGAAAAAGGTTGGTGGCCAATTTGAGTGACCCAATCTGCATAAAAACAAGATGCGACGCCCCGGCTTCGGTCTCAAGCCGCACCAAGGAGCCAGCCGGCCGTCCGAGTGGCGACTTTTCGCAATGCCGCAGAGAAAACGGGAGACGTGCCTGCGGCGCATTCGAGCTCCATGCCGTCAGCAGGCAGGGTCGGGTCATGCATCGGCTCGAAGCGAATCCCGGGGAGCGCCCCAACCGCCGCACGGACCGTTCAAAATCCCCGCGCTCTCATGGCGGGAAAGTCGGGCCAAAAAGCGCATTTGGCGGGGCGTCGGTTGCCCGACGGGGTTGGCGCGGTCTGGCGTTTCGCGGCCAACGGCGCCTCCATGACCCCGGTAGGGATTCGGGACGTCCCTCAAAGAGTCGCCCGGACGCGGGCTTCGGAGGTTCCTCCGCTGTCCAATTACTTCTTGTGCAGGGCGGGAGCATCCCGCTTCGTCGCTCGGCCGCATTCCAGCCAAGTCGTCCACTCGGGTCATGAAGCGGCCTGTTTCGAGTTGGGGCTCGTCCGCTTGTCATCAGAGTTGGCGGCTTCGGCGCCCGTTGGCCGTGCCGAGCCGGCCCGGGCCCAAGCGCGCATTCCCTTCGAGCCTTCTTCGAGAGAAGCGCCACCAGGCGGTTTTTTGCCCGGAGCAGATCCTTCTGGAGCGGCTCCGGCCTGGAGGGGGTGAGGGGCGGCGTTGGGGGGCCGGAGTGAGGGGTTCGGGGCGCGCGGGCTGCACAGGTCCCTGGCCCACGAGCCCGGTCATGACCAAAAAGAAGCGGCAGTTGAAGCTTGAGGCTCCAACTGCCGCATAATGAGTTCTGGCAGCAACCTACTCTCGCGGAAGCTAGACAACCACTACCATCGGCAATGCAGCGTTTCACGGCCGTGTTCGGAATGGGAACGGGTGGGTCCGCTGCTTCATGGCCACCAGAAAATCCTTCCGGGTCACCTATGCCTGCTCCGGCCCGGTGGGCCGAGCGGGCAGGACCCAAAGCCTTTGAAAGAGCGCGGGGTTCTCTGAAAACTGCGCACAGCGCCACAAGGGAGCTGCAGTCGCGGGTCGAAAATCGCCTTCCGTCTTGCGACGGAGAAGACGATCAAGCCGCACGACCGATTAGGACCAGTCGGCTGAACGGATTGCTCCGCTTACACGTCTGGCCTATCAACCCGGTAGTCTTCCGGGGGTCTTCAGGGACCTTGCGGTCCGGGAGGCCTGATCTTGGGAGGGGCTTGGCGCTTAGATGCTTTCAGCGCTTATCCCTTCCGCACATGGCTACGCAGCGCTGCCCCTGACGGGACAACTGCCACACCAGAGGTGCGTCCTTCCCGGTCCTCTCGTACTAGGGAAGGAATCCCTCAAGCCTCCTGCGCCCACAGTGGATAAGGACCGAACTGTCTCACGACGTTCTGAACCCAGCTCGCGTACCGCTTTAACCGGCGAACAGCCGGACCCTTGGGACCTTCTCCAGCCCCAGGATGCGACTGTCTCTTATACACATCTCC